>CAZGSW010000057.1:0-20734 GCA_964528635.1 uncultured Rhodoplanes sp. | reverse complement strand
AGGATAGCGCTTCAGAGATCGCGGTCCAACGGCAACCCGAACTGGCGAGGCTCAACGGGGTGATCCAGGATAGCGCTTCAGAGATCGCGGTCCAACGGCAACCATCGAGGACATCTTGCGCTTACCCGATACTTTCTTGCTGCCGTCTCCAAATCGCGACGGTTCAAAGCGGCGAGCAGACCACACACGCAGATCAAAGACCGCCCGAGTCCACCCAGTCCCGTTTCGGCGACGCAGCAAAGGCGCCGTCACGTGGAGCGCGCTGCCTTGATGAGGGAGCCGACGATCGATCAATACCGATATATCTGGTCCACCCATCGATGGTGTCTGGTGATGCGATGGGCGCTAAGCGCGCGCTTCCCCCGAATCAGCCAAGTGAGACATTCTGCCGACCACGTTAGCAGTCGTAGTACCCGATTTTCTTTGACGGACGCGGCTCCGCGGGCCACCATTGTGGAAATTCCACGTGGTTTGGGGCATGCATGAGCGGTCAATTTGAGATCGCCACGCATCAGGACCTCTTCCGCCATATCACCGCCGACAATGCGGCGCTGTACCGGTGCGTCCTGGATGTGTGCGCAGCAGCTGAGCGTCAGCTGCTGCTTTACGTGCGACCTTCAGAAATCCTCACGCAGGCAAAGTGGCCTGGCGAGCCTCCGACCGCTTCCGAACTGGATGCCATTCTCGACAAGCTGAGCGAGTGGGGTAATCTCGACTGCCAGGCCGACAACTCGCGCGTCACCTCGCTGGGTGGGTTCTATCGCCGGCGCATGCTCTACCGGCTTTCGAAGGGCGGCGTCTCCGTCGAGATGGCGCTGAGCGCCTTCGCCAAGGAGATGCAGCGCCGCGGCGAGTTGCAGACGGTCGCGCTTGAGGACATCGGCAAGAGCCTTGTCACGCTGATCCAACTCGGGCGAAGCAACGATCCCGACATCGCCAAAATCTACGAGACCCTCAACGGCCTGATGACCGTGTTCAACAACATGGCCGAGACCGCGCGGGCTTTCATGGCCGGCGTCCTCCGAGGCGTCGATTTGCAGGATGGCGACATCGACGCCGTTCTGAACTACAAGCAACGGCTCATCGACTACATCCGCCAATTCGTCGGCGACCTGGTCAGCAGAAGTGGAGCAATCTCGGAAGACATCAATGCCCTTCAATTGCGTATCGATGCGATGCTCCAGTCGGTCGCCCGCCGCCAAGCGCGCAATGCCCCTCCGGGTGAGGAGGAGGAGGCCTACGAAGCCGAGCTGAAGATGTGGGACGAGCGGTGGCTCGGCCTTCGCATGTGGTTCGTCGGCGGGTCGAACGGCGAGAGGTCCCAGAGCGAACAACTCAGAAGCCGGGCCCGGGCCGCGATTCCGCAACTGCTCGCAGCAATCATCGCGATCAACGAACGCCGAAGTGGCCGCAGCGACCGCTCGGCCGACTTCAAAAGCCTTGCTCACTGGTTTCTCGATTGCGACGGCGACGAAGACGCCCACCGACTCGCACGAGCCGCATTCGCGCTCAATCCAGCGCGTCACTATGCCGAAAACACCGCCGCCGCGGACGTCACGGGCATCATACCGTGGCACAAGGCGCCGTCGATCGTCGTTCCTCTCCGGCTCCGCGAGACCGGCTACAGCATGCCCCGCGGACGGCTTCCCCACGTCCATGATCGAAGCGCCGGTCGCAAGAAACTCGAAGCACAGGTGGGTGAAGAGCACGCACAGATCGAGGCAGCGAGGCAGAAGTTCGCAACCGGATGCCCTCTCCTCCTTTCGGAGCTTTGGCGGCTGAATTCTCAGGAATTCCGATTCTTCCTCGATCTCCTAGGTGAAGCCATCGCGACCAAGGCCGCCGACGACGATGACATCACCGAGATCCAATCCAACGACGGTCTCTATCTCATCCGGCTTGAACCGCTCGACGTGGACACGGAAGCCGAGATCTTCACCGAAGACGGCGTGTTCCGCGGCCGCGACCACCGCATCACCATCACGCCGACGGATACCGCATGAGCACCGCCATGCCCACGCGGGATAAAGCGCGCGCACAGACCGGCCGCCCCGGCGGACGCGAGATACTGCGCCAGCAGGAGACGCAGGAACATGCCGAGCGCAGGGAGGCCGTTCGCGCGCTTCTGATGCGCCCCTTGCTGACCCCCACGAGCGCCGAGGCCAGAGAGGCTCTCCGCCTGGTGCGACGCCATTCCGCATACCTCAGGGAGTGGTTCGCACGTGAGGCCGGATGGCCACTGCGTGTGGAGCGCGACTACGCCAGGCTGTGGAAGCGACCGAGCGACACGAGCGATCCGACGAGAGGGTGGGAAAGTTTCAACCGCAGGCGCTACGCTATCTTCTGTCTGGTGTGCGCGGTGCTCGCGCGCAGCGACCCGCAGATCACCCTTTCCGCCCTAGGTGACCGGATCCTGTCCCTCGCAAAGGATGCCGATCTCCTCAGCCGCGGCTTCGTTCTCGACATGGCGGACATCCACGACCGACGCAACCTTGCATCGGCCTGCGTGGCACTCGGCGCACTCGGCGTACTCAACGCCATCGATGGAGACGCTGAGTCGTTCATCAAATCCGGGCAGTCGGAAGACCGCTCCCGCGACGTCCTCTACGACGTCAATCGCGGACCGCTTGCGAGCATTCTCGCATGCGTGCGCGGGCCGTCCACATGGACCGAGGACGAAGCACCGAAGATAACCATCGATCGGATCTCGGCCATCACGGTGGAATTCCAGCCGGAGACCGACGAGGGCCGCCGCGACGTCAGTCGGCACCGCATCTCAAGGCGTCTTCTCGACGATCCCGTCGTGTATGACGGTACAGTCGAGGAGAGCGACATGCAGTACTTCATCAATCAGCGCGGTGCGATGGCGAACCGCCTCGCGCTCGGCACCGGGCTCGTCGTCGAACTCCGCTCCGAGGGCCTCGCGCTATGCGACCCGGACGGGAACTGCAGCGACGTCGCGATGCCTGCGGACGGCACCGATGCCCATGTCACGCTCCTCGTCGCCGACCACCTCGCCCATGCCGGCGACGACGTTCCCGATCGCTTGCAGATCGAGAAATTCGTGGCGGAGTCGGCCGGGCGATACGGCAGATACTGGCGGCGCAGTGCCCAGGGCGAAGCCGGCGCGCGCGAACTGACGGCGGTGGCCATCCATCGTCTCAGTCAACTCAAGCTCATCACGGTCGACGGCGACAGCATCGAGATGCTGCCGGCGCTGGTCCGCTACAAACTCGGCGAACCTGACATCAAACACCGTGACGATCAAGAGCAGCTCGACGCCTTCGAGGAGGCCGACGAGTGACCTCGGTTCTGCCGTTCAGTCCGCAAAGCAGTGGTCCCGCCCTGCCGCTTCCCGGCAAGAAGCGGTGGCAGCCCCTGCGAGCTGGCGTCGTGGAGATATTCTTCTACGACGTTGAAGAATTCTGGTTCATCGACGGTCACATCGTGTATCGCGGCAACAACGGCACCGGCAAGTCGAAGCTGCTCGCCCTCACCCTGCCGCTTCTCTTCGACGCCAATCTCAGCCCGTTCCGCGTGGAGCCGGACGGCGACCGGACCAAGAAGATGGCGTGGAACCTCCTCATGGGAAGACACAAGCGCCGCATCGGCTATGTCTGGGTCGAATTCGGACGCATCGACGAGGACGACGACAACCAATTCGTCACTCTCGCGTGTGGACTCGAAGCGGTCGAAGACCGCGCGAACGTGGAGAGCTGGTTCTTCATCATTGACGGAAACCGAGTCGGTCGGGATTGCTCGTTCATCACGCCCGAAAGAGCCGTGCTCCGCCGCACACAGCTGAAAGAAGAGCTCGCCGACAAAGGCGGTCACTTCTTCGAGCGTGCCGACGACTACCGCCGTGCCGTCGACCAAAGACTGTTCCATCTGGGAGAGGAGCGCTACCGCATCCTGGTCGACACGCTCATCCAGCTGCGCCATCCCCAGCTCACGAAGACTCCCGACGAGGCGCGCCTTTCCAACGCCCTTACCGCCGCCCTTCCTCCGGTGGCGGCCGAAATGATCGACACCATCGCGGAGGCCATGAGCCGCCTCGAAGAGGACCGCAGCCAGTTGAAATCCTACGAGCTGGCCCACGCCGCTATTGGAAAGTTCGAACGAACCTACCGCCGCTATGCGGGCTCGCGGATACGGACATTCGCACGCGAGGTGAGCGGCGCGAGAACCAGATTCGACGATGCGAGTGCGGAGGCAAACAAAGCTGCGGCGCAACTGACGTCCGCTCGTGACGAGTCGACGGCGGCGGAGACCGCCAACACCACCGCGAAACGTGACGCCGAAGCCGCGGACGCGGCCTATAAGGGCATCCTTCAACATCCCGACGGACTGAAGGCCGCCGATCTCGCGGCCAAACGGAATCTGGCCGAAGAGGCCGAAAAGCGGCTCGCTTCAGCGGAGCAACGCTCCGAAACGGAGGCCGCCAATCTGAAGGCCGAATCCGGTAACCAGCAAAAGGCAAAGATCGAACTCGACGGTACGATGGAATCCCTTGCCGTCAGCCGGCGCACAGCTCTCAATCTCGCCAGATCCGTCGGGCTGGTCGCGCAGTTCGAGCATGCGAAGGCCTATTCGGCGTCGCCTGACGAACTCGCCCACGATGGATCAGCCTCTCCCCAATCCGAACGCGGCAATCTGCAGGCCGCCATCAGGGGACGCAGAAGCAGCATCGATGCGGTCGTGGAGAAGCTACGCGAAGTCGACAACAAGATATCAGCGGTAGCGAACGCGGAGCGCGACGAGAATGCGGCCCGCGGCCTAATGGAACAGGCAAGCGAGGCGCTCGCTGCCGCGGATAGCGCGCTGAATCTCGAAATCGAAGCTCACGCCGCCGCTTGGCGCCGCCATCTCGGGAGCTGCGGACATCTGATGGCCATCGCGATCGAGGACGTCATGGATGCTCTCGTCGCATGGGCGCACTCCCTCGAAGATGAGAACCCGGCAGCACGCGAGCTCATCGCCAAGTGCCGGGCGTCATACAGGCGTGTCACCGAAGCGCTAGCCGAGCTGACGCATCAGGAGGTTGCCGCACGCGCCGAACTCGATTCCGTGAGGAAGCAGATCGCGAATCTGAAAACCGGCTCATTCGAGCGTCCACCGATCCCCCACACACGCAAAGCCGATCGAGATGGCCGCCCGGGTCAAGCCTTATGGCAGGCCGTGGACTTTGCGCCGGACGCCGACGAGGGCGTTCGAGCCGGTCTCGAAGCCGCGCTTGAGGCATCCGGACTTCTCGACGCGTGGATACTGCCGGACGGCAGGATGTTCGTCGGCGAGACGGAGCACGACGTTTCGCTTGTCACCAGACCTCTGGTCAGTGGAAGGACCCTCGCCGACTGGCTCGTTCACTGCGGCGAGCCTTCGGTCCAGGATGCCATCGAGACTTTCTTGTGCGCGGTCTCGTGTGCCGAAGCCGACGACGGAGCGGAGATGTGGGTGTCCCCGACCGGCCACTTCCGCCTGGGAGCGTTCTCAGGCACGTGGGACAAACCCCGCGCCACCTACATCGGTCATTCCGCCCGCGAGAAAGCAAGATTGAGAAGGATCGAGGAGCTCGAAGCCGAAGCTGCGGGCCTCGGCGAGCGGCTCGAAGGCCTCGAAACCGCGATAAGCAGCAACAAAGCCACTGCCGAGGCCATTGACCGGATCGAAAAGACGTGCCCGCCGGACGCCAATCTCCGCAAGACCCACGAAAGCGTGCGCTCGGCAACCAACGATCTTCATCGGGCGACTGAAACCGCGGGAGCACGAGCCAACGAGACCGCAGCCGCGCGCCGGGCTCTGAATGAATGCAAGAAGTCCGCCGAGCAGGCGGCGCTCGACACGGATCTTCCGTGCGACAAGCGGGCTCTCGAAAAGGCGCGCACGACTTGCGATTCCCTCGGCGACGCCCATCTCGTCGTTATCGAACATTGTTCGAATTCCATTCACGCAGCAAAAAATGTTCACGTGTCTAACGCACGTGTGGAAACCGCCCACGGCCGCCATCATGCGGCGGCAGAGGAGGTCAAAGGCGCGGCGACATCGGCGACATCGGCACGCGCCGTATATGACGCGCTCAAAGAAAGCGTGGGAGTAACAACCGAACAGTGGGAACGCCGCCTCGCGAGCGCCGAAAGCCGGCTTAAGGACGCCAAGGCTGATGTGGAGAGCACGGACAATCGCCGCCTCATCGCGGTAGCCGCCCATACCCAGGCTCGGGGCGCACATGAATCTGCAACTCGGACATTGGCCGCACGCGCCGAAGAACGACAGCGCGCCGCGAGCAGCCTGCAAGCGCTCGCATCGACCGGCCTGATGGCCGCCGGTGCCCCCAACGTACCGTTCCCCGACACCGGCCGGCCATGGACGGTGGACGAGACACGAGGACTGGCGGCAGACCTGAATCAGGCGCTCAGCGACATCCGCGACAGCGAGTCCGAAGGTCTGCAGTCCAAAATCTATGGCGAATTCGTCGAACTTCAGAACGCGCTCGCGCAACTCGGATACGTCCCCTACAGCAGCAACGTCGGGGAATTCGGTCTGGTGGTCACGATCGCCGTCCAGAACAAAACCGGTCTGCCTCCTGCCGCGATCCTTGCCCAGGTCGAGGGCGAGATCGCGCAGCGCCGCGCTTTGCTCACGGAGAGCGAGACGAAGATTCTGGAAGACCACCTCCAATCGGAGATGTCCGTCCAGATCCGCAATCTAATCCAGGACGCCGAGCAGTACGTGGAAAGGGTCAACGCCGAGATCGAAAAGCGTCCGACCTCAACCGGCACTTACTTCCGCATGCGGTGGATCCCGCTTACTGAGGCGCAAGGCGCACCCGCCGATCTGGAGGACGCGCGCAAGCGCCTCCTCAAGACGAACGCCGATCTGTGGACCGAAAAGGACCGCCAGGCGATTGGCGCCATGCTGCAGCGGCGCATCGAAGAAGAACGGCTGAAAGCCGAGGAGTCCGGCGGCAGCAGCCTCCGCGAGCAACTTGCCTCCGCTCTCGACTACCGCCAATGGCACCGCTTCGTCGTCGAGCGCAACGCCATGGGTAAATGGATCTCGATTTCGCAACCCGCCTCCGGCGGCGAACGCGCGTTGGGCCTCACCATTCCGATGTTCGCGGCCGTCGCGAGCTTCTACGGCGACGAGCACAGCACCCGGCCGCGCCTCGTCCTGCTCGACGAAGCCTATGCCGGCATCGACGACGGCGTCCGGGCGCACTGCATGGGCCTGATCCACGAATTCGATCTGGATTTCGTCATCACGAGCGAACGCGAGTGGGCCTGCTACAAGACGCTGCCGGGCGTCGCAATCTGCCAGCTTCAGAGACACGACAAGTTCGACGCCATCCACGTCTCACGTTGGCAATGGAACGGAAAGACCCGCTCAAGGATGGAAGAGCCGGCACGGCTGATGCTGAACCGTAGCGCATGACCTCGGCCACAGACGAACGTCTTGTCCGCATTATCGGCGGCGCAGAGCTTTCCGATCTGCGCGCTCGGCTGCGGCGGCGCTACGAGCTCGGACCGGCCGACGGCAAGCTGCCGTCGATCCAGGTCGGCAAGCTGAACGAAACGGAACGCGCCGCACTCGCATCCTTGGTCGGCCGCAAAGGCGGCGTGGCCACTTCGATCACCATCGACGTCGCGGAAGTCGATCGGGCGCTGTCGGACGCCGGAATCGCAACATCCCTCCGGGCGGCGCTCGAACGTTTGGACGGTCCGATCGTCCATCGCGAAACCGAATTGAGCAGGATCCGCGACAGCTGGGCATCCGTTCTGGCCGGCTGCACGCATACGGATCTGATCGCCTATCTGTCGTCGCCGCTTAACCTCGGCGTCCTGAAGCGCCTGTCCGGCAATCAATCGGACCTTGCATCCGGCATCTGCAGGCAGACCGAGGGCATCCTCATGCGGCTTCCCGCTGCAGGTGTCCCGCGCGCTCAAATCGCGGCTGAGCTTCTGGGTGACGCTCACGGGCTCGATGGCGCCCGCCCCGTCGCCACTCTTACGCTCTCGGTGCTCCGAAATCGATCTTCAGCCGATACAGGCGATGACCGCGATACGTGGGCCGCAGTCGGCGTCCTGGTAAACGAACTCGCCAAGCCTGCCCTGTTCATGAACGTGCCGTACAGTGGGTTGCCGGTCTCCTCCGGAGAACCCCAATACGCATCGCTTCGGCTTCTTGCGCGGCGGCCGCCGGACTGGGCCGTGGCGGGCAGAGCCATTCTAGTCTGCGAGAATCCAAACCTCGTCGCCATCCTGGCCGACCGGCTCGGGACTGCTTGTCCTCCGGTGGTTTGCGTTGACGGCCACCTTGGCGCAGCGCAGCGGACCATTCTCAAACAACTCAAGGCGTCGGGTGCAGACTTACGGTACCATGGCGATTACGATTGGCCGGGAATTTCCATCGCCAATAACGTGATTACGAAATACGGCGCCGTGCCGTGGCACTTCTCCGCGGCAGACTACGTCGCCGCCGCCGAAAACACTCCTCAGCTGGCGGCACCGCTCAATGGACGGCCCGTCCTCGCTTCATGGGATGAAGAGCTGACCGCAGCTATGACAAGAACGGGGATCAAGATCGAGGAAGAGGCTATAGCCGAGCGGATCATCGCTCTACTGGGCAAAAAGTCGTTACACGCCTGACTACATCCGAGAACGCACTCCTGTCCGGACGATCGAACCGGAGTACATCGACGATGGAGCAGATCTCGTCGGTTCAGCGTCGGACAGGTTCAGGACTGCCGCCGCATATCCAGAAGCCACCGCCGCGCAATTATTTCTCTAGTTAATTCAATACGCGACCTCCCCATGGAGATTACCATTTTGCACGGCCGACTTTGAATTCATATCCACAATGATTTTGCGAATGTCATCGTAGCGAAATCGATCCTGGATAGATTGTAACTTTGTTGTAAGGACGAGGCATGCCAACCGGTCTCGCACAAACATATCGCCATGGGCATTCCCGCTTGAGTTGGCTCGCTGCCGGCGCCCGTTCTGCCGAGCGTCTGCGCCGACGGATGGCGAAATCCGGAAGAACGCTCGCTGGGCAGAAACTGTGGACGGAAGCCGAGATCAAACGTCTGCACAGCTTCTACCCCGACTATTGCAAAGCCTGTGCTGCCCTACGCTGCCGCAGCCTTAGTGCCATCAAAAGCAAAGCTTTTCGATTGCGAATAACGCGATCGCGACAAGTCTGGTCGGAAAGCGACCTGAAGCGCATGAGAGCGCCGTACCGCCAAGGGCGACCGATATATGAAATCTTGGTCCTGCTTCCCAGCAAGACAAAGAAGCAGATTTGGGCCAGAGCCAGCTATAGCGGTTGGCACCGTCCGCGAACATCGCCCAAGATCTATAACTTCAAGGCATATGATGAAATCAGGAATCGAGCCTTCGCATCCAAACTCACCATGCGCGATCTGGCCTGCCTCTCCGCTACAGGTAACTACTTTCTTCGGCAACCCACCCAAAACAACTGGAGAAAAATCAGCAAAGCCGTTGCGTTGCTTGAGGGACAACTGTCGGTCGTCTGGAATTCCGAATGAATAGATACTTCCGCAAACAAGCAAGCAGCGGCACGAGGTGGTCACCACGTGAAGATCGAATTGTTGGAACATTATATCCAAACTACGCTGAGGTGCAGCACCGCCTTCGATCGCGCTCATACTATGCGATCAGAGCTCGCGCCAGAACGCTCGGCGTCGTGACCCGGCGTCATATCTGGACGAATCCTGAAGTGACAAAACTCCGGGCACTGTATCTGCGTGGTGCCACGCGCACAGAGGTTGCCGCAGCATTCCCAAATTTCAGATCGCATCAGATCACCAGCAAGGCTAGGCATATTCGTCTCATCCGTGGAGAAAGAGAGCCTTATGCGCTCGGCATTCCTTCAATCGATATCGTCCGCAAGCAGGCAGCACTCCGAGGATGGACTTGGCGAAAGCTCGACAAACTTGCAAAAACGGGCCGCTATTTTCAGCAGACAACGCGACGTGTGGATTGGGGCCACCTTGCAAGGGCAATCGAGGTTCTTGGCGGAACAATCGATATTGACTGGCTATCTGATACTTTATAGCGCCGCGAGCATATAAAGATGTGCTCCACTTGGCTGCTGCATTCAGACGCCAAGCGGATAAGATTCATCGGAGAACTCAGCGAACGTCTTTGCTGCAATGGCGAGTTCGGCTTCGCTGATGTTAAACGCCTTGGCAAAGGCCTTCTGAACTGCACACGCCGCCCTCTAGCTATCTGATTTCAAATCACTCTCCATCATGGGCGCAACGGAAAATGTCCTACTCAGGTTCGCCATTGGCCGCGACCTATACAGCGGCCAAAGGCGAAGGCGCAACCGGAAGCCACCCGCGACCTCAGTCGCAGCGGACGCTCATTCCGCCATCCACCACGATCTCCGTGCCGGTGATGAAGCGCGCCTCGTCCGAGGCGAGGAACAGCGCCGCATTGGCAGTGTCGCGGCCGTCGCCCATGAAGCCGAGCGGAATCCGCTTCACCCGCGTCTCCAGCAGCTTTTCCACGTCGCCGCCGGTCCTCTGCCCGGCGAGGCGCACCTCCACCATCGGGGTGTGCAACTGCCCGGGAACGACGGTGTTCACCCTGATTCCCTTCTTCGCGTACTGCACCGCAGTGACGCGCGAGAACTGGATGACGCCGGCCTTGGTGGACGCGTATCCGACCTGAGCGGAGCCGGTCCAGCGGATGCCGGAGGTGGAGGCGAGATTGACGATGGCGCCGCCGCCCTGCCGCTCCATGATCGGCAGCACGTGCTTGCAGGTGAGAAACACGCTCTTGAGATTGTAATCGAACTGGCGGGAGAAGGCTTCTTCCGTCATCTCCACCGGTCCGCCCGCAGCGGAGCCGCCGACGTTGTTCACCAGAACATCGATGCGGCCGTAGGCCTTCATGCAGGCATCGACCATTGCCTTGATCGACTCGTGGTCCATCACATCGCAGAGACCGGTGACGATATGCTCCGTCACCTCGCGGCACCGTGTCACGGTTTCTTCCATCGCCTTGGCGTCGATGTCCGCGGCAAAGATCCGCGCGCCCTCCTGCGCGAAGCGCACCGCGGTGGCGCGGCCGTTGCCCCAGCCCGGACCGACGCAGCCCGCGCCCGTGATCAGAGCAACCTTGTCCTGCAACCGTCCTGCCATGCGAGCGCTCCGTCCCCGTCTGTTGTGCGACACCCCGGGATAGGAGCAGCCGGGCCAGCCGGCTGCAAGACGCACACGGTCAATCCAGCATCGCAGCGAACGCAGGCGTGATGCGCTGGTGGTATCCGCTGTCCGTGCGAACGATGAATCTCGCTGCAACACCGCGATCCGCGGCATGCTCGAAACCCGCTTCGGGGCCCAGCACCATCAGCGCGGTGGCGAGCGCGTCGGCGCACATGCAGCGCCGGTGCAGCACGGTCACGGACGCGATCCGCTCGGGAACCGGATAGCCCGTGCGCGGATCGATCGTGTGCGAGTAACGCCGTCCACCGCTGCGGAAATAACGCACGCCGTCCCCCGAGGTCGCGACCGACAGGCCGTGCAGGGCGGCCACCGTGTGCGAGGGTTCGGACCTCCCATCCGCAAAATCTTCTTCCGCAGAATCCTCAAGCGCCACCCACCATGGCGTGCCGTCCGGCTTGGTGCCTTCACCACGAAGCTCGCCACCGATCTCGACCAGATGGCCGGCGATGCCAAGCCGGCTCAGCGCCTGGGACACACGGTCGACTGCGAAGCCCTTGGCCACACCGGACAGGTCGAGGCTGACACCGCCGGGCTGGAAGGCGCGGCGCCCGCTCGCCAGCCGGATTGGTTTGCGTGCATGCAGCAGCGCGGCAACTGATTCATCGCCGGGACATTCGCTGCGCGGTCCGGGCGGCCCGAAGCCCCAGAGGTTGACCAGAGCGCCGGCGGCAGGATCGAACGCACCGCCGGTCTCGGCAGCCAGCGTCTGCGCGTAGTCCAGCACCTCGAAAAAGTCAGCCGGCAGTTCGTGCCACGTTCCGGGCGCCGCGCGGTTGAAGCGGCTGATGTCGCTGTCCGCGATCCACGGACTCATCTCCGCGACGACGCGATCGAGAACCGACAGGATCGCCGCACGCACCGGTTCAAGCGGCCGCGCGGGCTCCACCACCAGCCTTGCCAGCCAGGTCGTGCCCATGGTCTCGCCGGCCAGCGTACGCACGCACAGATCGCGCGCGTACGGCAACGGCATCGCCGGAGGCAAATCCCGGGGAACCAGAACGTGCCGCATGTCCGGCCATCCTGTGGTTGGTTGGCGCAATGCCTCAGGGAGGCAGCACCTCCAGGGTGGCGACGTAGCCGGCGCGGCGGCTCTTGATGCCGGCGACCGGAGACTTGTCGTCGCGGACCACCGCTTCCATCCAGTACATTCCCGGCGAGGGCCATGTGACGGTGAACTTGCCCTCGGCGTCGGTCTTCAGCGTCATGTCGCCCAGCTTGTCGCGATAGCGGTTTCCACCGGGCACGATGCTCACCTTCAGGTCCGGCGCGGGCTTGCCGTCGAGCATGAGCTGGAAGGTGGCGGGCGAGCCGGCCACCAGATCGTTGGGGTGCGTCACCGGCGCAAGCTCGAGCCCCTGCCCCGTGACTTTCAACGTCTCCCTAGTCGGCTTGCCGGAGGTCACGAACACCTCCATGCGGGACTGGTTGAAGCTCGAACGCAAGTCCTGCGCATCGGCCGGCACCGATTTTGCGAAGTCCTCGGGCGCGCCGAACCAGCGCTTGGTCTGGCCGTTTTCCTTGTAGAAGGCGGATGCGCCTTTATTGGCGACCACCAGCTTGTAGGTGCCGGACTGGGTAATGTGGACGTCGAACGTGGCGCGATAGCGCCCGGTGGCGCCGTTCTGGTGCGGCACCGTCGAGCCGTCCGGCGCGAAGATCGTGAGTTCGGCACCGCGGCCACCGCGACGATTTGCAAATTCCGGCGACGGTCCCCCGAGATTGGAGATCCGCATCGGAAAATGCTCGAAATAGAACAGATCGTTGGATACCGCGGCGTCCACCGTCACCCAGACGTCCGTGCCGGACAGCACGGTTGCCGATGGCAGCAACCAGGCGCGATGCGCCTCGGCCGTCAGCGGGATACCCAGGCAGAGCGCCACCAGCGGCCACTTCAGGGAAAGCTTCATGACAGACCTCCGTCCTTTCACGGCTTGAGATCGAGCACGATCTCACCGAGTTCATGCTCGCCTTTGATCTTGTGGTTGGCGGCTGCCTGCAGGGGCCACTTGAACGGGACACGCAGGATTTCGCGGCCCCCCACCTCGCGGGCCGCCTCGATCACCATGTGATATTCGCCGGCGGCGAGGCCGGAAAGCGGCAACCCGGCCGGATCGATGGCGACGCGGTGTTCACCGGGCGGACGCGTTGCGCTGCTGAGGCCGTCCACCGGCATGCTGAGCTCGCGGCCGGTGCGGCGCCACCACTGGCGCATGTCCTTCAGCCACTTGGTGCCTTCGTTGTTCTTCAGCTTGAGATCGTACCAGACCGCAACATTGCCGACGAAGCTCTGGTCGGGCCGCTCCAGCCAGATCGCCACATAGGGCCGGTGATATTCCGCCACGTTAAGCCGCGGAATGTTGACGGTCAGTTGCACCTCCGCGGCAAGCGCGGGGCCCGCCATCGCACCTGTGAAAGCCAGAGACCAGACAAAGCGCATGATCACCTCAGTGTATGAAGAAGACGGCCAGCAGCGCCGGAATGACGACCCCGAGCGCCACGAGCGGCCAGGTCGATGGCCGCCCGTTGGCCAGAAGCTGCAGCAGCACAAGTCCGGTCGCGCAGAACACGATGCAGGCGACCGCGAACAGATCGATGAACAGCGACCATGCCGCGCCGGTATGTCGGCCCTTGTGCAGATCGTTCAGATAGGAAATCCAGCCGCGGTCTGTCAGTTCGTATTCCGCCTCGCCGCTGGCCAGATCGACCCTGAGCCACGCATCGCCGCCGGGCCGCGGCAGAGCGACGTAAATCTCCTGCGCAGACCATTCGGCTTCCCGCCCGCCTGCCGAGACCGACATCTGCGCGGAGATCCAGTCGGCCAGCACGGCAGGCAGCGGGCTCTTGTCCTTCGGAGCGTTGGCCTTGACCTGCCGAAGCAGATCCGGCGGCAGCGTCTTCACGATGCCGGTGACCGCCGGCCTGGCCTCGATGATCGAGGCATGGTTGAGGGTGATGCCGGTCACCGAGAACAGGATCATGCCAACGAGGCAGATCGCGGCGCTGATCCAGTGCCACTGGCGCATCTGCGCCAGCCAGAAGGCGCGGCTCGACCACCGCTTTCGTTTCATGAACAACCTGCCGAGCGCACCTAGCCCGCATCAACCGCGCCAATCCGCGTCTTCGGAGTGCATCTCGCGCGTTGGTATCCAACAACGAAAGCTGGTGCAAATCCAATGATTTAGGGAAATTCCAAACTGTCCTGTATGGAGCGCTTCCAATCTGAAGCGCGCCTCACCGCGATCGCGCGGGCTCGCAAAATTGCAACAACGGAAAAACAAAAGAGGCGCCGCCCCGGGGCAGCGCCTCGTTAACTTTTTGGCGCGTTAGCGCGGGACGTCGGAACCTACAGCTTGCCCTTGAGGCCGAGCTTCTCAACGAGGCTGCCCCACTTCTCGCGCTCGGTCTTGAGATAATCCTGCATGCCTTCGATCGACGGGGATTCCATCGGGATCAGTCCGATGGCAGCTGTCTTTTCGACGATCGCCTTGTCCGACATGATCTTCTTCATCTCGGCGTGCAGCCGCTCGACGATCGGCCGCGGAGTCTTGGCCGGCGCCAGCAGCATGTGCCATGACACCGCCTCGAAGCCCGGAGCGTTGGCGGCTTCCGCGAACGGCTTTACCTCCGGCAGCAGCGGCAACGGGTTGATGGACGACACGGCCAGCGCGCGCAACCGGCCGTCCTTGATCAGAGGCAACGAGGCGCCGGCCTCGACAAACCCCGACTTCACCTCGCCGGTCGCGATGTCGGTGACCGATTGCCCGGTGTTCTTGTACGGCACCATGGTCGCGTCGAAGCCGAAGCGGTTCTTCGCATACTCCATGCAAAGGTGCTGGATCGCGCCGGCGCCGAGCGTCGCATAGGTCAGCGGCGGCTTGGATTTCTTGGCCAGATCGACGAACTCAAGCGCCGTCTTGGCCGGCAGTTTCGGATCGGTCACCAGGATGAACGGCGATTTCACATAAAGCGAGATCGGCACAAACGCGTTGACGTGATCGTAGTTGATCTTCTTGTAGAGAGCCGGATTGATCGACAGCGCGCCGCTCGTCAGCACCACCAGCGTGTGCCCGTCGGCCGGCGCGGACGCAACCTGCGTCGCCGCGAGCATGGTCGCCGCACCCGGGCGGTTTTCCACCACCACGGACTGCCCCAGAGCCTTCGAAAGCCGGTCGGCATAAAGCCGGGTGACCACGTCCATGCCGGTGCCGGCGCCGATCGACACCACGATGGTGATCGGTTTGGACGGAAAATTCTGCGCCATTGCGGGCGTCCCCGCTGCAAGCGCCGCAACCGCAAGGAATGCGCCACGCACAATCGACCTCATCATCGTCGTCTCCTCCCCTTTGGCGCGCGCATTTGATACGCGCTGTTGCAACCGATTCCGATAACCGTTCGCAGAACCGAATGTTAGGTGTCCAGCAAAAACTGAACAAGCATCTTTGCATTGTCGCTGTGTCGCACTATTTCCCTGGCATCGTTTCTTGCGGCGTC
The DNA here is from genome assembly GCA_964528635.1 of uncultured Rhodoplanes sp. Taxonomy (GTDB): domain Bacteria; phylum Pseudomonadota; class Alphaproteobacteria; order Rhizobiales; family Xanthobacteraceae; genus Z2-YC6860. The sequence continues at coordinate 4,989 of CAZGSW010000057.1, read as the reverse complement.
CGCATCGAGCCGGAGCCGCCCTGCCCGGGCCGATTATGCAAGGCGAGAAGGAAAAGGTCGCGCTCGGCTCGATTGCCGTTTCTGCCGCACTGACCGCCGGCAAGGCGATCGTCGGCCTGACGTCCGGCTCGCTGGCCCTTCTCTCCGAAGCCGCGCACTCGGCGATCGACTGCCTCGCCACCATCATGACCTATTTCGCGGTCCGCATTTCCGGGCGGCCTGCCGACGACGAACACCACTATGGCCACGGCAAGGTGGAAAGCCTCACGGCGCTGGCGGAGACCGCACTGCTCTTCGTGCTGTCCGGAGTCGTGATCTGGGAAGCGGCACAGCGTCTTCTCCGCGGCCACGGTCATGCGGTCGAAGCCACAGCATGGGCGTTCGCGGTGATCGTCGTCTCGATCGTGGTCGACTTCTTCCGTGCCAGATTGCTGTACCGGGTGGCTCGCAAGCACGCGAGCGAGGCGCTGGAGGCCGATGCACTTCATTTCAGTTCGGACATGTGGTCGTCGATCGCGGTGCTGATCGGGCTCGGCGCAGTCGCCGCCGGCTATTCATGGGCCGACAGTGCGGCGGCCCTGGTTGTGGCTGTGTTCGTCTGTCTGGCCGGCTGGCGGCTCGGCAGACGCACCATCAAGACGCTGACGGACACGGCGCCACCCGGTGCCGCCGAAACCATCCGGAATGCCGCAGAGCGTGTCGGCGGCGTGGTCGCGGTGGACAGCGTTCGCGCGCGCCCGGTGGGCGACAAGCTGTTCGCGGAGATCGTGCTGGCGGTCAGCCGGAGCCTGCCGCTCGACCGCGTCGAGGCCGTGAAGCAGCGCGCGGCCGACGCGATCCGGGCCGCGTTGCCCCGCGCCGAAATCAGCGTCGCCACCGCCCCGCGGGCGCTCGACAGCGAGACCGTGATCGAGCGCGTGATGGTGATTGCGCGCAACCTGGCGCTTGCGGTCCACCACGTCACGGTGCACGACATCCGCGGTCATCTCTCCGTGTCGCTCGACCTCGAGGTGGACCGCAAGATGCCGCTCGGCCACGCTCATCAGGTCGCGGACCGGCTCGAGCATGCGTTGCGCGACGAGCTTGGCCCGGACGTCGAAGTGGAAACGCACATCGAACCTCTGCAGGCCGACGCGCTCGGACGCGAGGCGCCGCCGGAGCGTGTCGCCGCGGTACAGGAGACACTGTCCGAAATCGCCGCGCAGGTTCGCACCGTCGGCGAGATACATAACGTGCGGGTTCGCGAGACCGAGGAAGGCGAGATCGTCAACTTCCATTGCCGTGCCGACCCGGAGCTTTCCGTCCAGGAGGTCCACGAGAAGGTCGACGAGCTGGAGCGGGTGCTGCGGCGCCGCTCACCGTCGATCAAGCGCGCGATCGGTCACGCCGAGCCGGCTCGATCGTAGTGTGGGCAGAAAGACAACGGCCGGCAGCCCGCGCTGCCGGCCGTGCATCGATCCAGCGTTGCCGGTGTTATTTCGCGGCCGCCGCGCCGATGCCCGCCTCCTTGAAGGTCTGGGTCAACGCGGCGGTTTCGTCGCGAATGATCTTGTCCATCTGCGCCGGCGTGTCGGACTGCCCGATCAGGAACTGCTTGTCGAGGCGCTCCTTCACTGCTGGCGTCTTGAGCGCGTCGGCCCAGTCCTTGGAGATCTTTTCCGTGATCGCCTTCGGCACAGCCGCCTGCGTGATCAGACCGAACCAGGAATCGTACACGAAGGGCAACCCGGCCTCGGTGAAGGTCGGCGTCTCGGACATGTCGGGGATCCGCTTCGCCGTCGCCGCCGCAATGGCGCGCACCTTGCCGGCCCGCGACTGGTCGCGCGCCAGATTGACGGGCGCGAAATAGAGCTGCGCGTCGCCACGCATCACCGCGGTCACCGCGTCGGGCGCACTCTTGAACGGCACGTGCACGATGTTGATCTTGGCGATGCGGCGGAACTGCGCGCCGGCGATGAAGGTGGTGCTGGCGAGCCCCGGTGAGGAGAAGTTGAGCTTGCCCGGATTGGCCTTGGCGTGCTCGATGATCTCCTTCAGCGATTTCACCGGCAGGTTTGGGGGCGTGATCAGGAACAGCGGCGCCGACCCGATGCGGGTGATGCCGGCGAAATCCTTGACGGGGTCGAACGGCGGATCCTTGGTGACAAGGCCCGCGACGGTGTGACCGTTCGACGTCAGGATCAGCGTATGACCGTCGGGCGTGGCCTTGGCTCCTGCCGCGGTTCCGGCCAGGCCGGGCCGATTCTCCACGATCACCTGCTGGTTCCAGCGCTTGCCCATCTCCTCGGCGAAGATGCGCGCCAGGATGTCGGTCACGGAGCCTGCGCCAAACGGCACCACGATGGTGACGCGCTGGGTCGGCCAGTTCTGCGCCGACGCCGGCGCCGCCGACACCATGATGGCCGCGGCCAGCGCGCCGACGCCGAAAATCCGCCTGTCGATCGATTTCATTGCTTCCTCCCTGTGATTTTCATTTTGCCGGAACCCCGACACTCTGCCGGGCGGCGGGCCGCCGGGCCAGTGCTCGGTCGAAAGTCTGACCGAAATCCTTCAGCATCACCATGGCCGCGTTGCGTCCCGGGCCGCCGGAGATCGAACCGCCCGGATGCGTGGTCGAGCCGGTCTGATAGAGACCCGCGATCGGCATGCGATGCGAGGCCCAGCCCGCGGCCGGCCGCAGCGCCGCCGACTGCGCGGCGTTCTGCGCGCCGCCATGACAACTCCCACGCCAGTTATGCGGATTTCGGCGCTCCAGATCGAGCGGGCTCTCGATCCGCTCGGCCAGGACAACGTCGTCGGTCAGGTTCGGCGCAAAGCGGCGCAGCCATTCCAGATTGGCCCGCGCCACCTCCTGCTTGATGGCGTCCCAGTGCTGCGGCCCTTCCTTGAGTTCGTAGGGCTGCATGCCGATGATCTTGAGCGTGTGCTGTCCGGGCGGCGCCTGGCTTGGGTCGCCGACGGTGGGGCTGACCGCCAGCAGCACCGGCTCCTCGACGTTGGCAACCCCGCGGGCGAAATCGTAGCCCATCCGCAGCGCCCGCGTCGGCGTCGACAGCATGGCACAGGCGATGGGCGTGATGTCGCCGCCATCTCCTTTCAGCGTCATCGGCTCCTTCAACGCGTAGTGCTGCACGAACAGCGTGGGCCCGGCCTGCCAGGTCTCGACGCCCTCGACGAAATCGTCGGCCCAGGCATCGCGCGGCGCCATTTCGACCAGATGCTTGATGTGAACGGTGGACAGCACCGCCTTGCCGGCGCGGTAAGCGCTGCCGTCTGCACATTCGACCCCGGTGCAGCGTCCGCCCTCGACGATCAGGCGCTCGACCGATTTGCCAGTCAGCACAGTGCCGCCATGGTCCTCGATCAACCTCACCAGCAGTTCGGTCAGCACGCCGGAGCCGCCCTTCGGGATGCACCAGCTCCAGCGCTGGCGGCCCCACACCAGCGAATACGCGAGCCGGCCGGTCATGGGCCACTCCGGCGGCGTCACGGTCTGGAATGCCATCCAGAGCATGAAGCAGCGCGAATGGTCGTCCTCGAAGTTGTCGCGAATGATCTCCCAGGCCGACTGGGCCTGCCGGCGCAGCCACTTGCGGCCGTCCGGATGTTCGTTGAGGCGGTCGTTGACCGGCTTGCCGAAGCCGATCGGCGTATAGGATGCCGCGTCGAACAACGGCTTGATCGCGTCGTATTCGTTGTACATGCGCCGGTAGGCGTCGGCGTCCTTCCTGGAAAATTTGGCGAACTGCTCGACCGTACGGTCGATGTCGCGGTACTGCGTCAGCCAGCTACCGTCCAGGAACGGCGCGTGACACACGATCTCCGGATGGATGTATTCCAGCCCGTAGTCTGCAACGAGACCCAGCTCGTCGTTGCGCATCATCGGGCTGTCCTGAAGGATGACGTGCGCGGTGCCGCAACTGTCGTGGCGAAAGCCCGGCAGCGTCAGCTCTTCGGTGACGACGTTGCCGCCTGCGACCGGCCGGCCCTCCAGGACGAGACAGCGGTATCCGGCCCTGGAAAGATAGGCCGCAGCAACCAGGCTGTTGTGCCCGGCGCCGGCCACCACCACGTCGAACCTGTCGCCCATCATTCATCCGCCCGGCATCGGCCACCGGGTTCCATGCTATTCCGGCCTTGCGAACCGATCCAGCGAGGTGGCAGGTTCGCTGCAATGCCCATACGCCCTGCCCACGTCCGGGTGGGCCGGCCAATCAGCAAAAACGACATCGTCATGAGAACCGAAGAAGCCCGCGCCATCCGCCTTGCCGACTATCGCGCGCCCGACTGGCTGGTCGAGACCGTCCATCTCGACGTGACGCTGCATGCGACGCGAAGCCCGGTCCGCGCCACCATCCGGTTCAGGCCGAACCCGGCAGCGGGGGCACCGGCACCGCTGAAACTCGACGGCGACGGACTGACGCTGGTGTCTCTCAAGCTCGACGGCGAACCGTTGCCCGCCGAACGCTACGCCGCGACGCCGGACGGCCTGACGATTCCCCGGCCACCGAACGGTCCGTTCACGCTGGAGATCGAAACGCTGGTCGACCCGACCGCAAACACGCAATTGTCCGGGCTGTACCGCGCATCCGACACCTATTGCACCCAGTGCGAGGCGGAAGGCTTCCGCCGCATCACCTATTTCCCGGATCGGCCGGATGTGATGGCGGTCTATACGACGCGCATCGAGGCGAACAAGGCCGAGGCGCCGGTGCTGCTGGCGAACGGCAATCTCACCGGACACGGCGACCTGCCGGGCGGACGGCATTTCGCGGTCTGGCAAGACCCGTGGCCGAAACCATCCTACCTGTTCGCGCTGGTGGGCGGCCGGCTTGGGTTCGTCGAGGACACGTTCCGCACCTTGTCCGGGCGCGATGTCGCGCTGCGCATCTACGTGGAGCCCGGCAAGGAAAAGCTGTGCGGCTTCGCCATGGACTCGCTCAAGCGCGCGATGCGCTGGGACGAGGAGGTGTTCGGCCGCGAATACGA
>CAZGSW010000056.1:3873-20933 GCA_964528635.1 uncultured Rhodoplanes sp. | reverse complement strand
TACGGCTGGCTGATCCGCTACCTGCACTCCAACGGCGCCTCGATGTTCTTCCTCGCGGTCTACATCCACATGTTCCGCGGCATGTACTACGGCTCCTACAAGGAGCCGCGCGAGGTGCTCTGGATCCTCGGCGTCATCCTCTACCTGCTGATGATGGCAACCGGCTTCCTCGGCTACACGCTGCCGTGGGGCCAGATGAGCTTCTGGGGCGCCACCGTCATCACCAATTTCTTCTCCGCCATTCCGGTGTTCGGCGAAGCGATCGTGACCTGGCTGTGGGGCGGCTTCGCCGTCGGCAATCCGACGCTGCAGCGGTTCTTCTCGCTGCACTACCTGCTGCCGTTCGTGATCGCCGGCGTCGTCGTGCTGCACGTCTGGGCGCTGCACGTGGTCGGCCAGAACAATCCGGCGGGCATCGAGCCGAAGACCGCGAAGGACACCGTGCCGTTCACGCCTTACGCCACCGTGAAGGACGCGTTCGGCATGATCTGCTTCTGCCTGGTGTTCGCGTGGTTCGTGTTCTACCTGCCGAACTATCTCGGCCACGCCGACAACTACATCCCGGCTAATCCGGCGGTGACGCCGGCGCACATCGTGCCTGAATGGTACTATCTGCCGTTCTACGCGATCTTGCGCGCCATCCCGAACAAGCTGCTCGGCGTCATCGCGATGTTCTCGTCGATTGCGATCCTGGCGTTCCTGCCCTGGCTCGACACCTCGCGGGTGCGCTCGGCCAACTACCGGCCGCTGTACAGGCAGTTCTTCTGGATCTTCGTGGCGGTGTGCCTGGGCCTCGGCTGGCTCGGCGCCAAGCCCGCCGAAGGCGGCTACGTCATCGCGGCGCGGGTTCTGACATTCTACTACTTCGCGCACTTCTTCGTCATTCTTCCGCTGCTTGGCTGGATCGAACGGACCAAGCCGCTGCCGAACTCGATCGCCGAGTCGATCCTCAAGGAGGGGCTGCCGATCGGCGCGTCCGGTCCCGCCCCCACCTCGACCGGTCACTAAGGAGAGGCGCCGATGTCACGCACGATCCTCTCCATCGCGTTGGCCGGTGCGCTCGCCACGCTCGCCGGTGCGGCTCCGGCGCTCGCCGCCGGCGAGGCGCCGCAGCCGCCGCGCCAGACATGGTCGTTCTCCGGTCCGTTCGGGACCTTCGATCGCGCCCAGTTGCAGCGTGGCTTCAAGGTCTACCGCGAGGTCTGCCAAGCCTGTCATGGACTGAACCTGCTGTCGTTCCGCAACCTCGGCCAGCCCGGTGCGCTGGGTTACAGCGAGGCGCAGGTGCGCCAGATCGCCAGCGAGTACCAGATCAAGGACGGGCCCAACGAGCAGGGCGAGATGTTCGAGCGGCCCGGCCGTCCGGCCGACCGTTTCCCGCAGCCCTGGGCCAACGAGAACGCGGCGCGCGCGCAGTACAACGCGGTGCCGCCGGACCTGTCGGTGATGGCCAAGGCGCGCACCTTCGAGCGCGGCTTCCCGTGGTTCATCTTCGACATCTTCACCCAGTACCAGGAGACCGGACCCGACTATCTGGTCGCCCTGCTGACCGGCTACGAGGACAAGCCGCCGGAAGGCGTCACGATTCCGTCCGGGCTCGCCTACAACAGGTACTTCCCGGGCCACGCCCTTGCGATGCCCAAGCCGCTGGACAACGACCGCCTCACCTATGAGGACGGCACGCCGCAGACCGTGGAGCAGTACGCCAAGGACGTCACCGCGTTCCTGATGTGGGCCGCCGAGCCCCACATGGAGCAGCGCAAGCGCATCGGCTTCCAGGTGATGATCTTCCTGCTGGTGTTCGCGGGCCTTCTGTACTTCACCAAGAAGAAGGTCTGGCACGACGTGAAGGAAGGCCGCCTCTGACAGCCTCCGGTGCGCCGGCTGCGATGAAAAGGGCCCCACGGGGCCCTTTTGCTTTTGGTGGCGCGATAGCGGCGGCGTTCCACCGGCGGATCAAAGAAAAACCGCCGCCGGAGGGCCGGCGGCGGTTTGCATTGCAGGGCTGGTTCGGAAGCGTCAGGCCGCGTTGAAGACCGGCGCGTCCTGGGCGTCCTCGTGGGTCGCCGCGGGCCGATAGCGCAGCGCGGACAGTTCGCGCAGCAGCCGGGCGATGTCCTTGCGTCCGGCCTCCAGCGCGCCCTCGGCCATGGTGCGGTCGAGCTGTTCGCGCTGCAACTGGGCCTTCGCCTCCTGGAGCTGGAGTTCGGCAGCCTCGCGGCCTGCCTTGATCTCGCTCTCGAGAATCTGGATCAGCTCGTCCTGCGACTGGATCTTCTCCTGCGACCGGTTGTAGGCGTTTTCGCGCATGGCGACGGCACGGGCCAGCTCGGCGTTCTGCGCCGTCAGGGCCGCGCGGGATTCCTCCAGCTCCTTGATCCTGGCGTCCCGGTCGGCCAGTGCGGCCTCGATCTGCGTGAACTTGCTCTCGATCGCATCGCGGGTGACCGTCGCCTCGGTGAGCCGGCGATCGAATGCGCCGATCTCCTCGGCCCTGGCGGCCAGCGTCTGCCGGGACTCCTCGAGCAGCCGTTCGCTGAGCTGCGCGCGGGACTGCAGCGCCTCGAGCTTGCCGTTGAGCGCGATGGAGTCCTTGCGGTGGGACTCGGTCGCCTCGTCGAGCGCCGTGGTCAGCCGGGCGCGGTCGGCCTGCGCCTCGCTGAGCGAGGTTTCCAGCCGCTGCAGGCGGACCTGTGCGGCGGAGAGCGTCTTGTCCGTATCGAGGAGCCGTCGCGATAGCAGCGCGGCCTCTCCGAGCGCCTTGTCGAGCTGTCCCTGTACGGTGGCGCGCTCCTGATCCGCCAGCAGGAATTTCTGGGTCGCCGCGGCGGTCTCGGTTTCGAGCCGCGCCAGCTTGCGGTCGGTCAGCGCGGCGCGCTCGAGCGCGCGCTGGCTTTCGTCGCGGGATAGCTGGAGATCGGCGGCCTGCTGCTGCAGGGTGCGCTGCAACTCGGAAATCTGGCCGCGCCTTGCCGTCAGTTCGGCGGCCTGCTCGGCCTTGACGGCCTCCAGCGCCTGCACGCTCTGTTGCGCCACGGTCAGCGTCTCGCGCAGCCGGACGCTCTCGGTCTCCAGCGTGGCGGCCTTGCGTTCGGTGTCGGTGAGCTCCTCGCGCAGCTTGCTGTAGGCGATCCGCGTGTTGTTGAGCACGCTCTGCAGGCTGAGCTTCTCGGATTTTGCCTCCTCGAACGCGCGCAGCGTCTTGCTGACCGGATCGACCAGCCGTCCCAGCGAGCTTCGGATGTTGTCCAGCTCGGTGATCTTGTGCTCGGCGTCGATCAGCAGGTTGCGCACCAGCTCGTTTTCCTCGCCGAGCTGGGAGGCGAGCGGGAAAAACAGCTCGTGGTCGAGTTCGATCACGTTGGTCGGGGCGGTGGCCGCGGACGGAGGCGGGGCTGGCGGTGCGGGGTGGTGCGCAGGCTGCGCCATTCCGGCCCGGGTTGGCGGCTTGCGGCCGAGCAGCGAAGCGAGCTTGGTCATGCAGATATTCTCCCTGTGCCGATGCGCCCGGCCAAGGCGACGCCGAATCACTGGATTGTTAACCGTGGATTAACCCTCCTATGGCGCGGTTAACGGGGCCTTAACGCGGGCCCGGGACGCTCCCGCATGGGTCAAAAGCAGACGCGGCCGGCAATGCCGGCCGCGCCACGCGGATGTCGGAAAGGGGCCTGACGGGTCAGGACGAGATGATCGGCTTGACCTCGGCGGACTGCGGCTTGGTCTCGGCCTCGTCGGTGCCGGCCCCGGCCGTTTTGTCCTCTGCCAGCTTGGCCTCGGCCGTCTTCGAGCCCTTGGCGCGGGACGGCCTGACCTTGTCGCCGTCGCCGGCAACCGCCTCGAGCTTCGGCTCCTCGCCGCGGCGCCCGCCGCGCTCGGCCGCAAGCTCGCGCTGCAACTCCACATAGTTCTTGCGGGTCGCCTCGAGCGCTCCCTCGGCCACCGCGCGCTCCATCTTCTCGCGTTGCAGGGCGGCGCTCAGCTCCTCGATCCGCTTCTCGGTCTTGCTGCGGTTTGCTTCCGTGTCGGTCTCCAGCTTCTTCACCTGATCGGAGAGCGACTGGATTTTCTCCTCGGCGCGGGCGAGCGCGGTTTCGCGGCTCTTCACCGTCTTGGCGAGTGCGCTGGACCGCTCGACCAGGTTGGCGCGCGAGCCGTCGAGGTCGCGCAACTGGCGCTCCTGGCCCTGCAGCGAGGCGAGCAGTTGTTCCAGCTTCTTCTCGGTGGCGTTCTTGGCGATGGTCGCCTCGACCACCTTGCGCTCCGACAGCCGGTTTTCCTCGGTGCGCGCAATCAGGGTCTGGCGAACCTCCGCGAGCAGCTTCTCCGCTGCGGTGGCGCGCGACTGCATCGCCTCAAGCCGCAGGTTGAGCGTGTTGGCCTCGGCCTGACGGCGCTCGTTCGCCTCGTCCACCGCTGCGGTGAGCTTGTTGCGCTCGTTCTCCGAGGTGGTGAACGAGGTTTCCATCTGCCCGAGCCGGGTGCGCACGCCCGCGAGCGTGTTGTCGGTCTCGTTGGCCCGCCGGGTCAGCTTGGAGTTCTCGGTGACCAGTTGCTCGAGCGAGTTGGTCAGCGAGCGCTTCTCGTTCTCCAGCAGCACCAGGCGCTCCCGCGCCACCGACACCTCGCCTTCGAGCTCCACGATCCGCTTGTCGGCGGTGGACGAATGCTCCAGCAGGGAGTGTTTCTCGTCGGCGAGCGTGCGCGCGTTGGAGGTTTCGAGCGAGAGCTGGCGCTCCAGCTCGGCGATGCGGCCGCGGACCGTCGACAGCTCGTCGCCCAGTTCGATCTTGCCGGCTTCGGCGTTGCGCGCGGACTGCTGGGTCAGCTCCAGCTCATGGCGGAGCCGCTCGATCTCGGTTTCGCTGGCGGAACTGCGGCGGCCCAGATCGTTGAAATCGGCGCGCAGCGACTCGTAGCTGGCGCGAACGTCGGCCAGCGTGCCGCGCAGGCCGGCGTTGTCGGACTTTTCCTGCTCAAGCGCGCGCAGCGTCTTGCTGATCGGATCGACCAGCTTGCCGAACGCCTGCTTGAGGTCGTCCAGCGCGCTGACCTGGCGGCCGGTATCGACCAGAAGGTTGCGCAGCGCTTCGTTGTCGCCGCCGATCCGCGAGCCGATCTCGGCCCAGCCTTCGGCCGGCCTGTCGTCTCCGGTCGTCCCGCTGCCGGGGCTGAGGGTGGGGACAGGCGATGATGGCTGCAGACTCGTGGAGGTTGCCGGCTTCTCGGCCGTGGCCGCGCCGCCTTTCCGGGCAAAGAACTCGGACAGCGAACTCATCGAATCCCCCTTACCTTACGCACACGCCACTCATGCACAGCTCACCTATTGTTAACACTTGGGGCGCGCTCCGGCAATTCGCGCGAATGCCCGAAAAGCCTGCAATGTCTTGGGGATAGTGTCACATTCAGGCACAGGTCCCGCACCGCGGCGAAACCGCCGCGGCGAGATCGAGCAGCGCCTCGTCGCCTCCCGGCCAGGCGATGAAGGACAGCCCCACGGGGCAGCCTCCCAGCGTGCCGGCCGGCACGCTGACCTGCGGCAGCCCGCCGAGCCCCGCCGCGCAGGTCAGCCGCATCACCTGGAGGCGGTGTGCATCGAGGGCGGCGGGCGGAGTGTCGATCAGCGGGGCGATCGACGGCGCGGTCGGCAGGGCCACGACGGTGCCGGGACGGATCAGCGCCCGCAGGCGCTCGCGCGCCGCGGCCTGAACCTCCTTGGCGGCGTCGGCCTGGGCCCTGGTCACCTTCGCGGCCGCCGCCATGCGCTCCGCCACGCCTGGCCCGAACTTCGGTTTGGCCTGTTCGACGAACCGGCCGTAGACCTGCCAGATCTCGTGGGCCTGGATCAGGCGTACGGCCTCGCGCCAGCGGTCGAGACCGTCGGGGGCGAGGCGGACCGGTTGCGGCCGCGGCAGCACATCGCCCATGCGGTCGAGAGACCGGCGCAGCAGCGGGGCGACGCCCGGCTCGGTTTCCTCAAAGCAATCGTCGGCGAGCAGCACGGTGTCGACCGTCGCGGCAACGGTCTTGCCGCCGAGCAGCACCCGGCCGACGTTGCGGAACACGCCGGGACCGTTCGCAAACCATCCGATGGTGTCGAACGACGGCGACATGTCCATGCAGCCGCGGACATCGACGCGGCCGTGGGTTGTGCGGATGCCGTAGAGTCCGCAAAACGACGCGGGGATGCGGACAGATCCGCCGGTGTCGGAGCCGAGCGCGAAATCGCAGGCGCCGGCCGCGGTGGCTGCGGCCGATCCGCTTGACGATCCGCCGGGAATGCGGCCGGGCGCGCGCAGGTTTGCCGGCGTTCCGTAATGCGCGTTGATGCCGGCCACGCTGTAGAAAAACTCGTCGCAGATCGCCTTGCCGACGATCGTCGCACCCGCTTTCAGGATCCGGTCGATCGCCGCGGCGTTTTCGGTGGCGGGTGTGGCGGCCGCCAGCCAATCCGGATTGCCGCCGCTCGTCCGCTCTCCGGCGATTGCGTACATGTCCTTGACCACGGCGGTAAGGCCGGCGAGCGGGCCGGCCGGCGCTCCCCGCAGCGGCGACCGGATGTCGTGGGGGACGAAGAAGCCGCTCATGTTCTGGTTCTTCCTGCTGCGCTGGTGCGGGACGCCGCCCGCATACTGCGAAAACGTGTCGCGAAGCCGGTACCCTGTCAGACGTTGCCAACACTGGAAAGGCTGCAATGAACGGGTTAGCCTTCACGCAAAACAGGGAGGGGTTTTCGATGATCAAGGGTTCGACGCTGATCCGCCTGGGCCTCGCGTTCTGCGCGACGCTCGCATTGCCGTTTTCTGCGGGAGCGCAGAACTTTCCGGACCGCACGGTGAAGATCATCGTGCCGTTCCCGGCCGGCGGAACCGCCGATGCGATGCCGCGTATCGTGGCCGACTTCCTGTCGCGCAAATGGGGGCAGGCAGTGGTGATCGAGAATCGCGCCGGCGCCGGCGGCAATGCTGGCGCCGAACTGGCGTACCGGTCCGAGCCTGACGGCTATACGCTGTTCTCCGCGCCGCCTCCGCCGCTCGTTATCAACCAGAACCTCTATTCCAAGCTGAATTTCGATCCGACCCAGTTCATCCCGATCGCGGTGATGGGCAAGGTGCCCAACTCCATCCTCACGAACTCGCCGAAGCTCAAGGACATCAAGTCGGTGAAGGAGTTCGTCGACTTCGCCAAGGCAAATCCAGGCGTGCTCAATTCCGCGACGCAGGGCGTCGGCACCACGGCGCATCTGACCTCCGAGCTGTTCCAGATGACGGCCGGAGTGAAATTCCAGCACATTCACTACCGCGGCTCGGGGCCGGCCATACAGGACCTCGTCGCAGGCAACGTGGACGTTGCGTTCGACAACATCGGCGCGGCGATGTCGCTGATCAAGGGCGACAAGCTCCGTATTCTCGGCGTTTCGTCGGAAAAGCGCGTTCCCGCGCTGCCCAACGTGCCGACGGTGGCCGAAACAGTGCCCGGATTCGTGGTGGTGACCTGGTTCGCGATCGTTGCGCCGCCGAAGACGCCGGCACCGATCGTCGCCCAGCTCAACAAGGACATCAACGAGGCGCTGCGCGATCCGGGCGTGCGGGCCAAGCTGGCGAACCTGAATGCCGAGGTGGTCGGCGGGACGCTTGAGGAGAACGCGAAGTTCTTCAAGTCGGAAATCGAGCTCTGGCACAAGGTGATCCGCGACGCCAAGGTGAAGATCAACTAGGGCCGGCACGGCCGGAACGTTCGTGACTGACGTCCTGATCGCCGGCGCGGGTTTTGCCGGACTTGTCCTGGCGTGCGATCTGGCGCGCCGGGGCGTGGATTTCCGCATCGTCGAAGCCGGCGCGGCGCCGCCCGACCATCGGGCCGGTTCGCGCGGCAAGGGCATCCAGCCGCGCACGCTGGAGGTCTACGACGATCTCGGCGTCATCGATGCGGTGCATGCCGCAGGCGGACCGTACTATCCGGCGATGGCGTGGGACGGACCGCGGCAGCTCGGTCCCGCGATGTTCCATCGCATCGAGCAGCGCGACCCGACGCCCGACGTGCCGTATCCCAGCATGTGGATGCTGCCGCAGCCGCGTGCGCTGGACATCCTGCGTGCACGGCTGAAGGAGCTGGGCCGCGAGGTCGAATTCGCGACAACGTTGACCGGCCTCGTCCAGGACAGCGGCGGCGTGACCGCCATGCTCGAACGCGGGAACGGACGGACCGAAACCGTCCGGGTGAAATATCATGTCGGCGCCGACGGTTCGCGCGGCGCAACGCGCGGCCTGTCAGGGATCGAGTTCGCCAGCGAGGCGATCGATCCGCATCCGATGATCACCGCCGACGTCATCATCCCGGAGCTTGAGCCGACGCACTGGCACATGTGGGATCAGGCCGAGGGCGGCGCGCTGTGGCTCGGGCCGCTGGCGCAGATGCCCCAGGCCTTCCAGCTCTACGCCCGGTTCGAGAAGGACATCCCCGACCTTTCGCTGGAATCGCTGCGCGAGCTGGTGAAGCGGCGCACCGGCCGTCCCGAACTGAACGTCACCGAGGTCTACTTCGCATCGCCGTTCGGGGCGCGCAGCGGCATGGCGCGGCGCTTCCAGTCCGGGCGGGTGTTCCTCGCCGGCGATGCGGCGCACGTCCACCCGCCGGCCGGCGGGCAGGGCATGAACACCGCGGTGCAGGATGTCTACAACCTCGGCTGGAAGCTCGGTCAGGTGTTGCGGCACGGTGCGGATGCCGCGCTGCTCGATACCTACGAGGCGGAGCGGCTGCCGGTGGCGGCGAACCTGCTCGAATTCGTGGTGCAGATGCACAAGGACTGGCTCGGCGCCGTCAAGGACAAGGAGGAGCCGCGCAAGGGCGAGCACATGCAGCTCGGCCTGAACTATCGCGGCGGCCCGCTGTCGGCCGATGAACGTGGCCCGGTTGCCGACGAGGTCGCGCGGGCCGGCGATCGCGCTCCCGACGCGCCGCTGCACGATGCGGAGGGCCGGCCATGCCGGCTGTTCGATCTGCTGCGCGGGCCGCATTTCACGCTGCTGGCGCTTGGCGGCGCCGCGCCGCCGGCGCTCGAACCGCGTTTCCGGTCTGCCGTGCATGCCGTTCGCATTTCACCGGCGGGCACCGCCGGGCGAAGCTTCGTCGATCGTGACGGGCACGCCCGTCGAATCTACGGCGAGGGCGTCGTGCTGGTCCGGCCGGACGGCTATGTCGGTTACGCGGGCAGGGCGGACGGCGAGGGCGTCAACCGTTATCTGGGCCGCTTTTTTGGTTGAACCCGACGCAGTCCGGGTCTGCGCCGGACACCCTGTCGCAGGCCCGCGCAACGCGCTATAGGGCGCGGACCCACGATGTCCGCACAAGCCGAAAATCCCGCCGCGCCCGAAACCGAGCTGCTCGCGCACCGCTCGTTCGTCTATTTCTGGTGCGCGCGGGTGTGTTCGGTCGCCGCCTACATGGCGCTGACCGTGGCGGTCGGCTGGCAGATCTACGAGCTGACCGACAGCGCGTTCGATCTCGGACTGGTCGGGCTCGCGCAGTTTCTGCCGTTTGTGGCGCTGCCGCTGCTGATCGGACAGGTTGCCGACCGCTACGACCGCAGGCTGGTGCTGCGCATCTGCCAGTGCCTGCATGCCTGCTCGGCGCTTGCGTTCGCCTATGGCGCGTACACCGGCATGATCACCCGGGAGGCGATCCTCGCCCTGCTGTTCGTGGTCGGAACCTGCCGCGCCTTTGAAGTGCCGACCATGCTGACTCTGGTGCCCGGGCTGGTGCCAAAGGAACTGCTGCCGCGCGCCATCGCCTCCGCCACGGCCGCAAACCAGAGCGCGGTCATCTGCGGACCGGCGCTGGGCGGATTCATCTACTCGTCGCTCGGGCCGGGCGCGGTCTACATCACCTGCGCGACGCTGTTCGTGACCGCGGCCGTGCTGACCGGGCTGATCCGGCTGCAGGGGCAGGTTCAGGAGCGCAGGCCGGTGACGCTGGAGTCGCTGTTCGCGGGCTTCGCCTTCATCCGCAACCAGCCCGTGATCCTCGGCGCGATCTCGCTCGATCTGTTCGCCATGCTGCTCGGCAGCGTCACCGCGCTGCTGCCGATTTTCGCCCGCGACATCCTGCAGACCGGTCCGTGGGGGCTTGGCCTGTTGCGGTCCGCGCCGGCGATCGGCGCGCTCACGGTTGCGATCGTGCTGTCGCGCTATTCGATGGATCGCAAGGTCGGCGTGATCCTGTTCGTCACCACGGCGATCTTCGGCCTGTCGATTCTGGTGTTCGCGCTGTCGACGTCGATCATTCTCTCGATCGCGGCGCTGGCGATCTACGGCGCGTCCGATTCGATCAGCGTCGTGATCCGCCACTCGCTGGTGCAGATCAGGACGCCGAACGAGATGCTGGGACGGGTGATGGCGATCAACTCGATGTTTACCGGGACGTCGAGCACGCTGGGCGAATTCCGCGCCGGCGCCATCGCCGCCGCGTTCGGCGCGGTGGGCTCGGTGCTGATCGGCGGCGCGGGCGCCCTGCTGGTCGCGCTCCTGTGGATGCGCCTGTTCCCCGACCTCGTGAAGGTCGACGCCATGACCCAGAAGCACTGACGGCGGCGGTCAGTCCGTCCAGTCGCGGCCCGATGCCCGCTCGTCGTAGCCGTGCCGGCTGGAATAGAATAGAAGCCCCATCAGTCCCGCTCCGATCAGCACCGAGAACAGCACGCCGAGGACCATCGCCACGTAGAGCCCGGCCGGCATGTCGGGCGCGTCGAACGCGATCCACATGCCCGCCGCGTACCAGAGCGTGGCGGCAAGCAGTCCCAGAAGGGCGACCAGGGCGAGAACACGCATGAATATGATATGGTGGTCGTCGCGATGAATTCCAGTACGGCCCCGGACGGCGCGGAATCGGAAGCCTCTCTGGCGGGCGGCGATCCGGTCTATGGCTACAAGCCCAATCTGGTCGGTGCACCCTGGGTTTTCCGTCTGGGCCGCAAGGAGCTGGAGTGGGAGTATGGCCGCAGGTCCGGGACTGTCCGTTACGATCAGATCAGGCGGGTGCGGATGTCGTTCCGGCCGGCGACCATGCAGGCCTACCGGTTCGTCACTGAAATCTGGTCGCCACAGTCACCCAAGCTGCAGATATCGTCGACCTCGTTCAAGGGGCTGATGGAGCAGGCCCGCCAGGACAAGGAGTACAACGCATTCGTCGGCGAACTGCACCGCCGTCTCGATGCGTTGGCCAGTCCGGCGCGCTTCGACAGCGGCATGAACCCGGTCCTGTACTGGCCGGGCGCCGCCGTGATGGCGGCGATCGGCGCCGGGCTGATCTATTTTCTGATCAAGGTGTTGATGAACGGCGATTTGACGGGCGCGCTGGTGGTCGTCGGCGTGATGGCGCTGTTCGTCTGGCAGGTCGGGATGATCTTCCATCGCAACAGGCCGCGAGCGTACCGGCCCGGCGATCCGCCGCGCACCGTGATGCCTGCGGCCTGATCCGCCTCAGTCGGACGCCGACGCAAGCGAGCGCGGCGTGATGAAGTGCTCGAGCCGGCCGGACTGGGCGTGCAGGCGATCCCATCCGTCGACCGCGAACTCGATGATCACCAGCCCCGAGGTCGGCAGGCCCTCCTTGAGCTGCTGCCGGGACTCGATGTCGCCGGTTGCGGTCAGCATGGTCGCGATTTCGTGCAGACCCGGATTGTGGCCGACCATCAGGAGGTTCCGGACCGATCGTTTGGTGTCCCTGACGATGGCGAGAAGCGTCCCGGGCGCGGCGTCGTAGATGCGTTGTTCGAATGCGACCTTGGGCGTGCCGGCAAGCTCCGCCGCGACCAGCGCCCAGGTCTCGCGGGTGCGGACCGCCGGCGACACCAGCGCAAGATCGATGGCGGCATGCTTGGCGAGATAGGCGCCGACCTGAGGGGCGTGCTCGCGTCCCCGCCCGGCGAGCGGCCGGTCGAAATCGCGTTCGCCGGGGCGGCCTTTTTCGGCCTTGGAATGACGCAGCAAGAGCAGTCGGTGCATGGTTCAAAGCGAATGGCTCAAAGCGAAGCCGCTTCCCTGTGTCGCCCTAATATGGTGTGGATGATACCGGTGTCGATGACGTTTGCGCTGCAATTTTGCGGCCGGCCGCCGTGACGGTGCCGTTGTTGGCCGACCTTGAGGCAAGGATCACGTGGCGGACCCGGATCATTACGGCACGAGCTGGTACGCGGCCAACGCGGTCGCGGCGCCGGAGCGCGGGCGTCTCACGCTCGAACTCGATGTCGATGTCTGTGTGATCGGTGGCGGTCTCGCCGGGCTGACCGTCGCGCTCAACGTGGCACGCCGGGGCTGGTCGGTGGCCGTGCTTGAGGCCCGCCGGGTGGCGTGGAACGCATCGGGCCGCAACGCGGGCGTGGTGCTGCCGGGGTTCACCGCGGACGTATCCTCTCTGATCGCCAATCTCGGAATGGAAACGGTCGGACAGCTCTGGGCGCTGTCGGCCGCCGGAGCGGAATCGGTGCGCCGGACGGCCCGCTCGCCGGACATGGCAGGCGTGGAGCTCAACGAGAGCGGATGGCTGCATGTTGCGCGAACTCCCGCCGACCGAAGCCTGCAGGGCGATGTGGATCGGCTGAGCGGCCAGCTCGGGACGCAGGCCGAGTTCTGGCCCGCGGAGCGGGTTCGCTCGGTGTTGCGCAGCACGCACTATTTCGGCGGGCTCTATCTGCCCGGTGCGTTCACGATCAATCCGCTGAACTATGCGCTGGGTCTGGCGGCGGCTGCGGAAGCGGCCGGCGCACGCATCTACGAGAACACCCCGGCGATGGAGATCGACCCGGCCGGCGTCAGGAAGCGCATCGTGACGCCATCGGCGCGCCTGCGCGCCGGTCATGTGGTGCTGGCGGGCAACGTGCACATCGGGACGCTGCGGCCGGACCTTGCCGGGACGCTTGTCGAGCTCTCGGTCCATGCCATGGTGACGGAGCCGCTCGGCGAACGCCTGCGCGAGGCGGTCCGGTTCGCCGGAGCCGTGACCGACAACGCGGCGGGCGACAGCGACTACCGCATCGTCGGCGGCGACCGTCTGCTGTGGGCCGGCCGCCGCTCCGCATGGCAGGGCAGGCCGGAGCGCCATGCCGGCAGGATGATCGGCGGAATCGTCCGGCGCTATCCGCAACTGGGAGCGGTCAAGGCCGAGTACGCATGGTCGGGCACGATCGGCGTGCCCGTGCACGGCATGCCGCAGATCGGCGAGCTGACGCCGGGCGTGTGGCTGGCCAGCGGGTTCGGCGAGCATGGCATCCACACCGCCACCATGGCGGGCGAACTGGTGGCCGCAGCCATTGTCGGCGGTTCGCAGCACTGGAAGGCGTTCGAGCCGTTCGACCTGGTCTGGGCCGGCGGCAGGGCCGGTCGCTGGGCGGCGCAGTCCGCCCACTGGTATGGCCGGGCCGGTGAGAGGGCGCGGGCGTGGCTGGCCCGACGTCGCGCCGGCGCCGTCGAGCTTGAGCCGCTTGAGCCGGACGTTGCCGGAACGCCCCTACCGGAGCCGGACGCCGCACCGGCGAAGCGCCGCAGGCGCAAGCGCAAGAAAAAGACCGCAGAGCCGGAGGGCGGATCGCCGGATGCGGAATCCGGCTCGCCTGCGAGCCCGGCCTGATACCGGATCAGCGGCCTTCGCGCCGCGTCATGAACGCCAGCCGCTCGAACAGGTGGACGTCCTGTTCGTTCTTGAGCAGCGCGCCGTGCAGCGGCGGGATCAGCCGCTTCGGGTCGCGCTCGCGCAGCGTCTCCGGGCCGATGTCCTCCACCATCAGGAGCTTGAGCCAGTCGAGCAGTTCGGAGGTCGACGGCTTTTTCTTCAGGCCGGGCACCTCGCGCACCTCGTAGAACAGCTTCAGCGCCTCCGAGACCAGCCGCTGCTTGATGCCGGGAAAGTGCACCTCGACGATCGCCTGCATGGTGTCGGGATCGGGGAAGCGGATGTAGTGGAAGAAGCACCGGCGCAGGAACGCGTCCGGCAGCTCCTTCTCGTTGTTCGACGTGATGATGACGATGGGGCGGCGCTCCGCCTTCACGGTCTCGCCGGTCTCGTAGACGAAGAACTCCATGCGGTCGAGTTCGAGCAGGAGATCGTTGGGAAACTCGATATCCGCCTTGTCGATCTCGTCGATCAGCAGGACCGGCCGCTCGGCGGAGACGAACGCCTCCCACAGCTTGCCGCGCTTGATGTAGTTGCGGATCTCGCGCACCCGCTCGTCTCCGAGCTGGCTGTCGCGCAGGCGCGACACCGCGTCGTACTCGTAGAGCCCTTGCAGCGCCTTGGTGGTCGACTTGACGTGCCACTCGATCAGCGGAGTTTTGAGGCTTCTGGCCACCTCGAGCGCCAGCACGGTCTTGCCGGTGCCGGGCTCGCCCTTGATCAGCAGCGGGCGCTCGAGCGTGATGGCGGCGTTGACCGCCACCTTGAGGTCATCGGTGGCGACGTAGCCGCTGGTGCCTTCGAACCGCATGATTTCTCCGCATGAAACAACCGCCCGTCACTGGTGGAGCGGATTTGATACTCGCTACCCGTCTGACTGCGAACTCGCAAGCGAATGTCAAATTCAGGCTCCACCGGTGTGGCGGTTCAGAAGTCCGCACCACTCGTGCTGCGGGACTCCTGAACCAAAGCCACACCAGCAACTTATACTTGCTGGCGGCCTTTCGATTCTAGCATTCGCAGATGCGCCTGCCGAAACGGGGTGCGAATGCGGGAATCAGACCGCCACGGAATGGGCGCGATGAAGGCCATCGCATCGGTCGCGCGAAAGTGACATGAATTGTGCGCAGCAGGTACGGACCTGCGCTAGAACCGGCGAGCGATCCCGGCGGAGAAGGGGCAGTGGATGAAGCGCGCAACTGCATTCCTGCTGGCAACCGCGCTCTGGTCCGGTCCGCTGCTGGCCGGGCCGGCGCAAAGGGAGGAGGTGGCGATCTTTGCCACCGGCGGCTTCTGGTGCACCGAGGCCGACTTCGACAGGGTTCGCGGCGTGATCCGCACCACCTCCGGGTTCATCGGCGGCACGGTGCCCGACCCGAGCTATGAGATGGTGTCCGCGGGGAAGACCGGCCACACCGAAGCCGTGGAGGTGGTGTTCGATCCGGACAAGGTGACGTACGGTCAGCTTCTGGACGTGTTCTGGCGCAGCCACGATCCGCTGGCGAAGGACCGTCAGTTCTGCGATCGCGGCACCATGTACCGGCCCGGCGTGTTCTTCCTGAGCGAGGAACAGCGCGCGCTTGCCGACGAGACCCGAAAGCAGGTTCAGGCCCGGTTCGCGCCCCGTCAGGTCCATACGGAGATCACCCGCGCCACCACGTTCTACAAGGCCGAGGACTATCATCAGGACTTCCACGAGAAGAATCCGTGGCGCTACCGAATCCGCCGCTTCAACTGTGGCCGCGAGCAGCGGCTCGAAGAGTTGTGGGGAAAGTCCGACTAACCCGGCCAGGGGCCGCCGTGAGCGGACAGAGCGGCCCGGCAAGGTTTGCCGGGTGCGGCCGATAATGCCGGGCCGTGCGCCCCGGCGCGATCCGCTAAATCTTTGAAACATATTGTTTTTTGACGTGGCGCGCGGCTTGCACCGCCGGCGGCGAACTTGCGTGCCGGCGCCTTCCGCGTCCGGCCTCAGTCGTTGCAGTGGAGAACAGAGTTATGGGAATTTTCGGCGCCCTCACCACCGCCGTCACCGGCATGCGTGCCCAGTCGTTCGCGTTGGAGAACATCTCCGGCAACATCGCGAACTCCCAGACCACGGCGTTCAAGCGGATCGACAGCACGTTCGTCGACCTGATCCCGGACAACGATCCGAACAAGCAGTTCGCCGGCAACGTGGTGGCGAACTCCCGCTCGACCAACGCGGTGCAGGGCGACATCCAGAACGCCTCGATCGGCACGTTCATGGCGATCAACGGCGAGGGCTTCTTCGTCGTGCAGAAGCCGTCGAATTTCGCCGACAACCGGCCGGTGTTCGACGGCATCGACCGCTACACCCGGCGCGGCGACTTCCAGACCGACAAGAACGGCTACCTGGTCAACGGCGCCGGCTACTACCTGATGGGCATTCCTGTCGACGCGACCACCGGCAACCTGACCGGCAGCGTGCCGCAGCTTCTGCAGTTCGCGAACGACTTCCTGCCGGCCCAGGCGACGACGCAGGTGCAGTATCGCGCCAACCTGTCGAGCTACCCGATGACGGCGGGTCACGACACCGACGTCGCGCGGTCGGAGCTGCTCAATCCGGCGAACTTCTCCGCCAACCCGGTCGCGGGGCCGCCGGCGCCGGCCCGCATTCTCGGATTCGGCGCCGCGCTGAATCCGGACGCCGTGGCCGTCATGGAGGGTACCGCCGATCTCTCCGGCCTTTCGTCGGCGGCAGGCGGCACCATCGACATCAACGGCACGCCCATCACGATCCTCGCGGGCGACGACGAAACCGCCGTGCTGGCTGCGATCAACGCGTTGACCGGCACGCACGGCGTGACCGCGTCGCTCAACCCTTCCAACCAGCTCGTGCTGACCAGCGGCAACGCCGACACCGACGTGGCGATCGGCGGCAGCAGCACGCTTGCGCTGCTCACCGAGCTTGGCCTGTCGGTCGGTACCAGGTTCGCCAGCAACCTGATCACGCAAAGCGCCGCGGCGGCAGGCCAGACGCTGACCTTCACGATCGGCGGCAATCCGCCGCTGACCATCACGTTCGGCTTCGGCCCGGGCCAGGTCTCCACCCTGGGCGACCTCGCGACCGCGCTCGGCACCATCACCGGCGGTTCGGGCACCGTGAACGCCAGCAACGGCAACATCACCCTTACCGCCTCGTCGATGACCGACACGATTGCGGTCACCGGCACGGCGACCGCTGCCAACTTCGGCATCCGGACGCTGTCGGCCCTGCCGTCGAACGGCAACGTCGTCGGCGATGACCTTGATGCGTTCGTCGAATCGTCGATCGGCGGCGGCGCCATCACCGCTTACGACATCTCCGGCTCTCCGGTGAACGTCCAGCTTCGCTGGGCCAAGACCGACAGCCGGCTGTATGGCGGAACCGACACCTGGAA
>CAZGSW010000056.1:0-3773 GCA_964528635.1 uncultured Rhodoplanes sp. | reverse complement strand
GGCGAGCTTCAGCAGGTCTCGGTGAACGACAAGGGACGCATCGTCGGTTCCTACTCGAACGGCCGCAGCATCGATCTCGCCGAAATCACGCTTGCGTCGTTCAACGGCACCAACGGTCTCAAGCGCATCGACGGCGGCGCGTTCGAGGCGACCGACGCGTCGGGCCCCGCCACCTATAATCCCGCCGGCAAGATCGTCGGTTCGTCGCTGGAAGGCTCGAACACCGACATTGCCGACGAGTTCACCAAGCTGATCGTGACCCAGCAGGCGTACTCCGCCAATACGCGCGTCATCACGACCAGCAACGAGATGATGCGGGACCTTCTGAACATGCTGCGCTGAAGGCGCGCCCGCGCCGTATCGTGAGCTAGGGACGCGATCCGCCCATGAGTCTCTCCCAGGCGCTTGGAATATCCCTGAGCGGACTGCGCGCGACGCAGTCCGGGCTGTCGCTCGTGGCCGGCAACGTGGCCAACGCGCAAACGCCGGGATACGTCCGCAAGTCGCTGTCGCTGGAGACGACGATCGCCAACGGCGCCGGCGGCGGAGTGAGGATCGCCACCGTCAACCGCGTCATCGACGAGTACGTGCAGCGCCAGTTGCGGGTCGAGACGTCGGGCGGCTCATACGCCGCGCTGCGGGCGGAGTTCTATCAGCGCATCCAGCAGCTTTACGGAGCGCCGGGCTCGGCCAGCTCGCTGGAGAGCGTGTACAACAGTTTCACCTCGTCGATGCAGACGCTGATCACGTCGCCGGAGTCGGCGGCGGCACGCAGCACGGTGCTCAGCTCCGCGCAGGTGCTGACGCAGTATCTGAACGGGTTGACCACGGACATCCAGTCGCTCCGTGAAGACGCCGAAAACAGCCTTGCCGACGCGGTCGCCAACGCCAACAACGCGATGCAGAAGATCGCGGACATCAACGCGCAGCTTGCCCATTCGCCCGAGACCAATGCCACGACCGCGGCGCTGAAGGATCAGCGCGACATCTACGTCGAGCAGCTCTCGACGCTGATGGATATCCGCGTCGTGGTGGGCGAGTACAACCAGTACAATGTGTTCACCAATTCCGGCATCCAGCTCGTCGGCATCCAGCCGTCGCGGCTCTCGTTCGAAGCGCAGGGCACCGTCACTCCGACATCGCAATGGAGCGCCGATCCCGCGCAAAGCACGCTCGGCAGCCTGAAGCTGCTGTCGCCGAACGGCGGCGTGATCGACCTGTTCGCCAACAATTCGATTCGTTCCGGCAAGATCGCGGCGCTGGTGGAAATGCGCGATCACATTCTCGTCGAGGCGCAGAACCAACTCGACGCCATGGCGACGGCGATGGCGCAGGCGCTGTCCGACGAGACGATTGCCGGCTCCGCCGTCACGTTCGGCGCTCAGGCCGGTTTCGAGGTCGACACCGCCAATCTCCTGCCGGGCAACACCATCAACTTCACGATCTACGACCACCAGACCTCGCGGCAGCGCCAGATCACCATCATCAGGGTGGACGATCCGAGCGCCCTGCCGCTGGACAACTCGGTCACTCCCGATCCGAACGACGAAGTGATCGGTGTCGACTTCTCCGGCGGCATGGCCGGCGTGCTGGCGCAACTGAACGGGCATTTCAACGGCGTGGTGAACTTCGCCAACCCGTCCGGTACGACGCTTCAGGTGCTCGACGACGGCGCCACCAACCGGTCGGACATAACGGCGCTCAGCAAAACCCGGACCGTGACCGGCCTCTCGGAGGGCGGTCTGGCGCTGCCGTTCTTCACGGACGCCACCGACCCCTATAGCGGCTTCATCACATCCAACGGGCTGCAGAGTGTCGGCATCGCCGGCCGGATTGCGGTCAATCCGGACCTGCTGGCCGATCCGTCCCGGCTGGTGCTGTTCGCGTCCGGAACGTCGGCCGGCGATCCGCAGCGCCCCGACTATCTGTACGAGCGCCTGACGTCGGCCCGGTTCATCGTCCCGGCCAACACCGGGCTCGGAACGGCCGGTGCGCCGCAGGTCACCGATCTCGCCACGTATCTGCGGCAGGTGCTGAGCCTGCAGGGCGAGGCGGCGAGCAACGCGGTCAGCCTGTCCGAAGGGCAGGCGGTGGTGGTCAACGCGCTCAGGCAGCGCATCGCTGACGAATCCGGCGTCAATGTCGACCAGGAAATGGCCTACCTGATCAACCTGCAGACGTCGTATGCCGCGAACGCCCGTGTCATGACCGTCGTGAAGGAACTGATCGATACGCTGATGAGGATGTAGGGGTAATGATCGTCAACAACCTCGGCATGATGTCCGGCCTCTCGGTGCAGTCGCTGGTCGACATGCGCAATCAGCTGACCGATCTGCAGCGGCAGCTCGGGACCGGGAAGAAGGCCGACAACTACGCGGGGCTCGGGCTCGACCGCGGCCTTACCATCGGCCTGCGATCGCAGCTTTCTTCGATGGCCAGCTTTCAGCAGACCATCACCGTGGTCGGCGTGCGGATCGATCTTGCGAACACGGCATTGTCCCAGCTCAACGAGATCGCGCGCGCAGCCAAGGCATCGGTGCTGCAATCGCCGTTCACCCTTGGCAGCGGCGACCAGACGGTGGAGCAGAAGTCGTCGTATCTGCAGTTCGAGCAGCTTCTCAACGTCCTCAACACCAACACCGGCGACCGTTACCTGTTTGCGGGCCGGGACGTCGATCAGGCCGCGGTCGAAACCGCGGACCGGATCATGAACGGCTACGGCACGCAGGCCGGGTTCAAGCAGATCATCGAGGAACGCCGTCTGGCCGATGTGGGAGCCAGCGGGCTGGGCCGTCTCGTGGTGTCGGCGACGCCGGGGCCGTCGGCCGCGGCGTTGACCGAGGACGCGGTCTCGCCGTTCGGCTTCAAGCTCGCCGGCGTTGCATCGGGATTGACCGGATCGACCGTGACGGGACCGTCAGGCAGTCCGGCATCCCTGAGCGTCGATCTCGGCGTCACCAACCCGAATCCAGGCGAGACCGTGCGGTTCACGTTCACGCTGCCCGACGGCTCGGTCAAGGATCTGGTGCTGACCGCCACGGACTCCGCCACGCCCGGTCCCAACGAGTTCAGCATCGGCGGCTCCGCCACCGCGACCGCCGCCAACCTGCGCACCGCGATGACGTCGGCGCTTGGCACCATGGCGCAGACCTCGCTGACCGCCGCATCGGCAATGGCGGCCGCAGACAACTTCTTTGCGACCGACGATGCCAACCCTCCGCAGCGGGTGGATGGCCCGCCGTTCGATTCCGCCACGGGCCTGGTCGACGGCACCGATGCCAACACCATGAAATGGTATCTCGGCGAAGGCGGAGCCGATTCCGCCCGGGCGACCGCGGTGGCGCGGACCGATCAGTCGCTGTCGCTGTCGTACGGCCTGCGCGCCAACGAGGAGGGGTTGCGTCTGGCGGTCCAGAGCGTCGCGGTGTTTGCGGCGATGACGTTCTCGGCCGCCGATCCCGACGCGGCGGACCGCTACGCGGCCCTGAAGGAGAGAGTGGCGGCCACGCTCGATGGAGCGCCGGGCGCGCAGAAGATCACCGACATCCAGGCGGACATCGCTGCGGTGCATGGCGCGCTCCAGGCGGCCAAGGAGCGACATCGGCAGAGCCAGAGCACGCTGGAGCAACTGCTGCAAAAGGTGGAGGGCGCGCCGACCGAGGAGGTGGCGGCGCAGATCCTCGCCTTGCAAACCAGCTTGCAGGCCACGCTGCAGACCACGGCCATGCTGCTGCGGACCAACCTGCTCCAGTATCTCTAATCCGCTCGCGCCC
>CAZGSW010000055.1:20179-21223 GCA_964528635.1 uncultured Rhodoplanes sp. | reverse complement strand
CTCCATGGTGGCCTTGTCGGTCTCGATCTCGGCGATCACGTCGCCGGCCTTGACCGGGTCGCCCTCGCTCTTGAGCCATTTGGCGAGGTTGCCCTTTTCCATGGTGGGCGACAGCGCCGGCATCAACACATCAATCGGCATGGACGCAGGACCTTTTTCGCGTGCCTAGCGCGACAATCGTGACAGGTTGGTCGACAGCGAGATCGCCGTCACAGCCAACATCACGCAGGCGATGAACGCCACCAGGGATTTGTTGATCCTTGCTGCATAGATGGCTGTGTCCCCGGTCACCGGACGGGAAACGAACGGCCACGCCACCAGCGCGTAGACAATCTGGCTGGCGCTGCGCTGCCCGGACAGCACCCGCAGCATGCAGGCGAAATTCCAGGCCCCGTATAGCCAGCTCGCCGCGGCGCCGATCAGCGTCGCCACGGCTACGATGGTTGCGATGGTCGCCATACGCGATCATCGCGCCACTTCGGTGTAGAGCTCCGAGGGATCGGGCTCGGGATCGTTGGTGGCGAACTCCGCCGCTTCGTTCACCGCGTCGCGCACCTTGGCGTCGATCTTCTTGATCTCATCCTCGCTCGCCCATTTGCGCTCCAGGATGCGCCGCCGCACCTGCTCGATCGGATCCTGCTCGGCCCGCACCTTCTCGACTTCCTCGCGGGTGCGGTACTTGGCTGGGTCCGACATCGAGTGGCCGCGATAGCGGTAGGTCAGCATTTCCAGAATGACGGGTCCCTCGCCGGCCCGGCACGCCGCCACCGCCCTGTCGGCAGCGTCCTTGACCGCGCGCACGTCCATGCCGTCGATCTGCTCGCCCGGGATGCCGTGCGCCAGTCCGCGATCAGCCAGCTTGGTCGTCGCGGAAGAGCGGACGACCGATGTGCCCATCGCGTAATGGTTGTTCTCGATGATGTAGACCACGGGAAGCTTCCAGAGCTTGGCCATGTTGAAGCTCTCGTACACCTGGCCCTGGTTGGCGGCGCCGTCGCCGAAGTAGGTCAGCGAGACGTTATCGTTGCCGCGATACCTGTTGGC
>CAZGSW010000055.1:0-20169 GCA_964528635.1 uncultured Rhodoplanes sp. | reverse complement strand
GTCCCGAGCGGCACCTGGGCGCAGACGATGCCGTGGCCGCCGAAAAAGCCCTTTTCGGCAGAGAACATGTGCATCGAGCCACCCTTGCCCTTGGAATAGCCATGGGCGCGGCCGGTCAGTTCCGCCATCACGCCCTTGGGATCCATGCCGCAGGCCAGCATGTGCCCATGGTCGCGATAGCCGGTAATGACCTGGTCGCCGGGCTTGAGCGCCATCTGCATTCCCACCACCACGGCTTCCTGGCCGATGTAGAGGTGGCAGAAACCGCCGATCAGGCCCATGCCGTACATCTGGCCGGCCTTCTCTTCAAACCGGCGGATCAGGAGCATGTCCCGGTAGGCCGAGAGATGGAGGTCCTTCGGCAGATCGGGAACCTGTGCGGCGCCGTTGCCCGACGATCCGGTGGACGGGCGATGCACAGCGTCGGGCTGTGCGTTGTCCTTGGCAACGGCCATGACTCTCCTCGGCGGGCGCGCCGTCGGACGACGGCTCTCATTCCCAATAGCGTAAATCTCCCCGCTGCGAAAGCATGTGGCAAGTCCGCGCACACAGCAATCGGACCGTGCAAGTGGCTGTAACGGCGAAAGAATTGACAACGCCGTGGAGCGATGCGGGTGAGTCAGGGCTGCTTGAGGATGTAGGTCAGTTCGCGCCGTTCAAGATAGCCGAGCATGGCGCGGGCGCGCTCATCCAGGGTGTCGGGGTCGATGCTTTCGGACTTGAGCAACGACACGCGCCGCTGCCATTCCAGCCGGTCGAGCCGCAGCCGATCCAGTTCCTCGCTCAGTCTGGCGTATTGCAGGTCCATTTCCTGCTTGGCGCGCAAACCGTGATTGCCGGTGTAGGCGTTGACGCCGAAATATCCGATGAAAAGCCCCGCTCCGACATAGAGCCCGAGCGTGGTCAGAATGGCGCGGAGCCTTCTGCGGATCACCATGATTCCAGCATGGCGCGGCTATCGTTAATGCTGTGTTAGCGGTAGCTCAGCAGCCAGACTTCGGAGTGGAAACGTCGCGGAGCACGCTGTCGAGATTGCCGACCCCGGTCGCCACCAGATCGCGTTGCGGAATGAACCCGCGACCAGCCAGCATCTTGACTGCGCCCACCACATCGGCGCTCACCTTGATCTCGCGGTTCTTTGCCTGCAGCCGGTAGTAATTGGTCATCGCGGCGAGGAAATGCGTGCGGTGGGTGGCCTGACAGAGCCGCTTCGGATTGTCGTTGGCCAAGCACGCCACATAGGCTGCGGCGGTACGAATGGTGTTGCCCTGACCCGCCGTCTCGCCACGCGTCCTGCAGGCCTTGTCCGTCTTGTCGAGGAACACATCCTTGGCATTGATGGGGACAAATGCGCTGGCGACGACCGGGCGTGAATTCTTCTTCCAAAACTGAGTAAGCCCCTGCCCGGAACCCTTTGTTCCTGCATAGATTCCGACCATCAAGGCGCCGGCACCAATCCAGAACACCATCTTGCGCAGCCGGGCCGAGGAACTGGCTTGCTCTTCGTCGGGCGTGCGCTCGTAGCGGATCGCCTGCATCTCCCGCAGACTTTCGCGTGTGATCGCCGATCCCGGGCGCTGGCCGAATTCCTTGTAACGCATGATGGCGCGGCCTCAGTCCATGCGAGGTGCAACGCGCAACGGGGCTGAAATGTCCTGGCGGCGCATAGGGATTTCCACCGTCCACGGCATAGTCGAACGGGGTAAAGGAACCGTGGCGCCCGCCTCGGGGCCTTGTCCGGGGCCGGATCTCACCCTTCGGTGGCTGCCGCTCGTAATCGGGACGTCGAAAGCCAGACTATCGCAAGGCCTTGAGGGCGTTCTTGCCCGGGTATTGCGCCTGCTGGCCCAGTTCATCCTCGATCCGCAATAGCTGGTTGTACTTGGCGGTGCGGTCGGAGCGGGCCACGGAACCGGTCTTGATCTGCCCGCAGTTGGTGGCGACCGCGAGATCGGCAATCGTGGAATCCTCGGTCTCGCCGGAACGGTGCGACATCACGCAGGTGTAGCCGGCCTTGTGCGCGGTCTCGACAGCGGCAAGAGCCTCGGTCAGCGAGCCGATCTGGTTGACCTTGACCAGGATCGAATTGCCAAGCCCCTTCTCGATGCAGGTGGTCAGGCGCTTGACGTTGGTGACCATCAGGTCGTCGCCGACCAACTGGCACCTCTTGCCAATCAGATCGGTGACCATCTTCCAGCCATCGAAGTCGTCCTCGGCCATTCCGTCTTCAATGGAGGAGATCGGATAGCGGGACACCAGTTCGGCCAGGTATTTCGCCTGTTCCTCACTGGAGCGGGTCTTCCCCTCGCCCTCATAGACGTACTTGCCGTCCTTGAAAAACTCGGTCGATGCGGGATCGAGCGCCAGCACGATGTCGGAGCCAGGCTTGTAACCTGCGGCTTCGATCGCCTTCATGACGAAGCCGAGCGCCTCCTCGGCCGACTTCAGATTGGGGGCAAAGCCACCCTCGTCACCGACGTTGGTGTTGTAGCCCTCGTCGTGCAGCGACTTCTTCAGCGTCTGAAACACCTCCACACCCATGCGCAAGCCCTCAGCGAACGTCGCTGCGCCGACCGGCATGATCATGAATTCCTGGAAGTCGATCGGATTGTCAGCATGCACGCCGCCGTTGACGATGTTCATCATCGGCACAGGCAGGACGCGGGCCTGGACGCCACCGACATGGCGGTAGAGCGGCATATTGCTGGCGTTTGCGGCTGCCTTGGCCACCGCAAGCGACACCCCGAGGATCGCGTTGGCGCCTAGCCGCGCCTTGTTGGGTGTGCCGTCCAGCGCGATCATGGTCTCGTCGATCCGGGCTTGATCCTCGGCATCGAGCCCGCCGATCGCGTCGAATATCTCGGTTTCGACCGCGGTCACTGCCTTCTGCACGCCCTTGCCGAAATAGCGATTCTTGTCGCCGTCGCGCAGTTCCACCGCCTCGTAGGCGCCGGTCGAGGCGCCGGAGGGCACGGCGGCGCGGCCTTTGGAGCCGTCCTCCAGCGTCACTTCGACTTCGACTGTTGGATTTCCCCGGCTGTCGAGAATTTCACGCCCGATGATGTCGACGATGGCAGTCATGACTCTCCTAGCACTCCCCGGCTAACGCGCCGTTTCTCTAGAACATGGGGGCCGAAAGGGGAACCCCGTCAGCGTTCGAGAACCTTGGCGACGGCGAGAAAGACACGGCCGGAGCCCTCGAAACCGTGGGTGTGCACGCTCGTACTGGGTCAGGGTCACACGTTGACGCCGTGTCCGGATTGCGTCCTCTATGGACCGGAAACGGATCCCGTCATGGCGCGCAAACGGCTTCAACTCGGCCGCCCGGTCTCCCCGCCGGCCTCACCGGAGAAGGCAACGCTCGACCGCGTCGCCAATCCGCATGCCGGCACCAATTACGTGGCACGGTTCACCGCTCCCGAGTTCACCACGCTCTGCCCCATCACGGGCCAGCCGGATTTCGCGCATCTCGTTATCGACTACGTGCCGGGGCGATGGCTGGTGGAGTCCAAATCGCTCAAGCTCTATCTCGCGAGTTTCCGAAACCACGGGGCATTCCACGAGGACTGCACGGTCGCGATCGGCAAACGGCTCGCCGGTTTGCTGCGGCCGAAGTGGCTTCGCATCGGCGGCTACTGGTATCCGCGCGGCGGGATTCCGATCGATGTGTTCTGGCAGACCGGTACGTTGCCGAAGGGCGTCTGGGTGCCCGACCAGGGTGTGGCGCCCTACCGGGGGCGCGGCTAAACCGACCGCGGCCGCGTCAGCAGCAGTGTCGAGATAATCCCGGTCAATGCGATGGCGACCGAGCAGACCGCAAGCGTCCAGACCGGACCGATCCACGACAGGCCGTAGCCGAACGCCGCCGTGCCGATCGACTGACCGACGAAGATCGAAAAGGTGTGGAACGCGATCGCGGAGCTTCGCGTTGCCGGCGCCAGTTCGGTGACGAACACCTGGATGCTGGCGTGCAGCATGTAGAATCCAAGCCCCATGACGGCGACGACGAGACATTGCACCTGCCAAGGCGGGGCAAACGCAAGCGCTGCAATGCCGAATGCCATGCAGAACCCGCCACCAATCATGACGGCTCTCTGGCCGAGCAGCCTGAGCAGCACGCCGATGCTGAAGGAATAGATCATGCCGCCTGCGGCAAACGAGCCGATCACCAGACCTGCGATCGACGCCCGTGCCTCGCCCGCTTGAAGCAGCAAAACGGCGACGTAGGCGAACAGGCCCATCACGAACACGCCTTCGGCGAATACGGTGATGTAGCAAATGCGAGCGGTCGGGATGCGAAAGATGTCGCGGTAGCGCAACAGGACCGTGCGCGGGTTGAGCGGCTGGCGCGGGGCTTCCGGCAGGCGGCGGAGACCGACGGCGGAAAGGATCAGCGCGATCAGGGAGATCACCCCGAGCACGATGAACACGCCGCGCCAGTGGATGAAGTCGGCAACGATGCCCGCAGCCGCCGAGCCCATCAGGTTTCCGGTAATGGTGCCGGCCAGCAATCGTCCGATCGCCACCTGGCGCTGCGCGAGCGGAACGAGGTCGGACACCATGGCCATGCCGAGCGGAAACAGACCGCCGCAACCTGCACCAGCGATTACGCGAAGCACGAAGAGCTGGGAAAAGGTTGCCGCGACCGCGCACAGGAACGATGCGACGGTAAGAACCACGAGGCAGCCGATCATCACCCGCTTCTTGCCGACCGAGTCTGCAACGGGGCCCAGCACGGGCAGCACCATGCCGTAGGAAATGAAGGCTGCGGCCAGCATCGCTGCTGTCTCCGGGGGCAGCCAGAAGTCATGCGCGATCTGCGGAATCATGGGGTCGACCGCGCGAACCGACAGCGCGGACGAGAACGTCATGAAACTGATGATTGCCAGCGTGAAGCCCATCTCGGCCGCTTTGGACAATGCCGCGTCGCGCGTTGCAACTTATTTCCGCGCAGGCCACCTATCCGTGACGGCCCGCGTCAGAAAGCGTGATGAATTCCTCGTGATGGCGGTGACACCCTCGCGGACTTTAAGCCCGCATGGTTGGCCGGCAGCGAACCAGGAACCGACGCCTGTGTGGTTGCCGTCGAATTCCGGCAACGGTGCGGGTGTCTGGCGGACACATCTTGCCGCGCCGCAAGGACCCTACCGGGCTCCGGTCGCGGGATGCGTCCTCTGATGTTCGGCCTTGGCGACCCGATCGAACGCCTGAAGCGTTCGCAGCAGATTCTCCATCTCCCGCAGAGGCACCATGTTGGGTCCGTCGGACGGTGCACGATCGGGATCCTGGTGCGTCTCGATGAAAACCCCGGCCACGCCGACGGCAACCGCGGCACGTGCCAGCACCGGCACGAATTCCCGCTGACCGCCGGACGAGGTGCCCTGCCCCCCCGGCTGCTGCACAGAGTGGGTGGCGTCGAAGATCACCGGCGCGGCGGTCTGGCTCGCGATGATCGGGATCGCTCGCATGTCGCTGACCAGCGTGTTGTAGCCGAAAGATGCGCCGCGTTCGGTGACCAGGACGTTTTGATTGCCTGCATCGGTCAGCTTGCGCACCACATTGGCCATATCCCACGGCGCGAGAAACTGGCCCTTCTTGACGTTGACGGTGCGGCCGGTGCGGGCGGCGGCAACCAGAAGATCGGTTTGACGGCAAAGAAACGCGGGGATCTGGAGAATGTCGGCCGCTTCCGCGACGGGCGCGCATTGGTCGGGCTCGTGCACGTCGGTAAGCACCGGGATGCCGAGGCTTTCGCGGATCTCCGCAAAGATCGGCAGCGCGGACTCCAGCCCGACACCGCGAGAACTGTTTCCGCTGGTCCGGTTCGCCTTGTCGAACGAGCTCTTGTAGATCAGTCCGATACCGACACGATCTGCGATTTCCTTGAGTGCGGTCGCCATTTCGAGAGCGTGGGCGCGGCTCTCCAGCGCGCACGGACCGGCGATCAGCGCCAGCGGCAGCGCATTGCCGAACCGGGCTGTTCCCACGGTGACGACGGGGTTGGCGGCGGTATCCGTAGCCATTCGCTTCCCTGCGACCCGGCCCGCGGCGCGGACCGAGTCGTCTTCATTGTACCGGTTTCCAGGTGGCTCGAAGGCCCTCCGGCAGAGCGTTCCTATTTCATCGCCGAGAACGTGGTCGGGACCAGGAATGAACTCTTGATATTGGCAAGGATGGGGCCGTCCTTCTCGCTCTCGGAGCGGGCGGTCTGCCATGCCGCGTCGCCCTGGAACTGGGTCCAGATGCGCTCCCGTTCGGCCAGCGAATCCCAAACAAGCATGTAGTGCAGATCGTTGCTGCCGTCGCCGACCAGCACAGTCCAGAAGCCGACTGGATGGATACCGTGCTTCTTCCAGATCGGCAGCGTCTGGGTCTCGAAACGCTTGAGCAAGTCCGGCATGCGGCCGGGGATGCACGAGTAGATGCGCTGTTCGTAGATCATCATGGTCCTCAAATTTGCGATGGTGACGCATGGTGCTTGGCGGCGCGTCGCCGCACAAGGGCCGCGGTCACACCAGCCGGCTCTGCTCCACCGCGGCACCGATGAAAGACGAGAACAGCGGATGCGGCTCGAACGGCCGCGACTTCAGTTCGGGATGGAACTGCACGCCGATAAACCAGGGGTGGTCGGCGTATTCGATGATTTCCGGAAGCACCCCGTCCGGCGACATGCCGCAGAACCGCATGCCGTGCTGTTCGAGCCGGCCCTTGTAGGCAGTGTTGACCTCGTAGCGATGGCGGTGACGCTCGGAAATCTCCGTGGTGCCGTAGATTTCGGCGACGCGGCTGCCGCGCGCCAGTGTCGCCGGATAGGCGCCGAGCCGCATGGTGCCGCCGAGATCGCCGCTGGCGTTGCGTTTCTCCAGCGCGTTGCCCTTGAGCCATTCCGTCATCAGACCGACCACCGGCTCGGGGGTCGGAGCAAACTCCGTCGAGTTGGCCTCTGCGATGCCGCACAGGTTGCGTGCCGCTTCGATCACCGCCATCTGCATCCCGAAACAGATTCCGAAGTACGGCATGCTGCGCTCGCGGGCGAACTGCGCCGCGCGAATCTTGCCTTCCGCGCCACGCTGGCCGAAGCCGCCCGGCACCAGAATGCCGTTGACGTGCTCCAGGAACGGCGTCGGATCCTCCTTCTCGAACACCTCCGACTCGATCCAGTCCAGATTGACCTTGACCTTGTTGGCGATGCCGCCGTGCGAGAGCGCCTCGATCAGCGACTTGTAGGCGTCTTTCATGCCGGTGTACTTGCCGACGATCGCAATGGTGACGTTGCCCTCGGGACTGCGGACACGCTCGTTGATCAACTGCCATCGCGACAAATCCGGCGATGATCCGGCGTCGAGACCGAAGGCAAGCAGAACCTCGCGGTCCAGCCCTTCGGCGGAATAGGCCTCGGGCACCGCGTAGATGTTGTCGACGTCGCGCGCCTCGATCACGGCGCCCTCGCGGACGTTGCAGAACAGCGACAGCTTGCGCCGCTCCTCCTTCGGGATCGGCCGATCGGTGCGGCACAACAGGATGTCGGGCTGGATGCCGATCGAAAGCAGTTCCTTGACCGAGTGCTGGGTCGGCTTGGTCTTCAGCTCGCCCGCACTCGGGATGTAGGGCATCAGAGTGAGATGGATATAGACGGCATGGTTGCGCGGCAGCTCGTTGCCGAACTGGCGGATCGCCTCCAGAAACGGCAGGCTCTCGATGTCGCCGACCGTGCCGCCGATTTCGACCAGCACGAAGTCGTAGCCGTCGTTGCCCTCGCGTATGAAGTCCTTGATCGCGTTGGTGACGTGGGGGACCACCTGGATCGTGGCTCCGAGGTAGTCGCCGCGACGCTCCTTGGCGAGGATGTCCTGATAAATGCGGCCGGTGGTGATATTGTCCTGCCGGTTGGCGGGACGCCCCGTGAAGCGCTCGTAGTGGCCGAGGTCGAGGTCGGTCTCCGCGCCGTCGTCCGTGACAAAGCATTCGCCGTGCTGGTACGGCGACATGGTACCCGGATCGACGTTGAGATACGGGTCGAGCTTGCGCAGCCGCACCGTATAGCCCCGTGCCTGCAGCAGCGCGCCGAGCGCGGCCGATGCGAGCCCCTTGCCGAGTGAGGAAACCACGCCGCCGGTGATGAAGACGTACCGCGCCATGGGGCTCAATCCTTAACGGCCGCGAATCGATTCGACGAGCCCACGGGAGACATTCCACCCATGTCCGTCGCCTGATGTGGAAAGGCGGGACAAACGCGCAATGTTCCAATCGGTTGCCGCGACATCCTCAACTCACATCCATAAAAGCGAAGGGGCCGGTTCCCCGGCCCCCGCAGCTACTGCGATTGCGGAACTTGCGGCCCGGCGGGCGGCGCAGGCGGTTGCGGCGCTCCGCGCAGCTGGTCGAGCACACCCCCACCAGGTCCGCCCAGCGGTGCTGAAGGCGTCGACGGCGCCGCCGGAGCCGATGCGCCCGGTGTCAGCACGGAGCGCGGAGCGCGGTTATACCCGGCGAGCATCGACAGGATCAGGCTGGTCACGAAGAACGTGGCGGCGAGAACTGCCGTGGTGCGGGTCAGCACGTTGGTGGTGCCGCGGTTCGACATGAAGCCGCCGCCGCTTGAACCCATGCCCAGCCCGCCGCCTTCGGACTTCTGCAGCAGGATCAGTCCCACCATGGTGAGAACAACCATCAGGTGGATGATGATGACGACACTTTGCATCGAACGGTCCGCTCAAGCGCCGACCGGGCCGACCGGCCCGATCTCTGGTCCCGGATATAGGAATTGGCAGCGGTCTACACGATCCTCCCGGGCATTTCCACCCTGCGGTCTCAGCGGTAAACGTCAGCAATTCCGAGGAAATCCGCGGCGACCAGGCTCGCACCACCGACCAGAGCGCCATCGACGTCGGGTGCTGCCATTAATTCCGCGGCGTTGGACGCCTTCACGGAGCCGCCGTACAGGAGCCGGATACCTTGTGCGGCGGTTCCAAACCGCTTGGCCAGCGTCTGGCGGATGAATCCGTGCGCCCTCCCGACATCGTCCACGGTTGGCGTCAGCCCGGTGCCGATTGCCCAGACGGGCTCGTAGGCCACCACCAGATTGCCCGGCGTGACGCCGTCCGGCAGCGAGCCGGCCAGTTGGCGGCCGAGCACATTGAGCGTGTCGCCGGCGTCCCGCTCCGCCTTGGTCTCGCCGATGCAGACGATGGCGGTCAGTCCGGCCCGCCAGGCCGCCTTCGCCTTGGCGTTCACCTGGGCATCGGTTTCCGCATGTAATGTCCTGCGCTCGGAATGCCCGACAATGACGGCCGTTGCGCCGGCATCGGCCAGCATCTCGGCCGACAAATCGCCGGTGAAGGCTCCGGATGGCTCCGCGCGGCAATCCTGGCCCCCGAGGAGAACGCCGGAGCCCTTCGCCCGCTCGGCCAGTGCGGCCAGCAGCGTTGCCGGCGGACAGACCATCAGGTCGGCCCTCCCGGCCGTCGCCGCCGCGCCGGACACCATCCTCTCGAACTCGGCTGCGGAGCTCCGCAACCCGTTCATTTTCCAGTTGCCTGCGACCAGAGGCCGCCTCGATCCACCAGCCATGGTTTTCCTCGCCGGACAGCGGTTAGCAGAGCGCGAGAGCCTTAACCAGTGGCCGTATGGCGGGGCCGGACACGTTGCCCGTGGGGGGCGCGAACCCTATATTCCCGCCGCATAAGCTGCCTGAATCGGGCGCATTTCCTTCAACCGCAGAACGGGTCCATGCTTCGGGGTATTCACAAGGCCACTTCCAATTGGCTCGGCCGCGCCGTCATGGGCGTGCTGCTGGGCCTGATTGCGATCAGTTTCGGCATCTGGGGCATAGGCGATATTTTTCGCGGCTTCGGCCAGTCCACGGTTGCCAAGGTGGGCGACAGCGAAATCCGCATCGAGCAGTTCCGCCAGCTCTATCAGGACCGTCTGCAGCAGCTCAGCCGCCAGATTGGCCGTCCGGTCACGCCCGACCAGGCGCGCGCGTTCGGGCTCGATCGGCAGTTGCTCTCGCAGGTGGTTGCCGAAACCATTCTGGATGAACGTGCCAAGGCGCTCGGTCTTGGCCTCCCCGAGTCCGAGGTGGCTCGCCGCGTGATGGAGGATCCGAACTTCCGCGGTCTGACCGGCCAGTTCGACAGAAGCCGCTTCGACTACGTGATCCGTCAGGTCGGTTTTACCGAAGCACGCTATCTGGACGAGCAGCGCAAGGCGCTCGTTCGTCAGCAATTGGTCGGGTCGGTGGGGGGCGAGTTCGCTGCGCCGAAGATCGCGACGGAGGCGCTCAACCGCTTCCAGAACGAGCAGCGCAGTATCGAATTCATCGTGCTGGATAGCCAGCAGGCCGGTGATATCCCCGCACCGACCCAGGAGCAACTGACGAAATACTATGAGGAGCGCAAGACGCTGTTCCGTGCTCCCGAATACCGCAAGGTGCTGGTGCTGACGTTGACGCCTGAAACTCTTGCCGGTGCGTTTGAGGTATCCGACGAGGACATCAAGAAGGCCTATGAAAGCCGCAGGGCGAGCTACGTGACGCCGGAGCGCCGCCAGGTGCTTCAGATGCAGTTTCCCAGTGCCGAGGAGGCTCGTGCTGCGGCCGATCGCATGGCCAAGGGCGAGACGTTCAAGGCCATTGCGGAGGAGCGCAAGCTCGCCCCGAGCGACATCGATCTCGGTACCGTGACCAAAGCCTCGATGCTTGACCGGGCCGTGGCGGATGCGGCCTTCGCGCTCAAGGAGGGCGAAGTCAGCCAGCCCGTGCAGGGACGATTCGGCACCGTGCTGGTGCAGGTTACCAAGATCGAGCCGGAGGTTACGAAGCCGCTTGCCGAAGTCTTCGCCGATTTGAGAAAGCAGGTCGCGGCGGATCGCGCGCGCGCTGAACTTCTCGACGTGCACGACAAGATCGAGGACGAGCGTCTGGGCGGCGTCAATCTCATCGATGCGGCCAAGAAGCTGAACCTTGAATTGCGCACCATCGAGGCCGTGGACCGTTCCGGTCGTGATGCCGCCGGCAACCCGGTCT
Organism: uncultured Rhodoplanes sp.; assembly: GCA_964528635.1. GTDB lineage: Bacteria > Pseudomonadota > Alphaproteobacteria > Rhizobiales > Xanthobacteraceae > Z2-YC6860. The sequence continues at coordinate 9,143 of CAZGSW010000055.1, read as the reverse complement.
CAAACCTCCCGCAGGGTATTGACCTGCTAAGTGCGATCTTCTCGGCTGACGTCGGTCTCGACAACGACCCGCTGAATCTGCCGCGAGGCGGCGGTTATGTCTGGTTCGAAGTCGTGAGCTCGCAGCCGGCGCGCGACCGTACGTTCGACGAGGTCAAGGACGACATCGAGAAGCGCTGGCGAAATGACGAGATTGCCAGCCGCCTCAGGACGAAAGCCGAAGATGTCATGGGCAAGCTCAAGTCCGGCACGCCGTTCAATGAAGTGGCCGCTTCCTTGAACGTGAAGCCGGAGTGGCGTCCCGGCATCAAACGGGGCACGACCCCCGCGGGCATCCCTGCTCGCGCGGTTGATCTGATTTTCCGTACGCCGAAAGACGGGTTCGACACCGTCGACGGTGCGTCGCCGACCGAGCGCATCGTGTTTCGCGTGACCGAAATCAACGCGCCGCCGCTTGATCCCAAATCCGCGGAGACCAAGCGAATTTCGGACACCATCAACAAGGCGATGTCCGACGATCTGATCGCCCAGTACGTTAACAAGCTGGAGGCTCAGATCGGCGTGACCATCAACCAGGCGGCCCTGAACCAGATCACCGGCGCAAGCCCGGCCAACTGACCCGCCATGCAAGTCGAGCCCTCTGCCAGCGCCTTCGCGGAACGCTATGCTCGCCGCGAAGCCCAGGTGGTGTGGACCACGCTGGTCGCCGATCTGGAAACGCCGGTGTCGGCGTTTCTGAAGATCGCGGGCGGCCGGCCGATGAGCTTCCTGCTGGAGTCGGTCGAAGGCGGCGCTGTGCGCGGCCGCTACTCGGTCATAGGGCTTGACCCGGACGTGGTGTGGCGGGCCTCCGGCCGGAAGGCCGAGATCAACCGGACGGCCCGCTCGCGTCCGGATGCCTTCGAACCCTGCAAACACAACCCGCTTGACGCGCTTCGGGCGCTGATTGCGGAAAGCCGGATCGACCTTCCTTACGATCTTCCGCCGATGGCTGCGGGTGTGTTCGGCTATCTCGGTTACGACATGGTCCGGCTGATGGAGGAACTGCCCGACCCCAATCCCGATCCGATCGGCATTCCGGACGCTACACTGATGCGGCCGACGCTGATTGTCGTGTTCGATGCGGTCAAGGATACCATCACGGTCGTCACGCCGGTGCGGCCGGAAGATGGCGTGTCGGCCGGTGTGGCGCTGTCGCGTGCGCAGGAACGGCTTTCCGCGGTGGTCGATGCGCTGGATCGCCCGCTCGACAAGGTCGCCGTCGAAATCGATCACGGGCCGCTCGATGTGGCATCGGAGTCCAACACCACGCCCGCCGAGTACCGCGCCATGGTGCTCAAGGCCAAGGAGTGCATCCTCGCTGGCGATATCTTCCAGGTGGTGCTGTCGCAGCGATTCGAGGCTCCGTACACGCTTCCGCCGTTCTCGCTCTACCGGGCCCTGCGCAGGGTGAATCCTGCGCCGTTCCTCTATTTTCTGGATTTCGGGGGCTTTTCCGTTGCGGGCTCAAGTCCGGAAATTCTGGTGCGGGCACGCGGGGGCAAGGTGACGATCCGCCCGATCGCGGGAACGCGGCCGCGCGGCCCGACGCCGCACGAGGACAAGGCGCTCGAGGACGAACTGCTTGCCGATCCGAAGGAGCGCGCCGAACATCTGATGCTGCTCGATCTCGGCCGCAATGACGCCGGCCGGGTTTCAAGAATCGGCACCGTGTCCGTGACCGACCAGTTTTTCGTCGAGCGCTACAGTCACGTCATGCACATCGTATCGAATGTAGAGGGCGAGCTTGCCGAGGGGCGGGATGCACTCGATGCCCTCGCCGCCGGGTTTCCGGCAGGAACCGTCTCGGGCGCGCCCAAGGTGCGAGCCATGCAGATCATCGACGAGCTCGAAAAGGAGAAGCGCGGTCTCTACGCCGGTTGCGTCGGGTATTTTTCGGCCGCCGGCGAAATGGACAGTTGCATCGTGTTGCGCACCGCGCTGGTCAAGGACGGCAAGATGTACGTGCAGGCCGGTGCGGGCATCGTGGCGGATTCGGATCCGGTTGCCGAACAGACCGAGTGCATCAACAAGGCCAAGGCGCTGTTCCGCGCCGCCGAAGAGGCCCGCCGCTTCGCCAGCACCGCCGGACGGGGCCAGTGAGGCTTCCCGCGCAAGGGCCGAAACGTGCTAAGGAACGGCCGTTATGGTGGTCCTGATCGACAACTACGACAGCTTCACCTTCAACCTCGTCCACTACCTGGGCGGGCTTGGGGCCGACGTTGCGGTGCACCGCAACAACAAGGTTTCGGTGCAAGAGGTGATGGCGTCGAAACCCGATGCGATCGTGCTGTCGCCCGGCCCCTGCACCCCGAACGAGGCGGGCGTCTGCCTGGATCTCGTCGCCGAGGCGGCCCCGTCCGTGCCGATCCTGGGCGTCTGTCTCGGGCATCAGGCGATCGGCCAGGCGTTCGGAGGAGCGGTCGTGCGCGCCCCCTCGCCTGTGCATGGCAAACTGTCGGAGGTCCGCCATCAGGGGGAAGGCGTGTTCCGCGGCATCAACGGACCGTTCAAGGCGACACGCTACCACTCGCTGGTGGTCGAGCGCGGCAGCATGCCCGGACAGCTCGCGGTGACCGCGGAAACGGGCGATGGCCTGGTGATGGGGTTGTCGCACAGGACGCTGCCGGTGCACGGGGTGCAGTTTCACCCGGAGAGCATCGCATCGGAGCACGGGCATCTCATCCTGAAGAATTTTCTCGATCTGGCTGCGCAATGGAACGCGCGCCGGCGGACGAATTGAGGAGCGCGGCGTGGCGGAGGATTTCAAGAGCCTGATCGCCAAGGTGGCGTCCGGTGCGGCGCTGTCGCGCGAGGAGTCGGCGCACGCGTTCGACCGCATGATGTCCGGCGAGGCGACGCCCTCGCAGATGGGCGGGCTTCTGATGGCGCTGCGGGTTCGCGGCGAGACGGTGGACGAGATCACCGGGGCGGTGACCGCGATGCGCGCCAAGATGCTCAAGGTCGATGCACCGGACGATGCCATCGACGTGGTTGGCACCGGCGGCGATGCTTCCGGCTCGTTCAATATTTCAACGTGTGCGGCCTTCATCGTGGCCGGCGCAGGCGTCCCCGTAGCCAAGCACGGCAACCGCGCGCTGTCGTCGCGCTCTGGCGCCGCCGACGTGCTCGGAGCGCTCGGCGTGAAGATCGAGCTGAGTGCCCAGCAGGTCGGCGAATGTATCGCCAAGGCGGGCATCGGGTTCATGTTCGCTCCGGCGCATCATCCGGCAATGAAGAACGTCGGTCCGACGCGCGTCGAACTCGGCACCCGCACCATCTTTAATCTGCTGGGTCCGCTGTCCAACCCGGCCGGCGTGAAGCGCCAGATGATCGGTGTGTTCTCGCGCCACTGGCTCGAGCCGATGGCGCAGGTTCTCAACAACCTCGGTTCCGAGAGCGTCTGGGTGGCGCACGGCTCCGATGGGCTCGACGAAATCACCACGTCGGGTCCGACCTTCGTGGCCGCCCTGGAAAAGGGCAAGGTGCGGACCTTCGAGCTCAATCCGGAGGATGCGGGACTGAAGAAGGCGGCGCCCGAAAGTCTGCGTGGCGGCGACGCCGAGACGAACGCGACCGCACTGATGGCGGTTCTTCAGGGCACCAAGGGGCCGTTCCGGGACGTGGCGTTGCTCAATGCGGCGGCCGCGCTTGCGGTGGCGGGCAAGGCCGACGGCATCCGGGACGGCGTTGCGCTGGCCGCGAAGGCGGTCGACAGCGGGGCCGCCAGGGACCGGCTGGACAAGCTGGTCGCCATATCGAATGCGGCGTGAGCCATGACCGACATCCTCAAGCGCATCGAGGAATACAAGCGCCGGGAGGTCGCCGAGGCGAAGCGCTTGCGGCCATACTCCGATGTGGCTGCGGCGGCCAAGGCCGCGCCGCGCGTTCGCAATTTTCTCGGGGCGATCGAGACGACGATCGTTACCGGCAAGTATGCGCTGATTGCCGAGATCAAGAAGGCGAGCCCGTCGAAGGGATTGATCCGGCCGGACTTCGATCCGCCAGCCATTGCCCGGGCCTATGAGGCCGGCGGTGCCGCCTGTCTTTCGGTGCTCACCGACGCGCCATCGTTCCAGGGCACGCCGGAGTATCTGACCGCAGCACGCGCTGCCACCCGGCTACCGGTGCTGCGCAAGGACTTCATGTACGAGATCTATCAGGTCGCCGAAGCGCGAGCGTGGGGCGCCGACTGCATCCTCATCATCATGGCCGCGGTCGACGACTACCAGGCGAAGGACCTGGAGGATGCGTCGCGCGCCATGGGAATGGACGTGCTCCTCGAAGTCCACGACGAATGGGAACTGTCGCGGGCGCTCAAGCTTCAGTCGCGGCTGATCGGGATCAACAACCGCAATCTCAAGACCTTCGAGACCACGCTGACCACGAGCCAGGCGCTGGCCGGCAAGGTGCCCTCGAGCCGGATCGTCGTCGGTGAGAGCGGCATCTTCACCGCAGGTGATCTCGATCAACTGGCACGGTTCGGTGTGAAGGCGTTCCTCGTCGGTGAGAGCCTGATGCGTCAGACCGACGTCGAAAAGGCAACCCGAACCCTGCTGGCGCACAACCAGATTTCCCACGCGGCTGAATAGCTTTGGCGAAAAAGCTCACCCATCTTGGCAAGACGGGCGAGGCCCGGATGGTGGATGTCTCGGCCAAGCCGGCGACCGAGCGCCTCGCGGTGGCCGAAGGCCGCGTGCTGATGACGAAGAAGACGCTCGACCTGGTCCTGAAGGGCAACGCCAAGAAGGGCGACGTGCTGGGCGCCGCACGGCTTGCCGGGATCATGGCGGCAAAGCGTACCCACGAACTGATTCCACTCTGCCATCCCCTCGCCTTGAGCAAGGTCGAGGTGGACATTATGCCCGAGCGCTCCGGCCTGAAGGTGCGTGCGGCGGTGAAGGTCAAGGGTTCAACGGGCGTCGAGATGGAGGCGCTGACCGCGGTCTCGGTCGCCTGCCTGACGATCTACGACATGGTGAAGGCCGTCGAGCGCGGCATGCGGATCGAGGGCGTGCGCCTCGTCGAGAAGCTGGGCGGCAAGTCGGGTCACTACCGGGCCAGGGATTAGCATGACGGCACTTCTGTCGGTTGCCGACGCACTGGCCCGCGTGCTGGACGGCGCCGAGCCACTGCCTGCTGAAACTGCCCCTCTCGTCGAGGCGTGCGGCCGCGTGCTGGCGTCGGATCTGGCGGCTCTTCGCACCCAGCCCCCGCAGGACTTGTCAGCCATGGACGGCTATGCCGTGCGCGCCGCCAGTGTGGCCACCCTGCCCGCGACGCTGCGGATCGTCGGCGAGGTGGCGGCTGGTCATCCGTTTGACGGGACGGTTGGCGAAGGCGAGGCCGCACGCATCTTCACCGGCGGCGTCACGCCGCCCGGGGCTGATACGATCGTCATCCAGGAGAACACCACGCGAAATGGCGATGTGGTGACGGTCACGGCCGGCTCCGCACCGCCGGGCCGCCATATCCGCGGCGCCGGGCTCGACTTCAAGGAAGGCACGGTCCTGCTAGCCGAAGGCCGCTTACTCACCGCCCGCGATCTGATGCTGGCAGCGGCGATGAATCATCCGACGGTGCCTGTGCACCGTCGCCCGAAGGTGGCGGTGCTTGGCACAGGCGACGAGTTGAAGCCGCCCGGCTCGCTCACCGCGCCCGGCGAGATCATCTATTCCAACGGTTTCGCGCTGATGGCGCTTGCGCGGGCCGAGGGAGCGGACGTGATCAATCTCGGTATCGTGCCCGACCGGATTGAGGCCACGGTGGCGGCGATTCGTCGGGCGCGCACCGAGAACGCCGACGTGCTGCTGACGTCCGGCGGAGCGTCGGTCGGAGACTACGATCTCGTGCAAAAGGGGCTCGCCGCCGAAGGGCTGCAACTGTCGTTCTGGCGGGTGGCCCTGCGTCCCGGCCGTCCCATGATGCACGGCAGGCTTGGCTCGACGCAGGTGCTGGGGCTGCCGGGAAATCCGGTGTCGGCCTTCGTTTGCGCTGTGTTGTTCCTGGTTCCCTTGATCAGGCGGCTGTCAGGGCGGAGCGACTCCGAGCCGCGGTCCGAATCGGCGCGGCTGGGCTGCGACCTTGGCGCCAACGACGAGCGGGCCGACTACATGCGCGCCACGCTGACGGAAGCTCACGACGGCCCGATCGCCATGCCAGTTCCGGTGCAGGATTCGTCGATGATCGCGGCACTTGCGAAGGCAGATTGCCTGATAATTCGCGAACCATTCGCCCCGGCCATCAAGGCCGGCGGGCGGGTTGCCATTCTTAGGCTTACGTCCGCGTTTTAGCGGTCAATCGACTTGTTCACGCCAAATTAAAGAGTTGCGGAACACACATGGAACATATAGTGTCCGTTCATGATTTGTTTCGTGTGGGCACGGGGCCGAAACATTGGGGAGTGATCCGGGATGCTGACCCGCAAGCAGTTCGAGTTGCTGCGCTTCATTAACGAGCGTCTGAAGGAATCCGGCGTGCCGCCCTCCTTCGACGAGATGAAGGACGCACTCGATTTGCGCTCCAAGTCCGGCATTCATCGGCTCATCACGGCGCTTGAAGAGCGCGGCTTCATCCGGCGGCTGCCCAACCGGGCCCGCGCCATTGAAGTGATCAAGCTCCCCGACTCGGTCACTCCCGGCATGGGCAACCGAACCAGGCGCTTCACCCCGAGTGTCATCGAGGGCGATCTCGGTCGCGTGCGCCAGATTTCCGAGGATGACGGCAACGGCCGCCCGGTTGCGGTGCCGATGATGGGCCGGATTGCCGCCGGCACGCCGATCGAGGCGATCCAGACCCGCAGCCACGTCATCAACGTGCCGCCGGACATGCTGGCGAGCGGCGAGCACTTCGCGCTTGAGGTGCGTGGCGATTCGATGATCGAGGCCGGCATCCTCGAAGGCGATACGGTGCTGATCAAGCGCACCGAAGCCGCTGATACCGGCGACATCGTCGTGGCCCTGATCGACGAGGAGGAAGCGACCCTGAAGCGGTTCCGCCGCAAGGGTGCGTCCATCGCGCTGGAGCCGGCCAACACGGCCTACGAAGTCCGGATCCTGCCGCCCACGCGCGTGCGGATCCAGGGCAAGATGATCGGCCTGTTCCGGCGCTACTGAGGGCTGATCTCCGGCCCCCTATTCTCCCGGCTCCCTATTCTCCCGGTTCCAGGTCTTCGGGCCGTGGCGTCGCATCGCGCGGCTGCGGACGTCTTTCGGCCGGACCTTGCCGCGGGGCGGACGGGCGTGCCCATGGCCGGTCCTCGCCGGGCGGGCGCGCCACCGCGATATCCCAGCCGTTCCCGCTCCGGCTCAATGCCGTGGCCCCGTTGGCCCGCAGGAAATCGCGGTCGAATACGGTTGCGGCACATCCCGGCGAAGCCTGCCGCGGCGTCACCACCATGGTCGCCCGTGCGCAATCCTCCGCCATGGCGTCCGGGGCAACCGCGTAGGCAATGAAGCTGCCGTCGGACAGTCGCGCCGTGCAGCCCGCCGCGTCGCAGGCAAAGCCATTCCTGAGGGCCGGGTCGGTTGGCAGGCGGGGGTCACCGTCGGCGGCGAGCCAGTGCCGCACGGTGAAGGCGTCCCCTCCCTGTCGCAGCACGGAAAGGCTGCCGCCGGCCCCTCGCACCGCCATAACCTGTCCGTCGGCCGAGATCAGGACGTCGGGGAGCGGCGCGCGTGCAGCCAGGAGCGCGGCAAGCACGATCAGCAGCGCCCCGCTCCACCGCAGCGCGGTCTTCAGCAGACAGAGGACAGCGAGTCCGACGGTGCATACCAGCAGCGGCGCAATACCGAACGCGGTGACGCGTCCGACCGCGCCCGGCAGGGCCGCGACCCACTGCGCCACCGCAATCATCCAGAAAATCCCCTCACCCATCACGCGCCAGATCGGACCGTCGAACCCGAACGGCATGGCAACGAGCGCCAGCAGGCCGGTTGGCATCACCCACACGGATACGATCGGCATCGCGGCGAGGTTGGCGAGGATCCCGTAGGGAGCGATCCGGTGGAAATGGAAGGCGGCGAACGGTGTGGTCGCCAGTCCCGCAACCAGCGAAGCGACAACCAGGCCCGCGATGGCATTGCCACCCCACAAGGCGATGCGTGCCCCGCGGCCGGTATCGGAATTCGGCTGCCAGCGCAGGCTCCGCTCATAGACCGCGACGAGTGCGAGCGTGGCCGCAAACGACATCTGGAAGCTTGGGTGCACCAGCGCCTGCGGAGCGAGCAGCAGAACCGCAAGGGCCGCCACTGCGAGCGTTCGCAACGTCAGCGCGGCGCGGTCGGTCATCACTCCCACCAGAACGATGGCGGTCATGATGAAGGCGCGTTGGGTAGCGACCTCGGCACCGGAAAGAGCGAGATAGCCGGTTGCGGCCGCCAGGGCAGCGGCGGCAGACCACTTTTTGATCGGGTGCGAGCTGGTGAGCGCCGGCCAGAGCGCGAGCAAGGCCCGCAGCGCAAAGAAGACGACGCCCGCCACCACCGCCATGTGATAGCCGGAAATCGACAGCACGTGCGCGAGGCTCGAGACGTACATGGCGTCATTGACCGGCGCCGAAATAGCGTCACGCTTGCCCGTGATGAGCGCCAATGCGATGGCGCCGGCGTCGCCCGGGACGGCTGTTCGGATGCGGCTATTGATAACGTCGCGGAGCGATTCTATCTGCGCTGTCAGTCTGAGCGGCCAGCCTGGCTGCGCGGTGCCTTCGGTCACATTGACCGGTCCCAGCACGAAGCCGACAGCGCCGATGCCCTGAAAATACAGGTCACGGGCGAAATCGTATCCGCCGGGACGCAGCGGCGCGAGGGGCGGATTGAGCCGCGCGCGGAATTCGACATGGCTTCCGACCGGCGGTGCGGTGCCTTTGCGAACCGACACCCGCACGCGATCCGGTTTTGCACCGTTGCGAATGCCTTCGACGGTCACGGCGTGCACGACGATGCGATCGGTACGCTCGCGCTCCTGCCGCGCTTCGACGAAACCGGCGATCCGCACGTTGCCGGCGGGTGCCTGCAGCACCGGATGCGAAATCTGGACAGCCTTCAGCGTGGCCGTTGCGAAACCCGCCGAAACGGCCGTGGCCGCCAGCATCGCCGGAAAGGC
>CAZGSW010000054.1:13899-22452 GCA_964528635.1 uncultured Rhodoplanes sp. | reverse complement strand
GGCGGATTGTTCGCCTTTACCGTGGAGAGGCACGATGGTCAGGACTTCCTCCTGCGGCCCACATTGAGATACGCACACAGCGAACTGCACATTCGTATGGCGCTCGCCGCAGCCGGCCTTCAACTTTCGCGTCTGGTTCCGGTCTCGACGCGCAAGGAGAAAGGAGAGTGGGTGCCGGGACTCGTGGCCGTTGCCATGGCCCCGCCCATATCGGCTCCCTAGGGTAGGCTGTGAACGTCCTCGACCGTCCCGTGGATACGGAGCTTTTGCCGGAGGTGTTTGCCGCGTGGTTCGCACGGCGCGGTTGGACACCGCGCGCTCACCAACTCGAACTTCTGGCTCGATCGCGGGATGGCCGCTCTGTGCTGCTGATAGCACCGACCGGTGGTGGAAAAACCCTGGCGGGATTTCTGCCGAGTCTCGTGGAACTGCACAGGCCGCGAGGCTTGCGGAAGACCCACGGTGGGAAGGGACTTCATACACTCTACATCTCGCCCCTGAAGGCGCTCGCGGTCGATATTGCGCGCAACCTTGAAGCGCCGGTGCGCGAGATGGAGCTGGCGATCCGCATCGAAACCCGAACTGGCGACACTCCCACGTCCCGACGCCAGCGTCAGCGCCGCGATCCGCCGGACATCATGTTGACGACGCCGGAGCAACTGGCGCTCCTTCTGGCATCGGCGGACGCTCCATATCTTTTCGGCAACCTCCGGCGCGTCGTGCTGGACGAACTGCACGCGCTCGTTACCAGCAAACGAGGCGACCTGCTGTCGCTCGGCATGGCGCGGCTGTTCCGGCTCGCTCCATCGATGCGAGCGGTGGGACTTTCGGCCACCGTCGCCGATCCGCAGGATTTGGCGCAGTTTCTGGTGCCGCAGCCGGACGCTGGCGGAGCCCGGGCGGATCTGGTGATCGCCGATGGCGGTACGGATCCCGATGTCACGATGATGGCGCCGCACGATCACCTGCCGTGGTCCGGTCATACTGCACGTCATGCGTTTCCGCAGATCTATCAGCTCATCAAGCAGCACAAGATGACACTGGTGTTCGTGAACACACGCAGCCAGGCGGAAATGATCTTCCATGCGCTGTGGACCTTGAACGAGGACTCGCTCCCGATCGCATTGCATCACGGCTCACTTGATGTGGAGCAGCGCCGCAAGGTGGAAGCGGCAATGGCCGGCGGCAGGCTGCGTGCGGTGGTTTGCACGTCCTCGCTCGATCTCGGTATCGATTGGGGCGACATTGATCTCGTGGTCAACGTTGGCGCGCCAAAGGGCGCATCCCGGCTCCTGCAGCGGATTGGCCGCGCCAACCATCGTCTCGATGAGCCATCGCGCGGCGTTCTGGTCCCTGCCAACCGGTTCGAGGTTCTCGAATGCTGTGCTGCCATCGGTGCGGTGGCGGACAATGCCCAGGACAGCCCGCCGTTGCGGACCGGAGCGCTCGACGTGCTGGCCCAGCATGTGCTCGGGTCAGCCTGCGGTGCGGCCTTCGATGCTGGTGAACTGTACAATGAGGTCAAAACCGCCACGCCGTACCGAAACTTGGCGCGCGCCGATTTCGATGCGGTGCTCGATTTCGTGGCAACCGGCGGCTACGCCCTGAAGGCATACGAGCGGTTCGCCAAGATACGCCAGACCAGGGACGGGCGATGGCGTGTGACTCATCCCGCCATCGCTCAACGCTACCGCATGAATGTCGGTACCATCGTAGAAGCTGACATGCTGAAGGTCCGGCTGGTGCGCTCGCGTAGCGGCGGCAGCGGCCGGACCGGTCCGATCGCGCGGCACGGCCGTTTGCTTGGCGAGGTCGAGGAATATTTCGTCGAAACGATGGTGCCGGGCGATACGTTTGCATTCGCCGGGGAGGTTCTGAAGTACGAAGCATTGGTCGAGAACGAAGTGTATGTTTCGCGATCGAATGCGACGGAACCGAAAGTTCCGTCATACGAAGGCGGGAAATTTCCTCTCTCGACGTATCTGGCCGAGCGCGTGCGCGGCATCATGGCGGAGCCGCGCGAGTGGCGTTCCTTGCCAGGTCCGGTGCGTGAGTGGCTGGAAATCCAGCAATGGCGTTCGGTCGTTCCGGGCCGTGCCCAGTTGCTCGTTGAGACCTTCCCCCGTGCCGGCAAGCACTATCTCGTCTGCTATCCGTTCGAGGGTCGTCTGGCGCATGTGACACTGGGTATGCTTCTGACCCGGCGTCTGGAGCGCGCCCGCCTCAAGCCGCTCGGATTTGTCGCCAACGAGTATGCGCTGGCGGTATGGGGAACCGGCGACGTGGGGCTGCGGATTCAGCGCGGTGAGTTGTCGCTTCCCGCTCTGTTCGACGAAGACATGCTTGGCGACGACCTTGAGTCGTGGCTGCTGGAATCCGCGTTGATGAAGCGCACGTTTCGGACCTGCGCAATCATCTCCGGGCTGATCGAACGCCGCTTTCGCGGCGAGGAAAAGTCACGCCGCCAGGTGACGGTATCGACCGATCTGGTCTACGACGTGCTGCGTAAGCATCAACCGGACCATGTTCTGTTGCGTGCGGCGCGGGCAGATGCCGCCTACGGTCTGCTGGACATCAAACGGCTTGGCGAAATGCTGTCGCGGATCAGAGGGCGAATCATCCATAAGTCCTTGGATCGGGTGTCTCCACTGGCTGTCCCGGTTATGCTGGAAATCGGTCGTGAGGCGATCCATGGTGAAGCCGCCGAAGATATTCTGGCGGAGGCCGCGGACCAACTCGTCAAAGAGGCCATGCGATGATTCGGTTTTGGTCATTCTTGCTGATCTTTGCCACGTGTTCCCTGCCTGCGCTGGGACAGGGGGCCGGCCGTTTCCCGGCCGGCCAGTCGTTCAAGGTTATTTCGATCAGCGGTTTCGACGTTCAGAGCGCGGGGATTACTTTCACAGTGGCCGGGGAGGCGCACAGCAACCAGTTCGTCGGCAGCGGTAACGCCGGCTGCAACACCTGGCGGTCCACTGTTGTGCTGCGCGAGGACTCCATCGAGTTCGGCAGCATCACAACCACCAGAAAGGCATGTCCAAAGCCGCGAATGACGTCGGAGAATGCTTTCCTGACCTCCCTGAGGTCGGCCCAGCGGTGGCGGATGGATGACAAGGGACGTCTGATCGTCGAGGGAGATGCCGCCCGTTTGCTGTTGACCGCAACGAAACCGGCCGGCCAACCTCGCCAGAATCCGGCCAGGAAGCAGTGACTGAACCAGGGTTATTTGGAATCACACTGTGTCAGCCGTTGCATCCACTCTCGTTCGTGCCGCCGCAGTTCCGGCTGCTTCGGCCGTGACCCTGGCGGGTCATGAATTGGTCGCCGATCCAGCCGGGGCGCTCTACTGGCCGGACCGGTCCCTGCTGGCCGTCGCGGATCTGCACCTCGAGAAGGGGTCGAGCTTTGCCGAGAGGCGCATTTTGTTGCCGCCGTACGATACCGTTGCGACTTTGGCACGTATGGCCAGGCTCATATCGCGGTACGCCCCCAAGGTGGTGGTTGCGCTGGGCGACAGCTTTCATGACCGCGGCGGTGCATCGCGGGTGGGCCGAGAGGACCGCGCATCGCTCGCGGCGATGCAACGTGGCCGTGACTGGATATGGATTGCCGGCAATCACGATCCCGATCCGCCTGCGGATTTGGGCGGCCGATCCGCCGACGCCCTCAGTCTGGACGGGCTCGTGTTCCGGCACCTTCCCTCCGAAGCGGAGGCTGACGGTGAAGTTGCCGGCCACTTGCATCCGGTGGCCCGGGTTGCCGGCCAGGGCCGGGCGGTCAGCCGCCGCTGCTTTGTGACCAACGGGTCGCGAATGGTGCTGCCGGCATTCGGTGCCTATGCCGGGGGGTTGAATGTCCGGAGCGCCGCATTTTCTGCAGTGTTCAGCAATCTTGAATTTACCGCGCACATGTTGGGTGAGAAGCGCATCTATGCCGTGGCCGCACGGCAGTGCCTGCCGGATCGCTAGTCGCGGCGGAACACCACGCTGGCAAGCCAGCCGGTCGTAAGCGCCATGATCACGGTCGCAAGGCCGTATAGAAACCCATAGTCGCGCGAGGCCGTGGCGACGAACTGCTCGAATCCGACCTTTACAACTTCGAACGGGGCATTGGTGCGGACGAGAAGATTTCCTTCCGCCAGGAGCTTGATATCGGCGTCGTAGGTGCCAAACGGTGCCTCTGCGGGAAGCGGGACCGTCGCCCTGAACAGGGTGGGCGTCAGAAACGTCACTCCGTTCATATGTTGCCCATACATCTGCTGTTCCGTCTTCAGCCGGATGAAATTGATCCGGTAGGGATCGTCCCGCACGGTATCCGCGACGTCCGGACCGATTTGCTGAGGCAACTGGAAAAAGTCGAGGCCGATCTGCAGTCTTCGCAGAGTTTCGGTGTTGGCGATCTGGTCGAACGGGCGGTTGGCCAGAACCATCAGGTACGAGGGAACGTCGACGAACGTTCTCGACCCGGCGTTCGCCCAGATGCCCAGCCTGCGCTCCTTGCGGCGGGTGACCAGCGTCTGGCGAGGCCCCTTCACAGTGATGACGATGTCGTATGCGGAACGCATCCGCGCGCCAGGTTTGTCGGGTTCGATGGTGCCGAACAGCACGATCGAGGTCCCGGTGAAACTCGATGTCACAAGCACCTGGTGGCGTGACATCGAAGCAATAATTCGTTCTGCCGAAGCCGGCCGGACATCACCCGCCAGCGACGCCGCGAGCAGCAAGGTGAAAGCTATGATTCGTGCCGCCGTCATGACGCGCCGACCAGGCGGATTGAGTAGAGGTCGCCTGGCTGAACGATAATCTGGTAGGCGAAGCGCAGACCGACCGCCAGGACGAGGAGGCCGAGCAGCAATCTCAGCCGCTCGCCGCGCATGTTCTGACCCGCCCGGGCTCCGAACTGGGCACCGATCACGCCACCGACCATCAGGATGAGAGCGAGGACCGCATCGACCAGATGGTTGGTAGAAGCGTGCATGACGGTGGCCGAGGCCATGGTGATCAGCGTCAAGACCATCGAGGTACCGATAACGGTCGCGGTCGGCACCCTGAGGAAGTAAATCAGCATGGGCACGAGCAGAAAGCCGCCACCGATACCCATCAATGCGCCGACAAAGCCGATGATGAAGCCGATCATCCAGACCGGGATTGCCGAGATATAGATTTTGGACCGCTTGAAGCGCATTTTCAGCGGCAGGCCATGAACCCAGGTGTGCGCACCACCTCGCCTCGGGGTCGCAGGGCGCCCCCGCTGTTCGCGTACGATGGCTCGCACGCTTTCGGCGACCATCAGGCCGCCGACAATCGTCAGCAGGGCTACGTATAAGACGGCGATCGTCAGATCGAGCTGGTCGAGCGATCGCAGGAGCGTAAACAGCCAGACGCCACCGGCGGTTCCCAGAATGCCTCCGGCCAGAAGCATGAGTGCCAACGCAACGTCTATGGCGTTGCGCCGCCAATAGGACATCGCCCCGGACATCGACGACGCCGCAACGTGGCTTGCTACGCTGGCCACCACCACCGCGGCAGGGATGCCCACGAAGATAAGCAACGGCGTCATCAGGAAACCGCCGCCGATGCCGAACATCCCGGAAATGAAGCCGACCGCCAGCCCCATGCCCAGGATCACGAAAATGTTGACGGGCAGGTCGGCGATGGGAAGGTAAATTTGCACGCGCGCGGTCCGAAGGTTTCCTTGAGAACCCCGAAGGGCCGGGCCGCCGCCCGCGGCGAACCGACGCGTTCGGTATATTCTCGATTGAGAGCTTGTGCACGCACTAGTCGCCGTCGCTGGATCGCCGTCCAGCGGAATGGTTACGGCGTAGAGGGGCGCGGACGGGGCTTGGACTTCTTGGGGTTGGCGGTGGCGGCGGTCCGGTCCCACCCACCCGGCGGGCTCGGAATCTTGACGGCCTCATCGGGCTCGCGCTCGGCGGTGAAGGTCTGTACCGCCAGGCGGGCCGCCATCAGGGTCTGGGGATCGAGGCGCGTCGCAACCTCGTCCCGTTTGCGGGTCGCGTCCTGATCTCCCGTATTCGCCGCAAGTGCGAACCACTTGAACGATTCGGCCAGGTTCTGCTCGGTTCCAATGCCGCGAGCATACAGGACGGCCAGGTTGAACTGACTGTCAGCAACACCATGCGCTGCGGCGCGGCGGAACCATTGAGAAGCGGTGACATAGTCCGGTTTGCCGTCGATGCCCTCGGCGTGAAGCACGGCCAGATTGTGCATGGCCTTGGCGTGGCCACGTTCTGCGGCTGCCTGATAGAGGCGCCGCGCGGCCTGAAGGTCTTTCCTTACGCCCTCGCCTTTTTCGTAAATTCCGGCAAGGCGGAACTGCGCAGGGGCAAATCCCGACCTGGCGGCGCGATCGAGCCAGCGCACCGCTTCTTCCATGTTCCGCGGCACGCCGCGGCCTTCGGCGTAGCGATTTGCGATCTCGTACTCAGCGCCGTGGTTGCCTTGCCCCGCAGCGGTCCTCAGTTGTGGGCCGATTGAAGCGGGGAGAGTATCGGCCGAATTGCCGGCCTTCGGTGGCTGGTGGGAGATCGACCCGGTTACCTCAGGAGCTACCGGCTGCGGCTTGGGCATCAGCACCGTCGTCGGATCGAACAGCGCCGAGGTCCGTCCAATGCTGTTGGTGGCATCGGGGGCGGGTGCCGGCATGACGGCATCGGGCGTCGGCATCGACCGGCTTGGGATCGTGCCAGGAGCCGTCGCGGACGGCGGAGTGGAATCGGATCGCGGCTCCTGAGCCCGATCTGAACCATCCGGAGAAACTGAGGTGCCGCCGCGTTCCGTCTCGCCCTGAATCTCGGTTTGTGGAGGTGCCATGAAGAAGTCCATGGCGGTCTGCAGCGTGCCAAGCACGATGATCACCACACTGGTGGCGATGACGAGCGTCTTGATGTGCTTGACGACCTGTTGACGCATCGTCATCGGCGGTGCGTCGGGGTCGACTATTTTCGCGACCTTGGATTCTTTCGGCGGCTTGGGTGGTTTTGGAGCCTTGGGCTTGCGCTTCAGAAGCGAAAACAGGCTCTTGCGCGGCTTGTCATCGGCCGGTTCGGACGGCTGTGACAGCGCTGCGTTGCGTGCTGCTGCAATGGCGGCGGACTTGGTGCCCTTTTCGGGCATAGCGGTTCGGGTGCCACCGAGCGCGGCTTCGGAGGCAGCAATGCGCGCAGCCGGCGACCCCGGACGGCTGCGTGGTGCACCTGAGCCGGGCTCAAGCGGCGTGTCCGCGGGCAGGTGAGGATCAATCGGGCGCCGTTCGGCGCGCTGCGGTGGAGCGGGTGGCAGAGGCTTCGGAGCCGGTGGCGGATCCATCGCCGGTGGTGGCGGAGGAGGAAGCACCTCGATCGGAGGAGAACGGAACTGTGGCGCGACCGGCATCGGAGCGGCCGGCACAGAAGCCGGTATTGGGGCGGGCTGCGGCGCAGCCGGCATGGGTGGGGGACCCATCCGCGACGTGTCTGGCTCGGGAGCCGAAGGTTCAGCGACCACCGGAATGCTGCGTGCGCGGGCATTCGACTTCTTCATCTCATCGAGATGAACCAGAACGTCTGCCATACCGCGCTCGATGGCATCGAGATTACCAAGACGGGCGTCGCATGCGTCAAGCCGCTCCACCAGCTTGACGATACGGTCCTCAAGAGAGTGCAGCGCGAGCTGGTCTCCTTGCGATAGTTGCATGCGGTCGAGGCGTTCGCTGAGCGACTGCATGACCTCGTCGAGATCCGGCGGCACCGAACGGCCGCTTTCCATCAACGCGGAGATGCGGGACTCCAGCCGGTGGAGAACTTCGTTGCTGCTGTTTTCCTCGGTTGCCCGCTCGAAGCGCGCGGCAAGGCCGTGAACCTCGGCGGCCAGTTGCGCCAGCGCTCCGTCGGACGCCACATGCGATCCGACGTGGCGCATCGCTGCGATGGCTTCTTCCAACTGATGGAACACGGCCGGTTCGGGGACCGCCACGCCGCCGCTGTTCGCGGCCAGTTGATCGATCTTGTGCGACAGACCCCGCACCGCATCTTCGAATCCGATGAGGTTTTCGGCCGGTGCAAGATTCCGCAACGCTTCGCGGATCTCGGCAAGTCCTTGTTCCAGGTTGGAGAGCGCGGCTGGATCGCCACCCGCCTGACGGCTGCGTCCAATGCGCTCCGACAGCGAGCGAACTTCAGCCTCGAGCGCCTCGACTGCGTGCCGGGGCATGGCATCCTTGAGGGAGCGGCTCACTTCGGCAAGGTCGTTACGCAGTTCGGTCAACGCGCTTTCATACGGCTGATGCAGCGATGCGATCTGTGTCGTGATGGCACGGAGCTGCTGCTCGAGCGCCGACAGGTCCTGGCTGGGTAACGGTGCGGGAGCCGGTGCTGCCAACGGTGCCGGTGCGGGGCCCGCTTGCCATCTCGGGGTTCGAGCGGCGGCAGCGCCTCCGCCATCGAGGGCACGCTGTCGGGCCGAGATTTCGGCTGCCCAGTTCTGCGCCGGCGTAGACTGCGTTGCTGGCTGCGACGGTGCCGCCGGGGCAGGCGGCTGTACCGGAGCCGGATGG
>CAZGSW010000054.1:8516-13799 GCA_964528635.1 uncultured Rhodoplanes sp. | reverse complement strand
CCTGCATCGGAGCGTGTGCAGGCATGGATGGCGGCTGCATCGCCATCATCGCGCGCCGCTGCGCCTCAATCGGTGCGCTGCGCGCCTCGGCAATGACGTCGTCCAGGCGACGGTCAAGGCGGGCAAGCGCCTCGGCGACGCGGTCGGAGGCCGGCCCGTCGGATTCGCTGGCCGGCTCGGAGCGGCGGCGCGAGGGTGTTACGCGCTCGAGCTGTCGTGTGAGATCGTCAAGGCGATCATTGATCGCCGCGAGGTCGTCACCGATCGACTCATCGTCGTCGTAGTCGCGCTGTGATCTGCGTTTATACCGCACGTGAATCGATCGCTGAAATCGTGACGCCGCCGGTCACTCCGACCCGACGTCTGCACCAACAGATGGTGCAACCGGCGCAGTCCGATGCCCTGCCGCCGAGATTTCTTCATTACGGTAAACAAGCGGTTAACCCGCTGGCAAACTTGGCGGATTCGTGCCCTCATCGGGATATTTCCGGGCCGGGTGATGTGTCGTGGCCACCATTTGTGCCGGTGGGTCAACGGCCGACCGGGCATGGAGGGCGGTGCGGACTGGCAAACTCGGCCAGCGGCCGACCTCAATATTCGCTTATCCGCTTTCACGGCATCGCCTAAACCGTAGGCGAGGGCCGTTGCCGATTCGAAGCGGGGAGCGATGCACGCATGCCGATCTACAAGGCGCCTGTCGAAGATGTCATGTTTCTGCTCGGCGACGTCTTCCATGTTGAAAAATATTCGAACCTGCCGGGTTTCGCCGACGCTTCACCGGATTTGATCGAAGCAATTTTAGGCGAAGCCGCACGGTTCTGTGAGGACGTGCTCACGCCGCTCAACCGTGTCGGCGACATGGAAGGCTGCATCCGTCAGAGCGATGGGAGCGTCACCACGCCGAAAGGTTTCAAGGAAGCGTACCGCAAGATCGTTGAAGGCGGCTGGGTCGGGATTTCCGCGCCGCCGGACTTCGGCGGTCAGGGGCTGCCGATGTTCATGACGCAGGTGGTCAACGAGTTTCTGTCGTCGGCCAACTTGTCCTTTGCGATGTATTCCGGGCTTACGCAGGGCGCGATCGCGGCGCTGCTGGCCCATGCTCCAAGCGAGTTGAAGACAAAGTATCTGCCGAAAATGGTGGCTGGTGAATGGACCGGCACCATGAACCTCACCGAACCACACTGCGGCACGGATCTTGGGCTGATACGAACCAAGGCCGAGAAGCAGTCCGACGGCAGCTACAAGATCACCGGCACGAAAATATTCATCTCTGCCGGCGAGCACGATCTGGCCGACAACATCATCCATCTCGTGCTGGCCAGAATCGAGGGAGCCCCGGAGGGAACGCGCGGCATCTCGCTGTTCATCGTGCCGAAATTCATCCCGAAGGCAGACGGTTCGCCGGGCGAGCGCAATGCGCTGAGCTGCGGCTCGCTGGAGCACAAGATGGGTATCCACGGCAATGCAACGTGCGTCATGAATTACGACGGTGCGACGGGGTGGCTCCTCGCCGAGGAGAATCGCGGGCTGCAGGCCATGTTCACGATGATGAATGAGGCCCGCCTCGCGGTGGGATTGCAGGGCCTTGCGATATCCGAGGTCGCCTACCAGAATGCCGCCGCCTACGCCAAGGAGCGGCTTCAGGGTCGGGCCCTGACCGGGCCGGCATTCAAAGACAAACCGGCGGATCCAATTATCGTCCATCCGGACGTACGGCGTGTTCTGATGACGATACGTTCGATCAACGAGGCCGGGCGCGCACTGGTGATCTGGACCGCGCTTGCGTCGGATCTGCATCGCAGATCGCAGGACGAAAAGACACGGCAATCCGCCGAAGACCATATGGGCTTGCTTACGCCGGTCATCAAAGGCGTGCTGACCGATCTCGGTTTCGACAATGCGGTGATGGCACAGCAGTTGTACGGCGGCCACGGCTACATCGCCGAGCACGGCATGGAGCAGTTTGTCCGCGATGCGCGCATCACCATGATGTACGAAGGCGCGAACGGCATCCAGGCGCTGGATCTGGTCGGCCGAAAGCTGCCCAAAGACGGCGGCCGTGCGTTGCAGGCTTTTTTTGCCGAAGTACAGGAGTTCATCAAACAGCACGAAACAGCGGACGCGATGAAACCCTTTGTCGGTCCGGTCGGAACGGCGCTCGGTCATCTGCAGCAGGCAACCATGTGGTTCATGCAGAATGCGCTGGCGAAGCCGGACAACGCCGGTGCCGGCTCGACAGACTACATGCATCTCTTCGGGCTGGCCGCCCTCGGATATATGTGGTGCAGGATCGCTGCCGCCGCGCAGGAAAAGCTTAAGTCGGGCTCCTCGGAGCGGCTCGAGGCCAAGCTCGTCACCGGACGCTTTTTCATGGAAAGGGTGCTACCCGAAACGGCCGCTCATCTGGCCCGCATTCAGGCTGGTGCCGACAGCACGATGAAACTGCCTGCTGAGGCTTTCTAACCTTCCGCGCGCAACGAACCGCTCAATTGGTCGGTCCGCGTGTGCTCATCCGTTCGTCCATAGGCTCCGCGTGAAGTCCGGTTGCCTTGTTGACGTAGATCGTAACCAGCCACAGCACCACGCCGATGCCGAGCAGCACGCCCGCGACCTTGTATTGAACAGGATCCCGGCCGGTCCACGGGCCGGCGAGAAAAGCACAGGTGACCGCACCCAGAATCGGCAGGACGGTCGGCGAAACAAAGTGCGTGTGCCCGACACGGTCCTTCCGCAGCACCAGTACGGCGATGTTGACCACCGTGAATACGCACAACAGCAACAGCGCAGTGGTGCCGCCGAGCGCCGGTACCTCACCGACGAAAGTAATGAGTCCGAAGGCAAGCAGGGTGGTGAAACCGATCGCGATGTAGGGGGTGCGCCGCGTGGCGTGTACCTTCCCGAGCACGGTGGGCAACACGCGCTCCCGGCTCATGCCGTAGACGAGACGGCTGGCCATCAGCATGTTGATCAGGGCGCTGTTGGCAACCGCGAACATCGTGATGAAGCCGAAAATCTCCACCGGAAAATTGGGAGCGCCGGCCTGTACGACCTTGAGCAGCGGCGTTTCGCCTTCGCTGAGTTGTTCGGGTGAGACCAGCGTAATCGCGGAAATCGAAACCAGAATGTAGATCACCCCGGTGATCAGAAGGCCTGCGAGCAGGATTTTTGGGAATATGTTGACCGGATCCTTGGTCTCCTCGGCCATGTTGACCGAGTCCTCAAACCCGACCATGGCGAAGAAGGCGAGCGTGGTGGCTGCGATCACCGGCCAGAAGATGCCGCCGTCCGGCGACGTCTTGAAATCCATGACGCGTGAAACGTCGCCCTGACCGGCACCGATCGCCCAGAGACCGATGCAGATGATGATGAGCAGGCCGGTAAGCTCAATGCAGGTCAACAGCACGTTCATCTTCACGCTTTCGCCAACGCCGCGAAAGTTGATGGTCGCCACCGCCGCCATGAAAGCCAGGCCGATCATGGTGATGCCGAACGCGGTGTACTTCAGATCGAACGCATTAGACAGGTTCGCGGCGAATGCGCGAGAGGCAGTCGATGCGGACGTGATGCCGGAGCACATCACCGCGAAGGCGACGATGAACGTGACGAAATGAATCCCGAAGGCGCGATGGGTGTAGAGGGCGGCGCCTGCGGCACGCGGATATTTGGTCACAAGTTCGAGATAGCTGAACGCGGTGATGACCGCGACGATGAACGCGACCAGGAACGGCATCCAGACGGCGCCGCCAACCTGTTTGGCCACCTGACCGGTCAGTGCGTAGATGCCGGTACCAAGGATATCGCCCACGATGAACAACAGGAGGAGCCACGGGCCCATCACCCGGTGGAGACTGGGTTCGGAGCCCGCTCCGGCTGCAGTATCTTGCTTGGTGATGGATACGTCGGCCATGGGTCGCCCTTCCCAACTGCGCAATCCAATCGAGCTATCCTGACAGATCGACCAAGGTTGACAATGCAGACAGGTTCCGCGGTCCGCCAATTTCGGCGCAATGCAGACATGAAGGAACGGATCGGCGGGACGCGGGTCAGGATATGGTGACGTCGCCCGTGACGTTCTCGATGGTCGCGCAGACCGAATAGACCGGGGTCTGCGCCTGTGAGCGCAGCAATTGGCGGTTCTGGTATCCACCCTCGGTGCTGACCCATTCCAGCATCGCGAGGATACGATCGACGTTGACCCCGTCGCGGGCGAACGGAAGTAGCAGCCGCTCAAAATCCACCGGTGTGCCGTCCCGGTCAGGGACTTCGCAGACGGTGTAGACCGGCTGTCGGGCCTTGGCCGCCCGTTCGTACATTGCCAACACCTGATCGCGAAAGAGCGGTGGCAGCTTCTCGTCGAAATACTCGTTGCTGCACTCGCCATAGGCCTGCACGATGCGCGCTCCGCAAAACCGCACGATGAAGCGCATTCTTCCGCCTTCGTTGACGATGTCGCAGAACTGCATGTTCTCGACCATGCTCGCGAATTCGTCGACGTCCAGGGTTTTCCAGAGCGGAGCTTGCCGGCTGCCGCGCAGGCGCTGCCAATAGTTCAGAAGCCAGCGGTGCCGGACGGACCGGACAATATCCGGCTGTGATGCCGCAAAATGCATGAAGCAGTGACCGTCCTCGGAACGGCTTTTCAGGAAGCTATCCGCAAGTCAAGGGGCTGCTCCCGCCCTCGCGCACCGTGCCGCCGGAGAGTAATGTGGTTGTCCCAAGATTCGAACGCCGGGACGCGATGAATCCTCTCGAACTCCCTCGCCCGACCTGGATGACTGAAGACCTTGTCCTGCTCGAAGAGCAGGCCCGGCGTTTTATGCAGGCCGAGTTCGTGCCGCACCTCGACAAGTGGCATGACGATCATATGTATCCGCGCGAAGTGTGGACCAAGGCCGGTGCGGCGGGTCTCCTGTGCGCCTCCATGCCGGAAGAATACGGTGGCGCGGGTGGCACCTTTGCGCACGAGGCGGTCATCAATCGCGAATACAGCCTTGCGGGGTTCGATACGTTCGGTGCTCCGCTTCATTCGGGCATCGTTGCGCCCTACATCCTGCATTACGGGACCGAAGAACAGAAGAAACGCTGGCTGCCGAGGCTGGCGACCGGGGAACTGGTTGGCGCCATTGCCATGACCGAGCCCGGCACGGGATCGGATCTGCAGGGCGTGCGGACGACCGCGCTCAGGTCGGGAAACCGGTATGTGCTCAACGGCTCCAAGACCTTCATCACCAATGGCCAGCACGCGAACCTGATTATCGTCGTCGCCAAGACCGATCCGAAGGA
>CAZGSW010000054.1:2286-8416 GCA_964528635.1 uncultured Rhodoplanes sp. | reverse complement strand
CTTGCGCTGACCGTCGACTACGTCAAGCAGCGCAAGGCCTTCGGCAAGGCGATCATCGAGTTTCAGAACACGCAGTTCGAACTTGCTGACATCAAGACCGAGACCGCGGTCGGTAAGGTCTTCATCGATCACTGCATCGAGCGCCACGTGGCGGGTCAGCTCGACACTGTGACCGCGTCGATGGCAAAAGTCTGGGCGACAGATATGCTCGGAAAAGTGAGCGACCGGTGCCTGCAATTGTTTGGTGGCTATGGCTATATGGATGAATACCCGATCTCGCGGCTCTACCGCGATGCGCGCGTGATGCGCATCTATGCAGGAACCAACGAGATCATGAAGCTGGTGATCGCCAGGAGTTTGTGACGCGGGTCGCCGTCAAGACCGCAAAGGCTGCACTCCGACGACGCCGGCTGCCTGGGTTCTTGCAGGACGGCAGACGGGGTGCAGGGCGGATACGGAGAGAATATATGACCGACGCCTTCATCTATGATCATGTGCGCACGCCGCGCGGACGCGGCAAGGCGGACGGTGCGCTGCACGAGGTGACCGCGCTGAACCTCGCCACCCAGCCACTTGAGGCGCTCCGGACGCGCAACAAACTGGATCCAAAGCTTGTCGACGACGTTGTGCTGGGCTGCGTCGATCCGGTCGGCGAGGCCGGCGGCGACATCGCGCGGGTTGCGGCGATCATGGCCGGCTTTGGCGACGAGGTGCCCGGCGTTCAGATCAACCGGTTCTGCGCCTCCGGTCTCGACGCGGTGAACTTTGCTGCCGCCGAGGTCATGTCCGGCCAGCACGACATGACGATCGGCGGCGGCGTGGAATCGATGAGCCGCGTCGGCATCGGTGCCGCCGGCGGCGCCTGGCCGATGGATCCGTCCATTGCGCTGAAGTCCTACTTTGTGCCGCAGGGCATTTCAGCCGACCTGATTGCTACCAAGTACGGGTTCTCGCGCGACGATGTCGATGCCTATGCGGTGGAAAGCCAGCGCCGGGCCGGCGAGGCATGGGCCGATGGCCGGTTCAAGAATTCCGTCCTGACGGTCCGGGACGTCAACGGCT
This sequence comes from uncultured Rhodoplanes sp., assembly GCA_964528635.1. Taxonomy (GTDB): domain Bacteria; phylum Pseudomonadota; class Alphaproteobacteria; order Rhizobiales; family Xanthobacteraceae; genus Z2-YC6860. The sequence goes on along the minus strand of CAZGSW010000054.1, from coordinate 7,354 downwards.
TGCCGCTGCTGGCCAAGGACGAGCACATGCGGCCCTCGACCAGCATGCAGAACCTTGCGCAGCTCAATCCTTCGTTCGTGCAGATGGGCGAGATGGCGGGTTTCGACGCTGTCGCCATTCAACGCTATCCGGAATTGGAGCGACTGAATCACGTCCACACGCCCGGCAATTCATCGGGCATCGTGGACGGCGCGGCGGCAGTCCTGATCGGCAACAAGGAGTCCGGCAAAGCTGCCGGACTGAAGCCGCGCGCGCGCATCAGGCAATTTGCCAACATTGGCTCCGAGCCGTCGATCATGCTGACGGGACCGATCCCGGTCACCGAAAAGGTGCTGAAGAAGGCCGGCATGAGGAAAGAGGACATCGACCTCTGGGAGCTCAACGAGGCGTTCGCCTCGGTGGTGCTGCGCTACATGCAGGCTTTCGACATTCCGCACGACAAGATCAACGTCAATGGTGGCGCCATTGCGATGGGGCACCCCCTTGGGGCGACCGGTGCGATGATTCTCGGCACGGTGCTCGACGAGCTGGAGAGGCGCAACCTCAACACCGCGCTGGTGACATTGTGCATCGGCGTCGGGATGGGCACCGCGACCATCATCGAGCGGGTCTGAGCCTTGCCGAAGATCGACATCGCAAAGGCCGTCGTGCGGACGAAGTCAGTTTATCCCGGTGCGCTGGGTGCGGTTACGGATGGCCGCGAAAAGGCGATGCTTGGCGATGTGGCCGGACTCACGCAGTTCGGCGTCAATCTTACGCGGCTCAAGCCCGGCGCGGGTTCGGCGCTCCGCCACTGGCATGAAACCGAGGACGAGTTCGTCTATATCGTCGAGGGCGAGGCGACGCTGATCGACGACAACGGTGAGACGATCCTGCGGGCGGGCGATGCGGCTGGCTTCAAGGCAAGCGATCCGAACGGGCACTGTCTGGTGAACAAGTCGCAGCGTGACGTGCTGTTCATCGAAGCGGGTACCCGCGCCGTGCGTGACCGGTATCACTATCCCGACGTCGATCTCGCCGGCGAGAAAACCGAAGCCGGCGTCCGCTTCTGGACCAAATCGAAAGGGCCGGGTTGATGCCGAAGATCGATATCTCCAGGGCCGCGATCGACCGGGACACGCGTTATCCCGGCCCGCTCGCCGATCCTTTGAAGGGGCGGGAGAAAGCCAGGATCGGCGACCTTGCCGGGCTGACCCAGTTTGGCGTCAACATTGCGACGCTACCTGCGGGCGTGTGGTCATCGCAGCGACACTGGCACGCAAACGAAGATGAGTTCATCTACGTGCTGGAGGGCGAAATCGTGTTGGTTGAGGACGACGGCGAGGTCGTGCTGAAGCCGGGCGACGCGGCGGGATTCAAGGCGAACTCGGGGATCGGTCACTGCCTGATAAATCGCAGCAGCACGGTTGCGCGCTATCTCGAAGTCGGCACACGTTCATCGAAGGACAAGGTGATGTACTCCGATGTCGATATGATGCTGGAGCGCGATGGAACTGTGCGGCGTTATCTGCACAAGTCCGGTGAGCCGTACTAGCGAAGGAGACTGCGATGCCTGATCACTTCAAGCTCGATATCGACGGCGATGGCATCGCGCTTGTCACCTGGAACATGCCGGGCAAGCCGATGAACCTGATTGACGTCGCGATGATTACGGAACTTTCTGCGATCGTCGAGCAGGTGGCCTCCGATGCTTCGATCAAGGGCGCGGTCATCACGTCGGGCAAGGATACCTTCAGTGCGGGCGCCGACTTGACGTTGCTGGAAGGTCTCGGCCGGACCTTTGCCGAAGTCGCGGTCTCCCGGGGACAGGAGGCCGCTGCAGCAAAGCTTTTCGAGGACAGCCGCAAGCTCTCGCAGCTTTATCGGCGTCTGGAGACGTGCGGCAAGCCTTGGGCCGCCGCCATCAACGGCACCGCGCTGGGCGGCGGGTTCGAGCTTTGCCTTGCTTGTCACCAGCGCTTTGCCGCCGACAACGACAAGACCCGGGTCGGCCTGCCCGAAGTGAAGTTGGGACTTTTCCCGGGGGCGGGCGGTACGACACGGGTCGGCCGGATGGTGCCACCTGCCGATGCGCTTCAGCTCCTGCTCAAGGGCGATCAGCTCAGGCTTAGCCGCGCCAAGGCGATGAAGCTGATCGATGCGGTGGTCCCGCAGGACGATCTGATCCGGACCGCAAAGGAGTGGGTGAAAGCCAATCCGAAGGCCAGGGCGCCGTGGGATAACGACGGCTTCAGGCTGCCGGGCGGTCTGGTCTATTCGAAGGCCGGGATGATGACATTTCCGGCGGCGAACGCGATCTACCGCCGCGAGACATACGACAATTATCCGGCGGCCCGCGCCATCATGCAGGTGTTCTACGAGGGCTTGCTGCTGCCGTTCGACCGCGCACTGACGGTCGAGTCGCGCTATTTCGCGTATATCCTGCGAACGCCGGAAGCGGCGGCGATGATCCGCTCGCTATTCGTGTCGCTGCAGGAGTTGAACAAGGGAGCACGGCGGCCTGCCGATGTGCCTCCCGTCAAGATCGCGAAGGTCGGCATTCTCGGGGCGGGATTCATGGGTGCCGGCATCGCCTCGGTGACTGCGCAGGCGGGCATTGATGTCGTGCTGATCGACCGCGACCAGGACAGCGCGGACAAGGGCAAGGCCTACGTCCAGAAAAGTCTGACCGATCAGGTCAGCAAGGGCCGCATGGCAAGCGCGGCCCGCGATGCAGCGGTCGCGCGCATCACGGCGAGTGGCGATTATGCCGCGCTTGTGGGCTGCGATCTGATCGTGGAGGCTGTGTTCGAGGATCGTGCGGTCAAGGCCGCAGCCACCGTCAAGGCACAGGAGTTCGTGCCGGACGTCGTATTCGGTTCCAACACGTCGACGCTGCCGATCTCGTCGCTCGCGGAAACCACGAAGGACGCCACGAAGTTTATCGGCATCCATTTCTTCTCGCCGGTCGAGCGAATGATGCTGGTGGAGATCATCGTCGGCAAGAAGACCGGCGATCTGGCGCTGGCTACCGCGCTTGATTTCGTTCGCGCCATCCGCAAGACGCCGATCGTGGTGAACGACACGCGTGGCTTCTATGCGAATCGTTGCGTGCTCAATTACATCCAGGAAGGCCATCTGATGCTGCTGGAAGGAATTCCGGCGGCCATGATCGAAAACGTGGCGCGAATGGCGGGCATGCCGGTCGGTCCTCTTTCGCTCAATGACGAGACCGCGCTTGATCTTGGTCTGAGGATCGTTCGGGCCGCCGAAGCCGATCTCGGCGCGGATGCGGTCGATGCCGGCCAGAAGAAGCTCCTTGAAGATATGGTCGAGAAAAGTGGAAGGCTGGGCCGCAAGAACGGCAAGGGCTTCTACGACTATCCGCAAGGCGAGCCCAAGCGCCTGTGGCCGGGCCTTGCGGACCTGCTGCCAAGGACGCTCAGCCGGGAGCAGGTCGAGGCGATCGACGTGGAGGAGCTCAAGCACCGGCTGCTGGTGGTGATGTCGGTCGAAGCAGCACGTACCTTCGAGGAGGGGGTGGTCACCGACATTCGTGAGGCCGATGTCGGGTCGATTTTGGGATTCGGCTTTGCCCCGTATTCCGGCGGGACCTTGTCCTATATCGACATGATGGGCACGAAGAAGTTCGTGGCCCTCTGCGAGGCGCTGGAGCGAAAGTTCGGACCCCGCTTCAAGCCGCCGAAGCTGCTCATTGAAATGGCAAAGACCGATGACCGGTTCTATCGCCGCTTCGCCCCTGCCCAAGCGGCTTGACCAGGTGACAATGTCCCTTTGAAATTGTCGATCCTGCCCATGCCGGATCGGGCGTTGCCCTTTGTTGCGGCCCGTGTTTATGGTCGCGGCCCTTGCCGGATATCCGAATGGCTCGTGACCAGGTCGATATGACACCGATCGAAACGCGCGACGAACTCGTCGCGTGGTTTGCGGCCGGTTGCAAGCCGAAAGAGAAGTTTCGGGTCGGCACCGAACACGAGAAATTTGCGTTCTCGCTCGACGGTCACCGGCCCGTGCCATACGCGGGGCCGCGCGGCATCAGAGCCCTGCTCGACGGCATGCAGCACATGCTCGGCTGGGAGCCGATCATGGAAGGCGAGAACATCATCGGGCTTGCGGACGTGACGGGGGGCGGCGCCATGTCGCTCGAGCCCGGCGGACAGTTCGAACTTTCCGGAGCGCCGCTTAAGGACGTGCATCAGACCTGCAACGAGTTGATGGCGCATCTTGCGCAGTTGCGCGAGGTGGCGCGTCCGCTCCGCATCGGGTTTCTCGGTATCGGCATGACGCCGACCTGGAGCCGGGCCGACATGCCGGCGATGCCCAAGGGCCGCTACAAGATCATGACCGCGTACATGCCCAGGGTCGGCAAGCTGGGCCTCGACATGATGTACCGGACCTGCACGGTGCAGACCAACCACGATTTCTCGTCCGAAAGCGACATGGTGAAGAAGCTGCGGGTGGGACTGGCACTGCAGCCTGTCGCGACGGCGCTGTTCGCGAATTCGCCGTTCACGGAAGGCAAGCCCAACGGTTTCGTCTCGTTCCGTTCCGAGATCTGGCGCGATACAGACAACGCGCGCGCCGGTATGCTGCCCTGGGCGTTCGAGTCCGGAATGGGTTTTGAGCGGTACGCAGACTACGCGCTCGATGTGCCGATGTACTTCATCAAGCGCGGCGACAGCTATATCGACGTGTCAGGCCGGTCGTTCCGCGATCATCTTGCCGGCAAACTGCTTCCGGGCGAGCGCGCGACGATTTCCGACTGGGCCAATCACGTTTCAACCATCTTCCCCGAGGTGCGGTTGAAGCGGTACCTGGAAATGCGGGGCTCCGATGGCGGGCCATGGCGCGTGCTGCCGTCGCTGCCCGCATTCTGGTGCGGAATCCTGTACGACGACGACTGTCTGAATGCGGCCTGGGACATCGCCAAGGACTGGACGGCCGAGGAGCGTCAGAAGCTGCGGGATGACGTCCCCAGGCTCGGGTTCAAGGCGGCAATCCGCAATCGCGACCTGCTCAATATCTCGATCGAGATGCTCCGGATCGCCCGCCGCGGGCTGGTCCGACG
>CAZGSW010000054.1:0-2186 GCA_964528635.1 uncultured Rhodoplanes sp. | reverse complement strand
CCGCGGATCGGCATGCAGGCCGCCGAGGCGCTCGGCGTTTTGCCCTCCCGGCTTCTGAAGACCCTCATGGCCAGAGCTGGCGGGGCGGTCGTCTGCGTGTTGATCGCAAGCGACCGTGAAGTCAGCCTGAAGAAGCTTGCATCGGCTGCCGGAGCCAGGGACGCGGCAATGCTGTCACCGACAGAGGCGGAGCGGCTAACCGGTTATCATGTCGGGGGCATATCTGCGTTCGGGCAACGCAAGCGGGTCGGCACCTACATCGAGGCGGCAGCGCTCCAGCACGCGACGGTGATCGTCAACGGTGGCCGTCGCGGGCTGCAGATCGAAATTGATCCGGCTGATCTTGTTCGTGTGTTGGCCGCGACCGCGGCCGAACTGTAACAGTCTATTCTGCCGCGCGTGCCGCCTCGGAAAGGTTGTCCAGCGACGAGATGACGTGTTCGGCAAGCGCATCGGCAAGGGCTGAGCTTTCGTGCGGATTGCGAATGAGACCGACCCGGCATGCCGGCAGGGCCGGGAACCCGTCCGCCGGATTCAGCACCCGCATGCCGGGACGCAGCCCTGACTCCGGCAGCACGGACACGGCGAGTCCTGCCAGCACGGCGGCTGAAACCGCACCGACGTTGACACTTGAATAGAGCAGTCGATACGGGCGCCCGATCGAATCAAGGGATTCGATAGCAGCGCGCCGCCAGCCGCAGCTTGACCGTCCCAGCGCGAGTGGCAGCGGCTGTTCGGCGTGAGTCGAGTGCCGTGCTGAGGTGACCCACAGCAACCGCTCGCGGCGAAACGTTTCCGACGGCCGGCTTCCTTCGCAGTCGGTCACGATGGCGAGGTCGAGCTGGCCAGCATCGATCCGTTCGAACAGCTCGGTGGACGGCTCGCAAAGGATCGTCAGCTCGACGCCCGGATAGGCGCGCGAGAACCGCGCCATGATTTCCGGCAGATAGCGGTCGGCGTAGTCGTCCGGCAGCCCGAGCCGTACGCGGCCGGTGAGCTCCGCGTCGCTGAATGCGGCGATCGCTTCGATGTTCAGCTTCACGATGCGCCGGGCGTAGTCCAGCAACCGCTCGCCATCTTCGGTGAGCTTCGACGCTCTGCCGTCACGCGCGAAAATCGGGCGAGCGAGCCGCTCTTCCAGACGCTTCATCTGCATGGAAACCGCCGACTGCGTCTTGTGAACGACCTCGGCCGCTTTCGTGAAACTGCCGGTTTCGACGATCGCAATGAACGTCCGAAGCTGATCGACGTCGATAAGCGCACTCATTGGTCGGCTCCAAAGTCCGAAGGCAGCCGCAAGCTAAATATCATATTTGATGATTGAAGATATTAAAAACATTCGTTTTACTTATCAATCCGGCCCGCCCATATTCATTGGCGTCAGTTCAAATCGAACGATTGGCTTTTGGCACCGCGGCCGCCCCGCGCCTGCACGCGCCCGTTTGTCTCGGTTTGTCAGAACCTTGGAGGCGATGATGCCTGCGATCCTGAGCTACTCCGCGGTCGGTGCCGCGGCCGTTTTCCGAACCATGTCCCGGGTGGCGTCGGCCGGTGCCCGACTGCTGGCGGGGGTGGGGCGGGCATTCCGCAACCGCAGGGCGGCGGCAGGGCTCGCGAGGCTCGACGACCATATGCTGGCCGATATCGGCCTGACCCGCAGCGACCTGCGCGATGCCTACTCCGAACCGCTGTGGCACGACCCCACCGATCTGCTGGCGTCGCGTGCCGCCGAGCGGCGGGCTCGCCAGTCCCGCCGGGAGGAGGCCCCCAAGCTGCCCTGGCTGTCATGCGAGACCGTCGCCTGCCGATAACAATTTTTCCGTCCGGATCGACGATTCCCCTCTCGCGCTCCGGATGCGGCGCCCGCCGGCCCCCCGGCGGGCGCTTTATTTCGGCGGCTCAGTTCCGGTTCACCAGGTGGGGCTGGGTGATGGACCGGCGATCCTTGACCACCCCGACCGGCACGCCCATTCGCTCGACAGTCACGACGACCCTGCCGTCGACCGCGGTGTCGCACCTGTTGTGAGTGGGTGCGATGAAGAAGTCGGCGGGCTGGTTGCCTTCCGCCCAGCGCAGCCTGCTGTTGCGCGCCGCCGCTTCTCTTTCGAATGGCAGGCGCTCGCCGCACACTGCGACATAGTACCAGCGGAAGGGCTGGCCTCTCTCCCGGTCGAGATAGGCCTCCA
>CAZGSW010000053.1:0-22554 GCA_964528635.1 uncultured Rhodoplanes sp. | reverse complement strand
CTGAGGTTCCGTTGGAACGCGCGCGCCGATTACTGCAGCGTCGCGACCGCGAGCCAGTCCTTCACCGCCTGCAGGGCGCGGGCGTGACCTTCCTTCTGCTCGTGCGCCTCGTAGACGGCGATCTGGGCGTCCGCCGATGTACCGGCCCCGACGATGGTGCGGCAGCGCTGCATCTCGGCAAGGCAGCCTAGCATCTCGGCGTCGGCCGCGGTCTCGTCCAGCACACGGTCGATCATCTGGGCGACCGTCACCGCGCCGCCATCGCCGACGAAGCTGCCGCGCACGCCGTACCGTTGCGCGCGCCACTTGTTCTCGACCGCCACCGCCCGCGACACCGCGTTCAAATTTGCGTTGAGCCGACGGTCGCGGGTGAGCCGGCGGGCCAGCGAGCGCCAGAGCGCGGCGATCGCGATGGAATCGTCGACAAGCGTGGGAACGTCCGGGGCGCGAAGCTCCAGCGTCGGATGCTTCTGCGACGGCCGGATCGACCACCAGATGTAGCTGGAGTCCTTCATGACGCCGGCCTTCACCAGCGCGTCGACATAGGCGTCGTACTCGGCCTTGGTGTGGAACAGCTCCGGCACGCCGGTGCGTGGCAACTCGTCGTAGGCGGCGAGGCGATAGCCTTTCAGTCCGGTCAGGCGCGAACGCCAGAACGGCGACGAGGTGGCGAGCGCGATGAACAGCGGCAGGTAGGGCAGCATGCGCGTCATCACGTCGACGCGCTCGTCGGGGTCCGGAATCTCGACATGCACGTGCAGCCCGCACAGCATGTTGCGCTGGCCGATCATCTGCAGGTCGTCCATCACCGCGTCGTAGCGGTCGCCTTCGGACTGGCGGGAGTTGCCCCAGTCGGCGGACGGGTGCGTGCCGGCGGCAATGATGGCAAGGCCGTAACTTGCTGCGATCTTGCCGAGGGTCTGGCGCAGTCCCCTGATCTCCTCGCGCGCAGCCTTGATGTCGCGATGCGGTTGCGAGACCACCTCGACCTGCGACTGCAGGAATTCACTCACGACCCGGTCGTCGGTCGCCTTCCTGGCGGCGTCGAGAAATTCCACCGGCATCCGGCGCGTCACGGACTTGGTGCCGGCGTCGACCAGGAAATACTCCTCCTCTATTCCGATCGTGTAGTCGGCCATGGGCGCTCCGGAGGGAAATTAAGTCATGACAATTCAAATGGTTGCAGTGCAGGCGGCCGGGCCGCGTTTAAGAACGCGGCCGGGGGGATTTGGTTGCGGCTGAAATCGCCGCCCTTCCCGGGGATTCGCCCCGGACATCGTCGAATGGGCAGTCCGCCGTGCCGCAATGGCGACACGCATCCCCAGGTCAGCGCGTCGGGCGCTACTTTTTCGAGCCGTCGGCCTTGAACTGGCTGAGATAGGCCCAGAGGTTGGCGATCTCGGTCTCGTTCTTGATGCCGCCGAACGCCATCTTGGTGCCGGGCACCCTGGCCATCGGGCTGACGATGTATTCCTTGAAGCTGTCCGTGCTCCAGACGATCTCGGCCTTCTTGTTGGCTTCGCTGTAGTTGTACCCCTCGATGGAGCCTGACTTGCGGCCCTCAAGCCCGTTGAGGATCGGACCGATCTTGTGGCGCGCCTCCGGGCCGACCGCATGGCAGGGCAGGCACTTGCGGAACGACTTCTCGCCGGCCTCAAGATCCTGCCCCTGCGCTATTCCCGAAACGGACGCCAGAACCGCCGCCAGAACCAGTGCTCTCATTATCGTTGCTCCTTGAGCTCCCCGCCCATTTTCTACCGGGATCGGCGGGTAGTACAATCGCCTTCCTCATACCCCGGAGCCTTCATGTCGGTTCGCATGCCCGACACCGATCAGGACGTGCTTGCCCGCCGCGGCGAAATCGTGGCGGCGCTCTCGGCCATCGTGCCGGGCGAGGGGGTGATCGCCGGCGAGCGCGAAATGCGTCCGTTCGAGTCGGATGGACTGACCGCCTACAAGTCCCTTCCCATGGTGGTGGTGCTGCCGGAGACGACCGCGCAGGTCGCGGCGGTCCTGAAGTACTGCCACGACAACGGCGTGAAGGTGGTGCCGCGCGGCGCCGGCACCTCGCTGTCGGGCGGCGCGTTGCCGCTGTCCGACGGCGTGCTGCTCGGGATGGGGAAGTTCAACCGGATCCGCGAGATCGATTTCGACAACCGCGTCGCGGTGGTCGAGCCGGGGGTGACCAACCTTGCGGTCAGCAACGCGGTCGCCCACGAGGGCTTCTACTACGCGCCGGACCCGTCATCGCAGATCGCCTGCACGATCGGCGGCAACGTCGCCGAGAATTCGGGCGGCGTGCATTGCCTCAAGTACGGCATGACCACCAACAACATTCTCGGTCTCGAGATGGTGCTGATCACCGGCGAGGTGATCCGGCTCGGCGGCAAGCACATGGATCCGGGCGGCTACGACCTGATCGGGGTCGTCACCGGCTCGGAAGGGTTGCTCGGCGTGGTGACCGAAGTCACGGTGCGCATCCTCAAGAGGCCGGAGACGGCGCGCGCCGTGCTGGTCGGATTTCCCTCGTCGGAGGATGCCGGCGCGTGCGTGTCGCGCATCATCGGCGCGGGCATCATCCCGGGCGGCATGGAGATGATGGACCGGCCGGCGATTCACGCCGCCGAGGCATTCGTCAACGCCGGCTATCCGCTCGACGTCGAGGCGCTGCTGATCGTCGAGTTGGACGGCCCGCAGGCCGAGGTCGATCATCTGATCGAGCGCTGCGCCGCCATTGCGAAGGAATGCAATTCCACCACGCTCCGGGTGTCGAACTCGGAGCAGGAGAGGGTGCTGTTCTGGGCCGGCCGCAAGGCGGCGTTCCCGGCGGTCGGGCGCATCTCGCCGGACTATTACTGCATGGACGGCACCATCCCGCGCGCGAAGCTGCCGCTGGTGCTGCGCCGCATCCGGGAGCTGTCGGATCATTATGGTCTCGCCGTCGCCAACGTGTTCCATGCCGGCGATGGCAATCTGCATCCGCTGATCCTGTACGACGCCAACAAGCCGGGCGAACTGGAGAAGACCGAGGAGTTCGGCGCCGAGATCCTCAAGCTCTGTGTCGAGGTCGGCGGCGTGCTGACCGGCGAGCACGGCGTCGGCGTCGAGAAGCGCGATCTGATGCCGGCGATGTTCTCCGAGGACGATCTCAACCAGCAGCAGCGGCTGAAATGCGCGTTCGACGCGGGCGGCCTGCTCAACCCCGGCAAGGTGTTCCCGAAGCTGCACCGCTGCGCCGAGCTTGGCCGGCTCCACGTGCATGCCGGCAAGCTGCCGTTCCCGGACATTCCGCGGTTCTGAGCGACGGGCGAAGGCCGGAACCGCCACAGTGTGCAACCGGCCGTTCGGCCGCTATAGTGCCTGTTTCGTGTCTCTTGCAGCCTGACTGGCGGAGCGATGCCGAAAGCTGGAACGCGCGTCTTCTCGGGACTGCCGGCTTTCACCGTAGAGCCGCGGTCCGTGCAGGCTTTCGTGCTCGCGGTCGGCTGCGCCACCATCGCGGTGGCGCTGCGCGTGCTGGCGGGCATTTTCGAGCCGCAGATCCCGCCGTTTGTGACGATTTTCGCCGCCATGCTCGTCACCAGCATTATTGCGGGGCCGCTGGCGGGGGCAGTCGCGGCGGCCACGGGGCTTGCGCTGGCGTGGACGGCGTTCGCCGGAACGATGCCGCACGCCTTTTCTCTCGCCTCTGTGGTTCTTTATGTCCTGACCTGCGCCGCGATCATCTGGGTGTGCGACCAGTATCGCTCCCTGCTGCGCCAGTTGCAGGACAAGGAGGCGGTGCTGGAACGGCAGATGGCGCTGATCCTCGCCGAGAACGCCATCCTCTCCGATATCGCATCCGAGGCGCCGCTGCCCGCAACGCTGGAACGGTTGACCCTCTCCATCGAGGAATACTCCGGCCGCAGGATGCTCGCCTCCGTCCTCCTGATGGATCGCGACGGCCGCCACCTCCGGCACGGTGCGGCGCCGAGCCTGCCGGCCGCCTACAACGAGGCCATCGACGGCGCCGAGATCGGACCGATGGTCGGCTCCTGCGGCACGGCCGCCTACCGGAAGGAGCCGGTTTTTGTGACGGACATCGCGACGGATCCGCTGTGGGGCGGTTTCCGTCATCTGGCGATCTCGCACGGACTGCGAGCCTGCTGGTCGACGCCGATCATCTCGAGGACAGGCGTCGTGCTCGGCACCTTCGCGCTGTACCACCGCGAGCCGCGCGCGCCGCAGGCCAACGAGAAGGAGATCGTGGAACTGGCCGCGCGCATCACCACGCTTGCCATCGAGAGCCAGAACAACCGCGAGCACCGTCAGCTTTTGCTCGACGAACTGACGCACCGGGTGAAGAACCTGTTCGCCGTGGTGCTGTCGATTGCGTCCACCACCATCAGGAATCACACCGACGAGGCGAACTATCGCGCCTTTGAAAACCGTGTCATCGCGCTGGCCAGGACGCAAAACCTGCTGACCCAATCCAACTGGTCGAGCGTGGATACGCGCGATCTGATCACGGAAATCGCGGTGACGCCGTTCGGCGACAAGCACCGTTTCCGGCTGGACGGCCCGGATCTGCGGATTCCCGCCCGCCTGACCTTGCCGTTTGCGTTGTCGCTGCACGAGCTGTGCACCAATGCCGCCAAATACGGTGCGCTGACCAACGACAGCGGCCGCGTTTCGGTCGAGTGGGGCTACGCGCCGGGCGACATGCATTCGCGAAAGTTCTTCCTGCGCTGGTCCGAGGCGGGCGGGCCGGAGGTGGCCGAACCGGCGACACAGGGCTTCGGCTCGCGCATGATCAAGAATGCCTTTCCGTCCGATCTCGGTGCGGAAGCGAGCATCGACTACCGGCCGAGCGGGTTGGTCTGCGAAATCGTGCTGCCGTTCGATCGGGACGGTGCGGCGATCCCCCTGCAGCCGCAAATGCCCTGATCGGGTGGGCGCGCGTTGTTGTATAAGGGCGGCATGCAATTCGGACTGTTCTGCACCGCGCAGGCCGGCACCGCGGACCACGCCCCCGAAACCGGCAAGGGCTTCCAGGATTATCTCGACCTCAACATCGAGGCGGAGGCGCTCGGGTTCTGTTCGTCGTTCCTGGTCGAGCACCATTTCTCCGGCTGGAACCAGGTCTCGGCAACGCTCACGCTGCTGACGTGCCTCGCGATGCGGACCACGCGGCTGCGGGTCGGCAGCTCGGTGATGGTGCTGCCCTGGCACAATCCGGTGCTGCTCGCCGAGCAGGCGGCGATGATCGACGTGATGTCGGGCGGCCGGCTCGATTTCGGCATCGGCAAGGGATACCGCTACAACGAGTTCGTCGGCTTCAATATCCCGCAGGACGAGGCCGACGCGCGTTTCGAGGAGGCGCTTGAGGTCATCGTCCGGGCATGGACCGCGCGCGAGCGGTTTTCTCACAAGGGCCGGTTCTGGACCTTCAACGACATCGTGGTGGAGCCGCCGCCGGCGCAGAAGCCGCACCCGCCGTTCTGGGTGGCGGCGGGCAGCGAGCCGTCGATCCGGCGCGCGGCTGCGCGCGGGTTTCGGCTGATCCTCGATCAATATGCCTCGCCGCAGGAAATCGGCCGCCGCATCGGCATCTATCGCGACGAACTGGCCAGGCACGGAAGGCCCTACGATCCGGCCCACGTCACCGTGGCGCGGCAGCTTTACGTTGCCAGGGACAGAGCCGACAAGGAGGCCGCGCTGGTGCGGCAGGCGGCCAACAACGAGCGCATGGCTGCCGTGTCGCGCTGGCCCGACAGGAAGGTGGCCTCACACATTCTGAACTACGCGGACACCGCCGGAGGGACGACGGCCAACGCCATGTTCGGAACCCCCGATGAGTTGCGCGCACAGCTCGACGCCCTGCACGCCGCAGGCGCGGAATTCATCATCTTCGCGGCGGCGGGCGGCCGCGAGCATCTGCGGCATTTCGCACGCGAGATCATGCCGGACTACGCGGGTTCGCGTGTGCCGGCTGAGGAACCGGTCGCAACCGAAACGACCACGGCCTGAGCGTCGACGGCCCCTTGCCAGCGCCACATTCCCCTGAGACGATAAGATTCCGGCGTTGGAATTTCGGCCGGAACGATCCGGTCGTGAGGCGCCGAATGGGAGGCGTCGATGGCGGCTGCGAACGGCAACGTCGGCAATAGAGCCAAGGGTCCCCGGTGCATTGCTCTGGTGGGCCCCTTCCAAAGCGGAAAAACCACTCTTCTTGAAGCGATCCTGGCGCGCACCGGTGCGATCCAGCGTCAGGGCACGGTCGAGGCCGGCACCACGGTCGGCGATGCCTCCAAGGAGGCGCGCCATCACAAGATGAGCGTCGAGCTGACGGCCGCGACGACGTCGTTCATGGACGATGTCTACACTTTTATCGATTGTCCCGGTTCCGTCGAGTTCGCCCACGACATGCGCGCGGTGCTGCCCGCGGTCGATGCCGCGGTCGTGGTGTGCGAGGCCGACGAGCGCAAGATCCCGCAGTTGCAGTTGATCCTGCGCGAACTCGAAGACCAGAAGATTCCGCGCTTCCTGTTCCTCAACAAGATCGACAAGGCCGATACCAAGCTGATGGAGGCTTTGCACCTTCTGCAGCCGGCCTCGCGCGTCCCGCTGGTGTTGCGGCAAATCCCGGTCTGGAAGAACGAGATCGTCACGGGCTTTGTCGATCTGGCGCTGGAGCGCGCGCACGTCTACCGCGAGCATGCGGCATCGGAGGTCGTTCCGCTCGAGGGCGACAACCTGGAGCAGGAAAAATCGGCGCGGTTCTCCATGCTGGAGAAGCTCGCCGATCACGACGACGAACTGATGGAGCAGTTGCTCGAGGACATCCCGCCGCCGCGCGACAAGGTATTCGACGATCTCGCCAGGGAACTGCGCGAGGGTGTCGTCGTTCCCGTTCTGATGGGGGCGGCCACCCGCACGAACGGCGTGCTGCGCCTGCTCAAGGCGCTGCGCCACGAGGCGCCGGGCGTCGAGACCACGGCACAGCGGCTCGGCGTGTCGGGCGGCGATCCGGTCGCCTACGTGCTCAAGACGTTCAACACCGCCCATGCCGGCAAGATGTCTGTGGTTCGCGTGCTGACCGGCCAGATCGGCGACGGCGTGACACTGCAATCGCCGGAGCGCGAGGCGGGCCGCGTTGCGGCTACCTTCAAGCTGCTCGGTCAGAACACCGAGAAGCGCGGTTCCGCAAATGCCGGCGAGACGGTGGCGCTGGGCAAGCTCGAATACGCCAGAACCGGCGACACGCTCACCGCCGGCAAGCAGGCGCATGCGCCGGTCGCGGAGGTCCAGCCGCACGATGCGGTGCTCGCCATCGCGGTCTCGGCCAAGGACCGCAAGGACGACGTCAAGCTCGGCCAGGCGATGCACAAGCTCACGGACGAGGATCCGTCGATCGCGGTGGTGCACAATCCCGAGGCGCAGGAAATCGTCATCTGGGGGCAGGGCGAGATGCATCTGCGCGTCGCCGGCGAACGGCTTGCCGAACGGTTCGGCGTGCCGATCGTGACCCGCAGACCGGCGGTCGGTTATCGCGAGACCATCAAGAAAAGCGTGGTGCAGCGCGGGCGGCACAAGAAGCAGTCCGGCGGTCACGGCCAGTTCGGCGACGTGGTGCTCGACATCAAACCGCTGCCGCGCAGCACCGGCTTCAAGTTCGAGGATCGCATCACCGGCGGCGTGGTGCCGCGCAACTACATCCCCTCGGTGGAGGAGGGCGCCATCAACGCGCTCAAGCACGGGCCGCTCGGTTTTCCGGTGGTCGACGTCCAGGTGGCGCTGATCGACGGATCGTATCACACGGTCGATTCCTCCGATGCGGCGTTCCAGACCGCGGCCAGGATCGCGCTGGTCGAGGGGCTGCCGCAGTGCAATCCGGTGCTGCTCGAGCCGATCCACCTTGTCGAGATCGCCTGTCCGACCGATGCCACCGCCAGGATGAACGCCATCCTGTCGGGACGCCGCGGCCAGATTCTCGGCTTCGACACCCGCGACGGCTGGGACGGCTGGGACGTCGTGCGCGCCAAGATGCCGGAGGCGGAGATCGGTGACCTTATCGTCGAGGTTCGCTCCGCCACCGCAGGCGCGGGATCGTTCACGTTCAAGTTCGACCACATGGCCGAACTGACAGGCAAGCCGGCGGAACAGATCGTTACGGCGCGCCGCACCGCAACAGGTGTCGCCGCGGAGTAGGCGCTGCGGACGGGGATTGGCCGCGGCGGGACAGGCAACAACCTCGTGTCCGGGCGAGCGAAGCGGGACCCGGGGACAGCTTCCGCTCTGTCCGCCGTGCTCCTCCCGCAACCGTGACTTGCCTGTGACGGCGGGTAACCGTACTGATTCCGGCGTTCAAACTCCGGAGGGACTATGAACATCATTCGCCGCCGCGGCTGGGAATTGCCCGAGAGCTGCGCCACCCCCGAGCACGTGTTTCTCAATCGCCGCTCGTTCATGGCGGCGGCCGCAAGTGCGGCCGGGATCGGGCTGAGCCCCGAACTTGCGTCGGCCCAGCGCGTGTCCGATGTCGCCGGCCTGTCCGATCCGACTCGCGATCTCTATCCCCCCCAGCGGAATGAAAAGTACGCGCTGGACCGGCCTCTCACCGAGGAGAGCATCAACGCGAACTACAACAACTTCTTCGAGTTCGGCTCCAGCAAGTCGATCGCGAGACCGGCGCAGGCGCTCAAGACCCGCCCGTGGACGATCAAGATCGACGGCATGGTGGAGAAGCCGTTCGAGATCGGAATCGACGATCTGATCCGCAAGGTCGGAATCGAGGAGAGGCTTTACCGCATGCGATGCGTCGAAGCCTGGAGCATGACGATTCCGTGGTCCGGCTTTCCGATGGCGAAGCTGGTCGAGATGGCAAAGCCGCTCGGCTCGGCGAAGTACGTGCGGATGGAGACGTTCCTCGACAAGGCGATCGCGCCAGGCCAGCGCCAGGCGTGGTATCCGTGGCCGTATGTCGAAGGTCTCACCATGGCCGAGGCGACCAACGAACTGACGCTGCTGGTGACCGGCACCTACGGCAAGCCGGCGCCGAAGCAGCACGGCGCGCCGCTGCGCCTCGCGGCGCCGTGGAAATACGGATTCAAATCGATCAAATCGATCGTGCGATTCAGTTTCACCGACAAGCAGCCGAAGGGCTACTGGGAGGATCTGCAGTCCGCCGAATACGGCTTCTGGGCCAACGTGAACCCGGAGGTGTCGCATCCGCGCTGGAGCCAGGCCAGCGAGGAAATCCTCGGCACCGGCGGCGAGCGCAAGCCGACGCTGCTGTTCAACGGCTACGGCGAGTACGTCTCCGATCTGTACAAAGGCTTGGAAAGCGAGAGGCTTTGGGCATGACTGTCACGAACGGCCCGCAATTCGCGGAATTCACCCGGATTACGAATGAATTCTTGCAGGCTCTTTGCTCGAACGACGTATCGCGAATCGCGGCGTTCCTTGCCGATGAGTGGGTGCTGGTGACGCCGGAGGGGCCGGTCGATCGGGAGCGTTTCCTGCCGGCGGTCGAGGCCGGCGTGCTTCGCCATGACAAGATGCAAATGGATGTGACGCGGGTCAGGGTCTATGGCGACATCGCGGTGGTCACCGGGCGCAGTGCCAATACGGGATCGTTCAAGGGAAACCCCATGAACGCCGACGAATGGGTTACTGATGTCTATCGGAAGATCGACGATCGTTGGCTGTGTGTGCTTACGCAGTTGACCCCGGCGCAGGGCCAATAGCGCGAGCGTTGCTTTCAACGTACCGCGAAAGAAAACGTGCCGCGAAAAGAAGAAGCCGGGCCTGTGAGGGCCCGGCTAGTAATGTCGGCGCGGGACGGCCGACATTCACCTTCCAGAGGGGAACTGCTGCCGGACAATTCGATCGCTTAATCTGGGGGGATGCGACAACCGAACACCAGCAGCACCTGAATAATGCAGCCTGTGCGCCTCGCTAACAATGCGGTGTGCGACATGGCTGGCATGCGGGCCCCGCAAATTGCGGTAATCGCTGGCCAGCCTTGCAGAATCAGTAGCTCCAGCGCTGTGCGTTGCTGACCAGGAAATCGCGAAACACCTGCACGCGGGCAACCGATTTCAGCTCTTCCGGATAGACGAAATATGCGTCGACTGCCGGAGCGTCGGTCTCGCCAAACAACTGCACCAGGCCGCTGTTCTGCTCCACCAGATAATCCGGAAGCAACGCAACACCCATGCCGCGCTGGCATGCGCGCATGACACCCAGCACCGTATTGATTTGCAGGACCGGCGTGCGCGGTCCCTTGCCCTCGCGTTCGACCTCCATCAGCCAGCGACGGTTCTCAAGGTATGTAGGCACCGTCGAGCCGCCGAGCAGGATGACCCGGTGGTTGTCGAGTTCATGGAGCGCGTGGGGCGTGCCGAACCGCTTCAGGTATTCGGGCGACGCAAAGGCATGGAAATGCACGGAGAACAGCTTGCGCTGGATCAGGTCGGGCTGCGTGGGTTGGCGCAGGCGGATCGCCACGTCGGCCTCGCGCATGGCGAGATCGAGCTCCTCGTCGGTGGTCAGCAGCGTGAGGCGGATTTCGGGATAAAGCTCGATGAACTCGCCGAGCCGGGGCGTCAGCCAGTGCACGCCGATGCCCGGCGTGGTGGTCACCTTCAACTCGCCGTTGGGCTTCTCGCGGCTGTCGGTCAGCTTGGCGCGTGCCGCCTCCAACTTCATGAACACTTCGTGGGCGGTGCGGTACAGCATCTCGCCCTGTTCGGTGAGAATCAGGCCGCGGGCGTGGCGGTGGAACAGCGACACCGACAGCTCCTGCTCCAGCGCGCTGACCTGGCGCGACACCGCCGACTGCGACAGCCCGAGTTGCTCACCGGCATGGGTGAAGCTGCCGGCTTCGGCGGCGGCGTGAAAAACCTTCAACTTGTCCCAGTCCATCGCACAAACCTTTCCACTCCCCGTCCCGCGGGGGAGGCGGTCTCGAAATGCAGTCCAGCTATTCCGCGGCCTGGCGCTCTTGCGCGTGGCCGGCCAGGAAACGCTCGGCTTCGAGCGCTGCCATGCAGCCGAGGCCGGCCGCAGTGACCGCCTGGCGGTAAACATCGTCGGTGACGTCACCGGCCGCGAACAGGCCGGGGACGGAAGTCGCAGTCGAGTGGGGCGCGGTCCAGACGTAGCCGTTCGGCTTCATCTGGATCTTGCCCTGCACCAGTTCGGTGGACGGCGAATGGCCGATCGCGATGAACACGCCGTCGGCCGGCAGCTCGGTGACGGCGCCGGTCTTGACGTTGCGAAGCCTGACCTTGCGGACTTTCAGCGGGTTGTCGTCGCCGCTGACGTCGTCGAGCACGCTGTCCCAGATCACGGATATCTTCGGGTTCTTCGACAGCCGGTCCTGGAGGATCTTCTCGGCGCGGAAGTGGTCGCGGCGGTGAACCACGGTGACCCTGGAGGCGAAGTTGGTGAGGAACAGGGCTTCCTCGACAGCGGTGTTGCCGCCGCCGATCACGAAGACCTCCTTGTTCTTGTAGAAGAACCCGTCGCAGGTGGCGCAGGCGGATACGCCGTACCCCTTGAACCTCTGCTCCGACGGCAGATCGAGCCAGCGCGCCTGGGCTCCGGTGGCGAGCACCACCGTGTCGGCGATGTAGACGTCGCCGCTGTCGCAGGTCAGCCGGAACGGCCGCCCGGACAGGTCGAGGTCGTTGACGTGGTCGGTGACGATACGCGTGCCGACGTGTTCGGCCTGCTTCTGCATCTGCTCCATCAGCCAGGGGCCCTGGATGACGTCGGCGAAGCCCGGGTAGTTCTCCACGTCGGTGGTGATGGTCAGTTGTCCGCCGGGCTGGATGCCCTGGATCAGGACCGGTTCCAGCATGGCGCGCGCCGCGTAGATCGCGGCGGTATATCCCGCCGGGCCGGATCCGATAATGACGAGCTTGGCATGCGTGGTCTTGGACATCGGTCCGCGTTCTCCGGCGGTGGTCGGGTAACGGTTTGACGGGCGGGGAGAGAGGCCGGTCGCCGGCCGGTGCGTCCCCCGAACCCCAATTTAAGCGTTCAAGAGAGCTATGCAAGTTACGCAACCCTAAACTCACGGATCGGAGCTGCGGTTTCGCGCCGCGTTCGACCGGTCGCGCAATAATCTTTCGCGCCGCCCGGCTTCGGGCTAGGACAGTGGCGCATGCCCCGGGGGACGCCGTGCCTGCCCGACTCGACGCCATCGACTGGAAAATCCTGAAGGAGCTGCAGGCCGACGGCCGCATCACCAACGTGGAGCTGGCGCGCCGGGTCGGGATCTCCGCGCCACCCTGCCTGCGGCGGGTGCGGGCGCTCGAGGAAGCCGGCTTCATCAAGGGCTACCGGGCGCTGCTCGACGAGAAACTGCTGGGCTACGAGGTCACCGTGTTTGCGATGGTGCACCTGTCGAGCCAGGCCGAGGCCGATCTCAGAGCGTTCGAGGACTTCGTGCGCGGCAAGCCGCTGGTGCGCGAATGCTGGATGCTGTCCGGCGAGATCGACTTCGTCCTCAAATGCGTGGCCCCGGACCTCAAGACATTCCAGGCGTTCGTCACCGAACTGACCGCCGCGCCGCACGTTCGCAATGTGAAAACGTCGCTGACGCTGCGCACCTCCAAGGATGCCGCGATGGTGCCGATGGAGGTGAAGGGCACGTCCTGACGGGCCATACTGAAGCGAAATCGGCAAACAAAAATCGGCAAAACAAAATCGGGAGGAGACATTGAGACAATCGATCGTGAAGACGTTCGGCGCAGCCGCGCTCGCACTGTTTGCACTGGCCACGGCTGCCCCGGCGCAGCCCTATCCCGCGAAGACCGTCACGATGATCGTGCCGTTTGCCGCGGGCGGCGCGACCGACACGCTGGCGAGGTTCCTGGCGGAGAAGATGCGCGAGCGCCTGGGCCAGATGGTCATCATCGAGAACGTGACCGGCGCCGGCGGTAGCATCGGCGTCGGGCGTGCGGTGCGCGCACCGGCCGACGGCTATGTGATCCAGATTGGCACCTCAACCACCAACATGCTGCTCGGCGGACTCTATGCGCTGCCGTTCGATCTCATCAACGATCTCGACCCGATCGTGCTGATCGCCAACGAGCCGCTGATGATCGTGGCCAAGAAGGCGATGCCGGCGCAGAACCTGAAGGAACTGATCGCCTGGATGAAAGCCAACCCCGACAAGGCGTCGGTCGGCATTCCAGCCGTCGGCGGCACCGGGCATCTGGCCGGCCTGTCGTTCCTGAAGGAAACCGGCACGAAGGCCCAGTTCATTCCGTATCGCGGCAACGGTCCGGCGCTGCAGGACCTGGTTGCCGGCAACATCGACATGCAGATCGAGCCGGCCTCGAACTTCTACGGCCAGCTCAAGGCCGGCACCATCAGGGCGTTCGCGATCACCTCGGCGGAGCGGATCGGCGCCGCGCCGGACGTGCCGACCACGGCGGAAGCAGGCCTCCCCGCGTTCCGGGCGTCGCTGTGGTACGGGCTCTGGGCGCCGAAGGGCACGCCGAAGGAGGTCGTCGCCAAACTCAACGCGACGATGCTGAACCTGTTCGACGACGCTGCCGTGAAGAAGCGTTTTGCCGAGCTTGGCCTCTCGTCGCCGGCCCGCGAGCAGCAGTCGCCCGAGGCGCTTCGCACGTTCCAGAAGTCCGAGGCCGACAAATGGTGGCCGATCATCAAGGCGGCCAACATCAAGGTGAAGTGACGCGCTAATCCAGCGCGTCGACGTAGGGAATGCCGTGCTGCCCGAAATCCGGCGGCGAGGGCGGTCCCCACAAATTGCGGAGTCTGGGGTCCGATGGCGGACCCCAGCGGCGCGGCTCGTAAAGGTCGTCGCTGTCGATCCGCGCCATGCCGACCGATGTCTCGACCACGCAGCCGTTCGGGTCGACGTAGTAGGTGAAGATGTTGTCGCCGGCGCCATGGCGGCCCGGCCCCCACAGCATGGTCCGGCCTTTCAGCGACAGCGTATCGGCGATGCCGACCAGATCCTCGAACGCATAGGCGTCGAAGGCGTAGTGATGCAGGCCGCTGCCTGAACCCGCGGCAATGGTGTGGTGATAGCCGTCCCAGGCGCGGTACCAGACGATCTCGTCGTTGGCGGTGCGGTCGGAAATCTTCATGCCGAGCATGCCTGTCAGCATGTCGCGAAAGCCGTGCGTGTCGGTGACGCGGATGTTGACGTGCTCCAGCCGGCGCGGGCGGCTGCCGGGGCCGACATGGCGGGCGGGGAGTTCCCGCGCCACGGGGGTGTGAATCTCGAATGTCGGGCCGAACGGCGTCCTGAACCGGAACGCACGCGCGATCCCTGGCCACAGCGGAGTTTCGGCGACGACGGAAAAGCCTTCCGACGCAACGCGGCGGCGCGCCTCGTCGAATGCCGCGTCGTTGAAGGCTTCGAGGCCGATGGCAAGCACGCCGGCACGCCGGCCTCTCGCATACACCAGTTCGTAGCGTCTCTCGTTGCAGGACATGAAGACCGCGTCGGCGGTCCTGTTGGTGACCTTGAGACCGACGATGCTGGACAGGTCGGCGGCCGAGGCATCCGGATCGGGCACCGCGAGCGTGAGCTGCCCCATCTGCCGGATCAAGTGACTCATCTGCTGCCTTCCGGACGGGATCTTGTCATGCGGTGCCGCGGCGCAAGGTCTGCGCCGCGACGCCAGTGGCGTACACCCGCGATTACCGACGCTCGATCTTCTTCTCGTCGATGACGCGGTTCCAGCGCGCGATCTCGCCGGCGATCTGCTTTTCCATCTGCTCGGGCGTCGACCAGTTCGACACGCCGCCCAGCCGCGACAGATGCTCCTTGATGTCAGCCTCGTCGAGCACGGCCTTCAACTCCTTGTTCAGACGGTCGACGACCGGGCGTGGCGTGCCGGCCGGCATGGCGATGCCGAGCCACGACATGGTCTCCACGCCGGGCAGGGTCTCCGCGATGGTCGGCACGTCCGGCACCAGCGGATAGCGTTTCGGAGACGCCACGGCGAGTGCACGGGTCTTGCCGGAGCGGATCGGCTCGATCGCGGTCGTCGCGGTGTCGATCATGACGTCGACCCGGCCGCCGAGCAGGTCGACGATGGCCTGCGCGGCGCCCTTGTACGGCACCGGGACCATGGTGGTCTTGGCCTCGATGTTGATCCACTCGCCAAGAAGGTGGTGCGCGCTGCCCGGCGCGTTGGAAGCATAGGTGATCTTGTTGGGCTCGGCCTTCGCCTTCGCGAGCAGATCCCCGAAGGATTTGATCGGCGAGTCGGGCCTAGTCATGATCATCATGGGATACGCGGTGACGGTCGACACCATCGCGAAGCTCTTGACCGGATCGTACGGCAGCTTCTTGCGCATCGCGCCGGTGCCGCTGTGAGCGCCGGTGAGCATCACCATGGTGTAGCCGTCGGAGGCGGAACTGGCGACCTTGTCGCTCGCCGTGATGCCTGCGGCGCCCGGCGAGTTCTCGACGATGACCGGCTGGCCGAGCCGCTTGGACAGCTTGTCGCCGATCAGGCGTCCGACCACGTCGGGGCTGCCGCCCGCCGGGAAGCCGACCACCAGCTTGACCGGACGGGTTGGCCAATCCTGCGCGACGGCCGGAGCGGCCGCGACGACGGCTGCGGTCAGAGCCACCAGTGCGCCGGCGGCAAGACTGTTACGGGGCGATTTGAGCATGGCTTTCCTCCACATCGGACTTCTGGTTCTCACGATGCGCGAAGAAACTCCAGGCTTCGCGCGTTGAACAGTTCGGGCTCTTCCAGTTGGGGCCAGTGGCTGGTGCCCTTGATCTCCAGCACCTGCGCATTCGGCATCAGCTTCGAGATGACGCGGGCGGTCTCCAGGAACACGTCGTTGTGATCGACCGCCGCGACGATCATGGTCGGCGCCGTCAGCCGCTTCCAGTCGTCGTCCGGGATGCGGTTGCGGTTGTAGACCGGCGGATCGAGCAGCGCGAGGATGTGGCCCATCGCCTTTTTCATCTCGGGCTGGCTGTAGATCGCAAGCCGCAGCGCGATCAGGTCGTCGACCAGGCTGGCCTCGTCGTGAACGAGGTCCTTGAGGATATCCCGCACGTTGTCCCAGGTCGGATTTTCGGCGGCAGCGGAGCGCGACGCGCCGATGCTTTTCTGGATTTCCTGTGCCGGGAAGTAGGCGGTTGCGGACAGCAGGACCATCCTGTTGACCCGCTCCGGATGGTCGATCGCAAACCGCGATGCGACCCGGGCGCCCAGCGACAGCCCGATGATCGAGGCGCGCTTCACCTTGATCGCGTCCATGAAGTCGTAGAGGTGCTTCACGTAATGCTGGGTCTCGTAGTCGTAGTCCGGCTTGTCGGTCAGGCCGGACCCGATCATGTCGAACGCATAGCAGTGGAAATGTTCGGCGTGCGCGGCGATGTTGAGCGCGAAGTTTTCCCAGCTCCCCGCGGTGCCGTGCAAAAGGATCAGTGGCGGCTTGTCCGGCGATCCCGCCTCGATGAACCGCGTTCGCAGGCCGCCGGCATCAATCCAGTCTTGCCTGAACGGGGTGCCGTAAAGCTCGGCCCAGACGCTTCGGTAGCGCGGACGCTGTGACGCCATGAAACACACTCTCGTTTTGCCAACAAATCCGCGCATGGATCGGCGTGCGACCGATGCCCGGCTTCGGCGCCAGATTGAAGCCGGGGCGCTTCCTGTCAAGGCTGGATTGTCATATTGTGATAATAGAAATTCATATCGTGACAGCACGAGAGTGGAGCTTCGATGCCGAAAATTCGCTCCGCAGAGGTCGGCGCGCCCGAGCCGGTCGGCGCCGATCGCGGCCAGGTCGCAGGCGCACAGTCCGTGGCGCGCGCTGCCGCGGTGCTGCGTGCCGTCGGCACGGCGCGCAGTCAGGGATCGACGCTGACGCAGACCGCGTCCGAGGTCGGTCTGAACGTCGCGACCACGCGCCGCCTCCTGCAGGCCATGACGGTCGAGGGATTGCTGGCGTTCGACCGCGACACCAAACGATATCGTGTCGGCCCGGAGCTGGTCGCGCTGGCGTCGGCCGGAGACCAGATGTTCGCGGAGCGCGGGCTCCTTGCGCTTGCGGCGCAGGAGGTGGCAGCGCGGACGTCCGACACCACCGTGCTGATGATGCGATGCGGCAACGTCGCGGTGTGTATCGGCCGGTTCGAGGGTACGTTTGCGATCCGGGTCTATTCGCTCGAAGTCGGCGATGTCCGTCCGCTCGGCGTCGGCTCCGGTACGCTTGCGATGCTGGCGTTCCTGCCCGAAGCGGAGCGCAAGGCGATCCAGTCGCGGAATGCGAAGGAGTTCCGCCGCTACA
Source organism: uncultured Rhodoplanes sp. (assembly GCA_964528635.1). Taxonomy (GTDB): domain Bacteria; phylum Pseudomonadota; class Alphaproteobacteria; order Rhizobiales; family Xanthobacteraceae; genus Z2-YC6860. The sequence goes on along the minus strand of CAZGSW010000053.1, from coordinate 5,262 downwards.
AGCTGACCGGCGACAAGGTAAGCGAGCTGGTCGCCTGGGCGCGGGACGAAGGCTACGCGTTCAATCCCGGACTGGTGCTGCCGGGCGTGTACGGGGTCGGCGTGCCGATCTATCGCGACGGAGCGGTGGTGGCCTCGATCAGCGTGGCGGCGATCGAGCAGCGGCTCAACAGGAGCCGGCGCGCCGAAGTCGTCGGCATCGTGCGCAGCGCGATCCGGCCGCTGAAGGGATTCGATACCGGCGATTAGCGCATGATCCCGGAAAGTGGGATCCGGCTTCCCGAAAAGATCATGCGCAAACCAAAAGATCAGCGACGGGTCTGATTCGGCGCAGTTGAATCAGACTCCAGCGTGCGAGGTTTGTGTCCGGCAAACCGTGGCATCACCTCTTTGGCGAACAGCTCCACCGAGCGCAGTGCCTCCTGCAACGTGATGTCGCCGAACGCCAGCCACGGTGCGAAATAGTTGAAGGGACTCGCCGCGCTCTCCTGCTCGATGAAGCGGGCCACTGTGTCCGGCGATCCCGCGATGCCGTTGTCGAGCGCCATCAGTCCGTCGAAGGTCTCCGGATAGATGCCGATCACCCGCGGCTCGGTGCCGTACCGGTTGAACAGCCATCGGAAGCTCTGCCGCCAACGTGGGTAGGCGCGCCGTGCGATCGCAAGCGCGGCCTCGTCGGTGTCGGCCACCACGACATGGCGGCTGATGCCGACCAGTGTGCCTTCCGGGTCGCGGCCGGCCTGCTCGCGTGCCGCACGGTAGCGCTTCACGATCGCGGTGGTGTTGTCGCGCAAGCCGAGCGCCACGATGTTGACGTCGTTCCGCGCCGGCCAGTCGGCGTTGGGCGGCATGGTGACGCCATACCACAGCGGCGGGTGCGGCTTCTGCGCCGGGCGCAGGATCATCGGCACCCTGTCGAATTTGTAGAACTCGCCGGAAAAGCTCAACTCGTCGGAGGCGAGGCCCCTGAGCAGCACCTGATAGGCCTCGTGGTACTGCGCCTGCGTCTTGCTGAAGTCGAGGCCGTAGGCCTGCGTCTCGTACAGCGAGACGCCGCGGCCGACGCCGAGCTGGAAGCGGCCGCCGCTCATCTGGTCGAGCATGCAGACCTCCTCGATCAGCCGCAGCGGATGGTAGAACGGCAGCAGATAGACCAGGGGGCCGAACCGCAGGTTCCGGGTCCGTTGCGCCAGCGCCGCGAAGATGAGGGACGGGGAGGCGGCGGCTCCAAGCGGCGTCGAATGGTGTTCGGCGACATGATAGCCGTAGAAGCCGCCGCGGTCGTAGGCCTCGGCAATGGCGAGGCGGTCGGCATAGAGCTGGCCGAGCGGCGTTCCCGCGTCGTCGATGTGATCGAAAATGCCGAACTTCATCGCTCCCCCGGCCGCTTTTATCGTTGCCATGAGGGTAGCGGGCCACGGAGTTGGCGTCGATTGCGCATCCGTGGCAAATGCTGCGCGATGACCGACACGCCAGCGCCCTCCGCCGTTCGTCCGATCGCCGTCCTGGTGGATCGCGAGGGGCTGGGCGACTCGCTGCTGAAGTTTCCGTTCCTGCGCGCGATCCGCCGCGGCTTCCCGGGGCGGCCGGTCTGGTGGATATCCACCCACCAGACCTCGATGGCGAACGAGCTGGCGCCGTTCGTGACCGGCCTGATCGACCGCGTCATCGACCATGCCGGGCTGACCGGGAAAAGCCGCGAGGTCCGCGAGCGGCTCAGGGCGCTGCCGCCGTTCGACCTGGTGTTCGATTCCCGCACTCACATCGCGAGCATCGTGCTGGCGCGCATGCTGCTCACGCGCAACGCCTATTACTGCTGCCTGCCGGGCTATGCGATGTCGGACCGGCGGCCGCGGGGCCGGTTCGCGCGGCCGGACGGCATCGCCGCGCGGATGCTCAGCCTCGCCGAAGCGGCACTCGGCGGCACCGCGGACTGGCAGGGCACGCTCGACGTCTCGCCGGCGGCGATGGCGCTCGCGGAGCGGCGGCTGCCGGCCGGACCGCGCTACGTGGGGCTTGCCACCGGCAGCCGCGAGCCGCGCAAAAACTGGCCGGTCGAGCGATACATCGCGCTGGCGCGGAGCCTCGCGGCTGCAGGTTACCAGCCGGTGTTCCTGATCGGACCGCAGGAGCGCGACCTTCTGCAGCGCCTGCGCGCCGAGGCACCGTCTGCGCTGTTTCCGGAGGCGGAGCCGCCCGATCCCTCGCTGGGACTTGCCCGGCTGGAACTGGCGGTCGCGCTGTGCCGGCGGCTGGACGCGGCGGTCGCCAACGACAGCGGCATCGGTCATCTGCTCGGCGCGATCGGCACGCCGCTGGTCACGCTGTTCGGACCGACCGATGCGGCGCGATGGGCGCCGTTCACCGCGTCCGGCATCATCGTGCGCGCGCAGGAGTTCGGCGGCACGGCGATGGCCGACATTCCGGTCGATGCGGTGATGGATGCAGTCGGACGGCTGCCCGGTGGGCGCGCGCCTCAGTAGTCCTGATAGGACTTCTCTTCCACGATCTCGGAGCCGAGCAGTTCATCGACCTTGCGCTTGGCGGCGGCGCGCCGGTCGTTGGTGCGGTAGACGGCGCGCGCCAGCTCCACGAACTTCGGCCCGAAATCCTTCGCGCGCTCACAGTCGCGGATGTCATCCTCGATCTGCCACAGCGTTTCGTTGATCGAACGCAGCGCTGACTTCAGCGGCGCGAGATCCGCATGCCCGGCCAGCATCGGGTCGAGGATCGTCGACAGGCCGGCCAGCTCGCGCCGAACGTTGGCGAGCTTGACCGGATCGGCGATGCGCTCCGACTTGATTTCGAGAATCGTGACCTTGTCCACCAGTTCGCCGGTGGACACGGGGACCTGAATGCGCGCCATGCGGACGGCCGCCGCTATTTCCATTCGAGCTTGGCGATCTCGTAGGCCTTGGCGCCGCCCGGGGTGACGACCTCGACGGACTCGCCCTTCTTCTTGTTGATGAGCGCGCGCGCCAGCGGCGACGTGATGGAGATCTTGCCGGCCTTGGCGTCCGCCTCGGGCTCGCCGACGATCTGCCACACCTGCTTCTTGTCGGTGTCCTCGTCGATCAGCGTGACGGTGGCGCCGAACTTGATGGTGTCGCCGCTGAGCTTGGACACGTCGATCACGTCCGCGCGCGCGAGCTTGTCCTCAAGCTCGGCGATCGCGCCTTCGTTGAGCGACTGCGCCTCCTTGGCGGCGTGGTACTCGGCGTTCTCGGAGAGATCGCCGTGGGTCCGTGCGTCGGTAATCTGCTGGATGATGCGTGGACGCTCCACCTGCTGACGGTGCTTGAGCTCCTTTTCGAGCACGTCGTGCCCGGCCGCAGTCATCGGAATCTTCTCAACCATTCAATCCTCCACCTCGCGGGTGATTCCCGGTTTGCGGCCGTTTCGGCCGCTCGCACCCGCAAGCCTTCGTCGACACGCCGGAGGACCCCTGGAGTTTCTCCACCGGGTCCCGTACCCCGCGCAGCTACTAAAAGTCAGATCGCGGGCCGAAGTTTCCTCCGGACACCGCGACTTCGAAACCCAGTCCACTCACGCCGTCTTGCTCAGGCCAGCCTGATCCCAGTGCACTCCGCCGAAATATCCCTGCAGCGCCCGTACCTCGAGATCGCCCTCAAGATATGCCTTGATGCCCTGCGCCGCGGCGACGGCCCCTGAAAGAGTGGTGTAGTACGGCACTTTATGCAAGAGGGCCGCGCGCCGCAGCGGCCGGGAATCCGCCAGTGAGGTGGCGTCAGCGGTGGTATTGAAAACAAGCTGAACCCTGCCGTTTTTGATGGCATCGACGACATGGGGGCGGCCTTCGGCCACCTTGTTGACCTTTTCCGCGGCGACCCCGTTCTGCGCCAGGAACCGTTGCGTTCCCGAAGTCGCGATGACGGCAAATCCCAGCGCCTCCAGCGAGCGCACCGGTTCCAGAATGCGTTGCTTGTCACTGTCGCGGACCGACACGAACACGGTGCCTGCCTTGGGCATGCGGGCGCCGCCGCCAAGCTGGCTCTTGAGGAACGCCACGTTGTAGTCGCGGTCGAGGCCCATCACCTCGCCGGTGGACTTCATCTCGGGGCCGAGCACGGTGTCGACCCGGTCGCCGAACCGGGCGAACGGGAACACCGCCTCCTTGACGCCGACGTGCGGCATGCGGCCGACCTGGAAGTCCTGCGGCTTGAGCTTGAACGAGGCGAGGCTCTCGCCGGCCATCACGCGCGCGGCGATCTTGGCCACCGGTATGCCGGTGACCTTGGCGACGAACGGCACCGTGCGCGAGGCGCGCGGATTGACCTCCAGCACGTAGATGTCGCCGTCCTTGATCGCGTACTGCACGTTCATCAGGCCGCCGACCTTCAGCGCGAGGGCGAGCGCGCGCGTCTGGCGCTCCAACTCCGCGATCAGCCCGTCGTCGAGCGAATGCGGCGGCAGCGAGCAGGCGGAGTCGCCGGAGTGAATGCCGGCCTCCTCGATATGTTCCATGATGCCGGCGATGTAGGTGTCCTTGCCGTCCGAGAGGCAGTCCACGTCCACCTCGATGGCGTCGGTCAGGTAGCGGTCGAGCAGCAGCGGGCGCTTCTTCGACACCGCCAGTTCTGACGGCCGGTCGAGGTCAGCAAGGAGCCGCACGAGATAGCGATCGAGATGGTCCGCGTCGTGCACGATCTCCATGCCGCGGCCGCCCAGCACATAGGACGGCCGGATCACGATCGGGAAGCCCATGCCCTCGGCGATCTTGCTCGCCTCTTTGGGGCTGGTCGCGATCGCGTTCTGCGGCTGCTTCAGCTTGAGCGTGTCGAGCAGGCTCTTGAACCGGTCGCGGTCCTCGGCATGGTCGATGGCGTCGGGCGATGTGCCGAGGATCGGCACATCGGCCTTCTCCAGCGCTTCGGCGAGCTTGAGCGGCGTCTGGCCGCCGAACTGCACGATCACGCCGTGCAGCGTGCCCCTCGACCGCTCCACGTCGACGATCTCAAGCACGTCCTCCGGCGTCAGCGGCTCGAAGTAGAGGCGGTCCGAGGTGTCGTAGTCGGTCGACACCGTCTCCGGATTGCAGTTGACCATGATGGTCTCGTAGCCGTCCTCACGCATCGCCAATGCAGCGTGGACGCAGCAATAGTCGAACTCGATGCCCTGCCCGATCCGGTTGGGTCCTCCACCCAGCACCATGATCTTCTTGTGCGTCGTCGGCTCGGCCTCGCACTCCTCATCGTAGGTGGAGTACATGTAGGCTGTCTGAGTGGCAAACTCTGCAGCACAC
>CAZGSW010000052.1:8867-22684 GCA_964528635.1 uncultured Rhodoplanes sp. | reverse complement strand
AAACGCTGAAGCCTGCGGTCGAACGCAACCCAGGATTCGCCCGGCCGCTGCAGGCCGACGATGACGCCGTACAGCAGGTCGTCGTGGGTGCGCGCGAAGATGTCGAAATAGCCGGCAGCGGCCGACACGAACGAACGCTCGCCGGAGGAGTTCGCCGGCGTGCGGATCACCCTGCCCTCCGCCTCCGCCTTCTCGCGCTGGGCGAGGATCTGCGCCGCCAGTTCACGCTGCAGCTCCGGAAAGCGCTGCACCATGTCGGGCGAGAGCATCAGGGCGGCCATGCCGGCGAGCTGGAAGCCGCCGTAGGCGACCGGCTTGAAGTCGCCGGCGTGGCGGCTGCGGTCGGCCATGTAACCCAGCAACGGAACGAGCGACAGGAGAAGCACGGCGACGGCCCGGCCGGGCAGCAATGGCTGGCCGGCGACGCGTCCCGCCAGCACCAGCAGAACCGGCAGCACCAGCGGCAGCGGCAGGAACATCGGCCGCAGCAGGCACGCCGCGGCGGCGGCGAGACCCGCGATCAGCGCCGGCAGGAACCAGTGCCGGACCGACGCGGCGATCAGCGTGAAGGCCATGGCGATGAGTACGCACGATACGGCAAGCGGTTCCGGCACCACCGCGCGGCCGAAAATGACGAAGCCCTGCGACAGCAGCGCCGCCAGGAACAGCGAAGCCGCGAGCCCCCGCCCGCCGCCGGCGGTGCGGACGCCTGCATAAAGCAGGAGCGCCGCCAGGACGTGCATCCCGAGATGCAGCCAGACGGGATACGGCGACTGCCGGCCGCCCAGCCATTCGACCAGCCAGCCGTAGAACGGCAACCGCTGCTGCACGTAGAACTCGGGATAGGGCGCGACCGCGAGATAGCTCCCGGTGTCGGGAACAATCCATGGATCGACCCTGCCCAGCGCCCACAGCGCCAGCACGAACGCGGCCGCAGCTCCGGCAAGGGCAAGCCCGCTCCGCCAATCGAATGCCATGTCCGCTTTCGCCCCGTTCACCGTCCGCCGGCTCAATCTATGTCAGAGGGCGGGCTGCAGAAAGCATCCGTGCTGTGTTAGACATGGACTTGCACAAGCCCGGAACGCTGTTTCGCGCTTGCGCGCGGTCCGTCCGGCCCGACACACAACTGGAGTTGTACACGTGCTGACCAGTGCCAAGATGAAGCTGCACACCCTGCTCGGCAACTACGCCAACGTGGCGGCCATGAAGGACGGACGGGTCAAGTCCGACCTGATCGACTTCGACTTCCCCGATTTCCCGGTGGCCAACCGCGGCTTCAAGCCGCTGGTGCGCGAGCACCGCTTCGATTGCGGCGAACTCGCGATCGTCACGTTCCTGCAGGCGCGCGAGCACGGCGCGCCCTACGTGCTGCTGCCGGCGACCGTGGTGGGCCGCGGCCAGCTCCACACCGTCGGCTACAACTCCGAACGCGGCACCATGAAGCCGTCCGACCTGAACGGAAAGAAATTCGGGGTGCGTTCCTACACGCAGACCACCGGTATCTGGGTGCGCGGCATCCTCGCCGAGGATTACGGCGTCGATTGGTCCAAGGTGCAGATCATCACCATGGAGGACCCGCATGTCGCGCAATACAAGGACCCGGCGTTCGTCACCCGCGCGCCGGCGGCCAATCAGCTCCCGCAGATGCTGATCGACGGCGAGGTCGACGCAGCCCTGATCGGCGACAAGTTCCCCGATCCGCGCTTCAAGACGCTGGTGCCGGACGCGGAGGCCGCCAACGCCGCCTGGGCGGAGAAGAACGGCGGGGTGCCGATCAACCACATGATCGTGGTGCGCGACAGGATCGCGAAGGAGCGGCCGGACGTGGTGCGCGAGCTGTTCCGCCTGTTCAAGGAGGCGCGTGCGGCCGACGACAAGTCGCCGAAGGGCGCGCAGGACCGCTACCGTTTCGGCGTCGAGGCCAACCGCAAGGCGCTGGAGAAGATCATCGACTACTCGTTCCGGCAGCAGATGATCACGAAGAAGCCGACGGTCGACGAGCTGTTCGACGACGTGACGCGGGCGCTGGCGTAACGCGGCCACCGCAAGCCCCAGGCTCCAGGGAGCGGAAACCATGAACGTCGCCAGCCCGATCGACAGGGGACGCAGCATTCCGCTCGGCTCCAACCGCGTCCGCGTCGGCCTGATCATCCCGTCGGTGAACACCTACAGCGAGCCGCAGTTCACCCACTACGCGCCGGAGGGGCTCGGCATCCATGTGGCGCGGGCGCGCGTCGCCGGTCCCTTCAAGCGGCCGCTGCCGGAGATGACCGACGAGATCGCGATGGCGGCGAAGCTGCTGTCGGACTGCCATCCCGACGTGATCGTGTTCCACTGCACCGACACGTCGATGACGCAGGGCCCGCAGGGCGAAGGAAAGATCCTCGACATCGTCAGGGACGCAACCGGCATCGAGGCGCTCGCCACCAGCAGGCTGGTCGCCGAGGCGCTGCGCACGCTGGGCATCCGAAAGATGATCCTGCTGACCCCCTACAAGAGCAACAAGCCGGTGATCGACTACCTCACCGCGTCGGGCTTCACTGTGTTGCGCGACAAGGCGATGCAGCTCGAGGCCAAAGACTTCGGCAGCGTCACGCCGGCGCAATGGGCGCAGATGGCGAAGGAACTCGACGGCCCGGATTCCGACGGCGTGTTCCTGTCCTGCACCAACACCACGCAGATCGAGGCGATCGCCGAGATCGAGCGCACGCTCGGCAAGCCGGTGGTGAACTCCAACCAGGCGGTGCTGTGGGGCGTGGTGAAGCGGCTCAAGCAGACGCTCGGCCCGCTTCGGCCGATGCCGGAGCTGGGCCGGCTGATGGACAGGCTGGATTAGAAACAATCCGTTCTCCTGAACGCGACCTCACCCCGTTCATTTCCGCTCCGGGTCCGCGCAAGGCGCGGCCCGAGTGCAGGGACGAACGGAAGAGAGCTTTGATCCGGACCATTCAATTCACGCCCTATCCCCCGCCCCTGCGGCGCGGCGGCGGCCGGTCCACAGGCGCGAGCCAGCTTCGATGCGCGCGCTGCGCCAGCTTGCGGTCGATGTAGGGACGCAGCAGCGTGCGGAACGCGTAGGCCACCTGCTTGTACTCGTCCTCGCAATATTCGGCGCGGTCCTTCGGCAGCGCGCCGCTGCTGGCGAAATCGGCGAACAGCACCGGATCGGCGCCGTAGGCGATACACAGCAGATTGAAGAAGCGCTGCGTCGGCGTGCCGTGCTCGTCGGCGAACTTGCTGATAGGCATGCTGACCGGCCCCGCCATCACATCGCTGCGGTACTGGTAGGCGCTGCCCATGATCAGCCGCCGCGCCTCGTCCTTGCGGAACTGCAGCATGATGTAGGCGGAGAACTGGTCGGCGGCATCCTCCTCGCGTCCCAGGATCGGAATCTTCCACAGATCGAACACCGCGTGTCCGACCTCGTGCAGGAACACGTCGGCAACCGGACCGATCAGCGTGTCGATCGGCGCGATGCCGGCCGGCGTGGTCTGTGCCGGCGCCGCCTTCCAGATATCGTCGAGGTACTCGTAACATACGGTGACGGCATCGCCGTCATACCAGGCGTTCGACACGCCCTCGCAATCCTCGGTCTTGAGCAACAGACGCCGCGGCAGCTTGAGCGAACGCAGAAGGTTGCGGACCTTCTCCAGCATCTGCGCCTTGCGGACGACCTCATAGACCGGCTTGAGCTTCTCCGCTTTCGGCTCGACGTACTGGATGTCGATCCGGTTTGGACGAAGCGTGCGAGCCTCGGCGGCCGCAGGCGCGAGCGCTGCCACGGCCAGCATCGCACCGACGAAAAACAACCTGCACATGCAATCGCCCCCGGTGATGCCGAATTCTGCACCACCGGCGGCTTCACGCAAACGGGGGCCCGCGCCATTTTCCGACATTGACGGCGGCGGCGCGAGGCCGCTCAATGCCGGGACCATACAAACGCCGGGAGGATGCGATGAGGGGCCTGCTGCGTCTGGGTCTGGCGGCAACAGCCGCGATCTTCCTGTTCCAGCAGGAGCAGGTCCACGCCCAGACCTACCCGACCCGCACCATCACGCTGATCGTGCCGTTCGCACCCGGCGGACCGGCCGACGTGCTGGCGCGGCTGATCGGCCAGAAGATGTCGGAGGACCTGGGGCAGCAGGTGGTGGTCGACAACCGGCCCGGCGCCAACACCATCATCGGCGCGCGCGCCGTGAAGGAGGCCAAGCCCGACGGCTACACCCTGCTGATGGGAATCGACGGCACGCTGGTGATGAACCCGTTCCTGTACGACAAGCTGCCCTACGACCCGTTCAAGGACTTCGACCCGGTGTCGCTGGTGGCCTACATCCCGTCGGTGCTGGAGGCCAACATCAACGCGCCGGTCAAGTCCGTGAAGGACGTGATCGAGCAAGACAAGGCCCAGCCCGGCAAGTTCAACGTCGGCGTCAGCACACCGACCTCGCAGGTGATCGTCGGCCTGTTCAACATGATGGCCGGAACCAGGCTCAACATGGTGCCCTACAAGGGCGGCACCACGCTGATCACCAGCCTGCTCGCCGGCGACATTCCGCTCGGCTTCGAGAGCGCGAACGTCTCGCTGCCGCAATACCAGGCCGGCAAGATCAAGATTCTGGGCACGACCTACAACCGCAAGCTCGCCAGCGCGCCGGAGATTCCGCAGATTGCGGAGACGCTGCCCGGCTTCGACCTCGGCATCTGGCAGAGCGTGGTTGTGCCGGCCGGCACGCCGAAGGAGATCGTGGACCGCCTGCACGCCTCCATCGCCCGGACGATGGCCGATGAAGGCGTGAAGAAACGCCTGCTGGGAGCAGGAATTGAACCCGCGTCGAGCAGGAGCCCGGCCGAGTTCGGCGCCTTCATCAAGTCGCAGGCCGAGACCCGGAGCAAGGTCATCAAGGCGATCGGGATGAAGATCAACTAAAGGGGCGTGGCGGGTTCCCTGCATTGCCGCTCGCGCCAACGACCGAGGCCGACCCTGAATCGCTCAAATATCTGATTCCAAATCGGAAACTTCCACGGATTTGCCGCCGTCAAGCGGCGCCAAGATTTTTGAGGCGCATGTCACATCGGCAGGCGCCTCGTTCGTCATGAGGGTGTGAACCAAGGAAAGGACACCACATGACTCCCAACGACCTTTTCGCCCTGGCCCCCGATCCAATGAAGAAGTGGTCTTCTGCCTCGCTTGCCATTGCTTCCAGCCTGGAACCGGAACTGGTCCGGCTGGTGGAGATCCGCGCCTCCCAGATCAACGGCTGCGCCAACTGCATCAACATGCACACGATGGAGGCGCGGTCGAAGGGAGAAAGCGAGCATCGCATCTACCTGCTGTCGGCCTGGCAGGAAGCGCCCTGCTACACCGACCGCGAGCGCGCCGCACTCGGATGGACCGACGCGCTGACGCGGCTCTCCGAGGGACACAACCACAAGAGCGCGTACAAGGCCCTGCAGGCCGAGTTCAGCGAGGAGGAGCAGATCAAGCTCACGCTGATGATCAACGTCATCAACGGCTGGAACCGCATCGCGGTCGGCTTCGGCATGTTTGCCGATCCGGCCGATGCCAAGTCGGCCGCCCGGGCAGCGGCGGCATGATGGCGAGCGCCGCACACGAGGACGCAGCGGGCAGCTTCGACCCGCTGCGTCCCAGGCTCATGCGCGTCGCCTACCGCATGCTCGGCTCCGTGACCGATGCCGAGGACATCCTGCAGGAGGCGTTCATCCGCTGGATGGGCGCCGACCGCAGCGAGGTGCGCGAGCCCGAGGCGTTCCTGCGCCGCACCGTGACGCGCCTCTGTCTCGATCAGCTCAAGTCGGCGCGATCCCGGCGCGAGACCTACATCGGCCCATGGCTGCCCGATCCCGTGGTCGAGGAGGAGGAGCAGGAGGACGTGACCCTGCCGCTGATGCTGGCGCTGGAACGGCTTTCTCCGCTCGAGCGGGCGGCCTTCCTGCTGCACGACGTGTTCGGGCTGGAATTCGACGAGGTCGCCGCCAGCATCCAGCGCGACGCAGCCGCCTGCCGCCAGCTCGCGGCCCGGGCGCGCGTGCACGTCCGCGAGGCGAGGCCTCGCTTCCAGGTGGACAAGGAGCGCGGCCTCGAACTGGCGAAGGCCTTCTTCGCCGCTTCGCGCAGCGGCGACATGAAGTCCCTTGCCGGCATGCTGGCGGCCGATGTCAGCGTTCATGCCGACGGCGGCGGCAAGCGTCCGGCGGCGGTGAAGCCGTTGATCGGGTTCGAAGCCGTGATGAAATTCCACCAGACGCTGGCCGCGCACTTCGCGAAGCATGACTCGAAACTGGTCCGCGCCGGATTCGTCAACGGACTGCCCGGCTTCGTCACCGAGGAGGCCGACGGCGAGCTTCAGACCACCGCGCTCGAAATCGAGGATGGCCGGGTCACGGCGATCTATGTGGTGCGAAATCCCGACAAGCTCAGGCACCTGCATTAGGCCAGTTCGCTGAATCGGCTCGGCATATTCGGTCCACCTCTCCGCTTGCGGGGGAGGAAGCCCGCTGCCGATGACGGGCCGCATCAGTCAAACAAGAACGAATCTGGCAAATACCTCACTGGCGCCGCTTCGCGCGCACGCCGAGCCGCTCCAGCCGGGGCAGCACCTCGTCGCGGAAGTACGGCAGCTCCTTCAGGTAGTTCACGAACGAGAAGCCGATGCCGCGCAGCCCGGCACGGTTCAGGTCGGCAAGGAGGCCCGCGATCTGGTCGGGGTCGCCGACCATGTTCAATCCGCCCATGCCGTTGATGTAGCCCTGCCGCTGGCGCTGGAATTCCTCCCCGCCGACCGTGGCCTCGGAAATCTTCTTCTTGGCGAGAATGGTGTCCACCGCGGACCAGTCGCCGTTCTCGATCATGGCGTAGTGATAGTACTCCTCCGCTTCCTTGCGGGTCGGCCGGCAGGTCACCACGCCCACGGTATAGACGTCCAGCTCGCGGCCCTGCTCCCGGGCCTGATCCTTGGCCGCCTTCACGCGCGTCGCGTTCTCCTCCATCGAATCCCGCGATGCATGGGTGAAGAACGCATCGCAATTGCGGATCGCGAACGCGCGGCCGACGTCGGACGCGCCGGCATTCATGATCAGCGGCCGCGAGCCGCCGAACGGCTTCGGCTTGGCGCGCACCTTCTTCAGCCTGATGAACTCGCGCTCGAAGTCGGCATCGTCGTCCGCGGTCCACGCCATCTTGACCGCATCGAGCCACTCCTGGGCGTAGCTGTAGCGCGCATCGTGCTCGCGCTGGGTGACGCCGAACATCTGGAATTCGTCCTCGTTCCAGCCGACCACAAGGTTGAGGCCGAACCGGCCGCCGCTGATGTGGTCGGCGGTGACGAACTGCTTGGCCGCGATGATCGGATGGAACAGCGGCGCATGCACGGTGCCGAACACCACCAGCCGTTTGGTGTGCGACAGCAGGCCGGTCGCCCAGGTGATGGTCTCGAGCGTGGTGCCCATGTAGTCGGTGTCGCCGCCGTAGCCCTTCCAGCGGCCGACCGGCAGCATGAACTCGATGCCGGCCTCGTCCGCCATGCGGGCGAGCGCGAGATTGTCCTCCCAGCTCCCGGACCAGCGCTCCGGCACGCGCGTCACAGCCCGGCCCGAGGAGCAGTTCGCCCCGAACAGGCCGATCTTGAGCTGGTTGTCGGTGTACATCGCCATCCGGTCGCGCAGCGAGACCGGTGCGGAGCGGCGGGTTTCGACGGATTGGAGGCCGGTCATGAGGATTTCAGGGTTGGACCCGCGGGAGACGAGCGAATATGCCGCCCGGCTGCACCCCCATCAAGGCGTGGCGACCGGCGCCTCCAGCGACAGCACCTTGAGGATCTCGGCCTGGATCGGCTCACGGCCGGTCTGCCTGATCTGGTCGTCGATCCGCGCCTCGTAGGCGATGCGCGCCGGCCTGTGGAACACCAGCACGCGGTCGCCCACGTCGATCGCCTCGTTGATGTGGTGCGTGATGAACACCGCGGTCCTGCCGTCCTGTCTCACCAGCCGCAGGAACTCGGACCGCAGGTCGCGCGCGGTCATCTCGTCGAGCGACGAGAACGGCTCGTCGCACAACAGGATTTCCGGCTCCACCGCGAACGCCCGCGCGATCGAGACGCGCTGGCGCATGCCGCCCGACAGCGCGTGCGGATAGTCGTTCTCGTGGCCGGACAGACCGAGCCGCGCCAGCCAGCGCCGCGCAATCGCCTCGGCCTCTTTCGGATCCTTGTCGAGGATCTGCAGTCCGAGCATCACGTTGTCGAGCGCCGAACGCCACGGCATCAGCCGGTCGTTCTGGAACACGATGCCGATCTTGCCGCGGAAATATGCGAACTCGTCGAACGGCGAATGTCCATTCACGCTGACGTTGCCGCTGGTCGGCTCGATCAGGCCGGACAGCAGGTTGAACATGGTGGACTTGCCGCAGCCGGTCTTGCCGAGCACGGCGACGATCTCGCCCTGGGCAATGCCGAACGACAGGCGGTCGACCGCGGTGAACATTCCGGTGCCGTCGGGCTTCGGAAAGACCTTGGTAACCTCGTTGAAGCGGATCAGTGGAGCGGCTGTCACGGCGTCACGCTGTCCGTTCGGAAATGGGCCGATAGCGCAGCACCCAGGCTTCGATCGCCACCAGCACCGATTGCATCACCAGCACGAAAAGCACCAGCACCAAGGTCCAGGCCAGCGCGCCCGCCATGTCAAACAACTGCTGCTGGAGCAGCAACTGGTAGCCAACGCCGCCGGTGGCGCCGACCAGTTCGGCCACCACCACCACGCGCGCGGCGTTGCCGAGATTGACTTTGAACGCGGTGAGGATGCCCGGCACGATGGTCGGCACGATCAGCACCTTGAACAGCGTCCAGCCGCTGGGCCGGAACGACATCGTCATCTCGAACAGGTCCTTGGACATCGACCGGTAGGCGTCGAGAATCTGGAACGTGAAGGCCGGCAGCGTGGTCATGATCATGATGAACGCGATGCGGAACTCGATGCCGTGGAACCAGATGATGGCGATCACCACCCAGGACAGCGCCGGAATGCCCTGAAGGAACACCAGCACGGGGGTGAAATAACTCTCGATGAACGGGGAGCGTCCGATCACGATGGCCAGCACGCTGCCGAGCAGGAAGGCGCCGATCAGCCCGACGAAGATACGCGCCGCGGTCGCCAGCACTTCGATCAGCAGCGGGATATCGATGAAAATCTGAAAGGTCCGCCACAGGATGTCCTGCACCGGCGGAAACAGATAATGCGGAAAGTACATCGACAGCAATTGCCAGACGGCCATGAGCACGACTGTGCTCACGGCCGCCTGAAGGCTCTGCCGAACGCGCGGACTGAGGTTGTTCACACCCGGTGGTCCGTCAGCGCACCGGCTTGTCGTAGATCGAGGCCGAGGACGGCATGCTCGGGAAGTACTTGATCTCCATGCCCGAGCGGTAGACCGCCTCGATTTCCTTCTTCATCTCGTTGGCGCCGCCCATCGAGATGCCGAGCCGGTCGTTGGCGCGGATCAGGCCCGCGATCTGCTTCTGGTCGTCCGGCGCGCGCTTCGGGAACATCAGCGCAGCCGCCGCATCCGGGTTCTTCTGGATCCAGTCCGCCGCCTGCTGATAAGTGGCGTACATCTTCTTGACCGTCTCCGGATTGGCGTCCGCCCAATCGGTGTGCGCGGCGACGCCGAGATACGGGATGCGGGTGCCGCCGCCCGAAAATTCCTTCCAGGTCTTCTCGATGCCGAGGTCGAGGGTGCGGACCGACGGCTTTTTCGCCTTCAGCAGCGTAAAGGTCGGCTCCCAGATCTGGATCGCGTCGGCGCGGTCGGCGATGGCATAGCTCATCAGTCCGGGGGGCGCCGTGTTGACGACCTGGAACTTGGCGATGTCGACGCCCTGCTTGAGCGCGAAGAACTCGAACATCTTGTAGTTGGTGGTCGAGCGCGCCGCGGCGATCTGCTTGCCTTCGATGTCCTTGAGCGACTTCACGTTGTCGCGCGAGGTGACGACCGTGCCCCAGAAGTCGAACAGGTTGAACAGGTACTTCACCTTCACGCCACGGACGTCGGCAAGACCGATGGTCTGCAGCGAAGCGCTGCCGCCGATCTTGAACTCGCCGGAGTTGAACTGCGTGGTGTAGGCGTCCGGGGTGCGCTCGTGGAACACCATCTCGAGGCCGTTCTTGGTGTCGAGCTTCTGCGCCTTGATGATCGGTGGCATGAACGCGCCGAGCGACGGCGGGCTGAAGATCACGATATCGAGCTTCTGGGTCTGGGCGCTGGCGCCGCCGGCCGAGAGCGCGAGCGACGCGGCGCCGGCCAGCAAGAGACCGGCAAACCTTGTAAACCTGTATGTCATTTGAACCTCCCTGGTGTCTTATCCTATACGGAACAGCTTCACGGCGAGACCGCTTTCGATGCTCTTGACCTGATCCGCTGGCAAGCCGGAATCGGCAAGGATCTGCCGCGGCTCATGGTCGCCGATCGGAAACGGCATGTCGGAGCCCAGCATGATCCGGTCCGCGCCCATCATCTCGATCACAAACCGCAGCACCCGCGCATCGTGCACAATCGTATCGGTATAGATCATTCCCAGCGCTTCTACCGGGTCTGATGTCCCGGGAGTGATGCTGTGGTTCTTCTTCAGCCTGCCCACCACGAACGGCAGGCCGGCGGCCCCGATCGGGGAGAAGAACCGGCAATTCCGGTAGCGCGCGATGTGGCCGCTCATGGCGAGCCGCGAGCAGGCCACCAGCGCGTCGCTGACCCGGCCCACGCCGTTGGCAAGGCCGTAATCGTTGACCCGGCTCTCGCCGGCGTCGAACGCCGGGTGGATGTGGACCACCGCGCCGGTGTCGTCGGCAACCTTCCAGAACGGATCGAGGTCGGGCGCGTCCAGCACGCTGCCGATGCCGCGCGGCAGGGTCGAGATCATCACTCCGGGAAATCCGGCCGCCATCGCGCTCTTGAGCATGGCAGCGGCGCGGGCGCCGTCCTGCATCGGCACCGCGGCAAGAGGCACGAAGCGAGGCTGCGCCTTCGAGGCCGCCATCAGCGCCTCATTGATGAGCGTGCACCAGATTTCGCCCTCCTCGGGCGGCAGATCGTTGCCGAGCCAGTCCGGCCAGCCGCCCACCACGTGGCGGTCGATGCCGTGCTTGTCCATCCAGGCAACACGGGCCGCGACATCGCTGAGCCCCTTCATGGCGGGCCGGGTCGGCCTCGCCTTGCCGAACTGCAGCGCCAGCCCGCCCTGCTCCTCGATCAGCCGCAGCGACGGCAGCCTGGGCGCCTCCTTGCGGATGGCAGCGAGCATCTCCGGCGGCACCAGATGGCCGTGAACGTCAACGATCATTTCAGGGCATTCCTCTTCGACCGCCGGTCATACTAAGCGGAGCGGCGCTTGGCTAGTTCCCTGCGCAGGCCGTGCCCTACGCCCGGCCCTGCGCCTGCGCGATCATGTCGCCCAGCCGCGCGATCTTGATGGGCAGGCTGTTGACGGCAATGCCCAGCGGCCGGACCGCGTCGTTGATGGCGCTGGCGACCGCCGCCGGGGCGCCAAGATAGCCGCTCTCGCCGGAGCCCTTCTGGCCGAACACGGTGTGGGGAGACGGCGTCTCATGATGCACGATCTCGACCGGCGGGATCTCGTGGGAGGACGGCAGCAGGTAGTCCATGAAATTCTGCGCCACCAGCAGGCCGTCGTCGTTGTAGGCGAACTCCTCGTACAGCGCCGCGCCGATGCCGTGGGCAATGCCGCCCATCGTCATGCCGCGCACGATCTTGGGATTGATCACGGTGCCACAATCGTGGCCGACGATGTAGCGCCTGATCTCCGGCTTGCCGAGATCCTGATCCACGGTCATGAGCACCAGGTGAAACTCGAACGCGTAGCAGGGATACATCTGCACGCGGCCGTCCTCGGTCGGCAACTGGCCGCCGGTCGGCACCTGCATGATGTGCATGGTGGACAGACCCGGCTCCATCCCCTCCGGCAGCTTGTGATAGTTGCGGTGGGCGATGAACACGATGTCGGTCCAGGTCCGCTTCTGGCCGGAAGCCGGATCGAAAAAATCGCCGTCGCGATAGCTGAGCTGCGATACCGGCACGCCCATGTCATGGGCGGCGATCGCCAGCATCTTGTCCTTCAGCTTGGTGGCGGCGTGGAACGTGGCACCGCCGAGCATGATCGCCATGCGGCTGCCGACCGGCGAATTGCTCGGCAGCGAGTTGAGCGAATCCGCGCGCGTCACCCGCACCCGCTCCGGGTCGATCTGCAGCACCTCGCCCACCACAGTGCCGACCATCGTTTCGTGGCCCTGCCCCGCCGACGTGGTGTGCATGGTCGCGGTGATGCCGCCGGTGAGGTCGACGCTGATACGGCAGGAATCCATCCAGGTGGTGGTGCCGTTCTTCGGATTGAGCAGCGGCTCGAACGCGGAGTTGCCGCCTGACGGCTCCAGGCATGCGGCGATGCCGAGCCCCGCCAGCTTGCCCCCGGCCCGCAGCCGGTCGCGTTCGGCGAGCAGCTCCTCGTACGGCGCCGTCGCGAACACCTTCGCCATGACGGCTTCATAGTTGCCGCTGTCGTAGGTCGACCCGCTCGGGATCAGATATGGGAAGTCCTCGTGGCGGATCATGTTGCGGCGGCGCAGCTCGACGCGGTCGATGCCGAGGCGGTTCGCCACCTCGTCCATGGTGCGCTCGATCGCGAAATTGGTCGGCGACTGGCCGAATGCGCGCACCGCCTCCTGCACCGTCTTGTTGGAAAGGACCGCGATCGCCTGGTACTGCACGCTCTTGATCTTGTACGGACCGACGATGGCGCCGATCGGCTTGCCGAGCTGGAACGGCGAACGGCCGGCGTAGGCGCCGACGTTGTCGAGCGCACGCATCTTCATGGACTTGATGATGCCATTGTCGTCGTAGGCGACCTCGACGTCGAACAGCCGCTCCGGGCCGTGCATGTCGCCGCCGCGCATGTTCTCGAGCCGGTCCTCGATCAGACGGACCGGAACGCCGAGCCGCTTCGACAGATAGCCGACCAGCACGGTGTGCTTGATGCCACGCTTGACGCCGTAGCTGCCGCCCACGTCGACGTCGTAGTGCACGCGCACCGACGACGCGGGCAGCTTGAGCGCCCACGCGGTCTGGTCCGGATACTTCGGCATCTGGATCGACGCCCAGATGTCGAGCATCTCGCGCCACGGGTCCCAGCTCGCCGTCACACCGAACGTCTCGATCGGCACGGTGGCGCTGCGGCCCCATTTCACCCGGTGCTTGAAGGTGTGCGGGCTTGAGGCGAAATCGCCGTCGACGTCGCCCCATACGAAGGTTCGGTCGAGCAGCACGTTGGAGCCATGCGCCTCGTGCACCAGCGTGCCGCCGGCATAGGCCTCCTCGGCGTCGAGTATGTAAGGCAGCGGCTCGTATTCGACCTGCACGGCCTCGGCGGCGTCCTCGGCAATCGCCCGCGTGTCGGCCACCACGGCAGCGACCCACTCGCCTGCGTAGCGCGCCATGTCGACCGCGAGCGGACGGCGCGGCACGTTCGGCGTTTCGAGGCCGGAAGAAAGGATCGCCGTGCCTTCCGCCAGTTCCTTGCCGTCCAGCACGCAGTGGACGCCCGGCATCGCCAGCGCTTCGGACTTGTCGATCGACACGATCCGCGCGGCGGGAAACGGACACGACACCAGCGCGACGTGCCTGACCCCCTCCGGAACGACGTCGGCGACGAAATTGCCCTTGCCAACCACGAAGCGACGATCCTCGCGGACACGGCGGTCCGTCGAGATGAAGCGGAATTTTCCGGGCTCAGTCATGC
>CAZGSW010000052.1:0-8767 GCA_964528635.1 uncultured Rhodoplanes sp. | reverse complement strand
GCGGCGAGCGCCACCGCCTCCACGATCTGGGCGTAGCCGGTGCAACGGCAGATGTTGGCGGAGATCGCCTCGACAATCTCCTCGCGGGTCGGACTGGCGTTCTTCGCGAGCAAGGCGTGGGCGGCGAGGATCATGGCCGGCGTGCAGTAACCGCACTGCATGCCGTGGGTTTCGCAGAACGCATCCTGAATGACGGAGAGCTCGCCCGGCCCCGGCGCCAGTCCCTCGATCGTGGTGATGGAATAGCCGTCGGCCTGCACGGCGAACATCAGGCACGAGCGCGCCGGCGTGCCGTCCAGCAGCACGGTGCAGGCGCCGCAGACGCCGTGCTCACAGCCGGCGTGCGCGCCGGTGAGCCGGAGCCTGTCGCGCAGGCAATCGAGCAGCGTGGTGCGCGGCTCGACCTCCACGGCATGCTTCTGCCTGTTGACCTCAAGCTCGACGTGCATGGTCTGCCCTGTGCGCATTTCGATAGGCTTCGGTCACGGCGCGAACCGCCAGCGTGCGTGCCGCGCGCCGGCGATACGCCGCGCTGGCATGCAGGTCGTCCATCGTCTCCTGCCCGGCCAGCGCGGCATCGACCACGTCGAGCACACGCTTCTCCTCGGCGCGCGTGCCGATCAGGGAATCGGCATCGAGCCGAACCGGATACGCGGTTGCAGCGCCGATCCCCAACGCAACCCGGGCACAGCGGCCGTCAGCGTCCAGTGCGATCTGGGCTGCAGCCGACGCGAAGGCAAAATCGCTGCTGCGCGCGTTGACCTCCTGGAACCCGACGCCGACCTTCTGGTCGTTCCAGACCGGAAACCGCACCGAGGTCAGGCACGCCGTCTGCGGCAACGACGTCACCATCGGGCCGAGCACGAATTCGCTGATGTGGCTGTGCGTATCCTTGCCGTCCTCGCGCCAGGTGACGGACGCGCCCAATGTGACCGCGACAAGCAGAATCTCGGCGGCCGGGTCGGCGTTGGCGAGCGAGCCGCCGACCGTGCCGCGCGCCCGCGTCGGCGTATGGCCGACCAGCGGGATCGCCCGGGCCAGCATCGGCAGTTTCGTCCGCACCAGCGCGTCGTCCTCGACCGCGCACTGCCTCGTGGTGGCGCCGATGATGATCTCGTCGCCGTGCTCGCGGATGAAGGCGAGGTCCGAAAGCCGGGCGATGTCGATCAGCCGCGACGGCCGCGCCAGCCGCATCGCCATCAGCGGCACCAGCGTCTGGCCCCCGGCAATCAGCCGGGCGCCGTCGTCCGCTGCCAGCAAAGACAGGGCCTCATCCAGCGTTCCGGGGCGTGAATACTCGAACGGCGCGGGTTTCATATCACTTTCGTCGTCACCGGGCCGGAGCGCAGCTCCGCTGCACGGCGACGGGTCTTCACTAATGCGATGGGCCGCCGGGTCAAGCCCGGCAATGCCCGCCGCGGCGATCGGTCAATGCCAGTAGGGTGGATAGCCGGAGCTGTTCTGCTCCGCATCGAGCAGACGCAGCATGGCTGGCCATTCCAGCACGCCGTAGGGACGCCGCGTACCGGGCTGGTACATGTGCGCGGTGTGCGCCAGCACATTCTCGCCCGGCACGTTGAGCTCCTTGCCGGACGACATGGCGTCGACCTGCGAGCGGCAGCTCTGTTCGAGCTGGTACATCAGGTTGAACGCCTCCGGCACCGACGGACCGCAGGTCAGGAGTCCGTGATTGCGCATCACCAGCGCGTTATGCTGGCCGAGATCGCTGACGATGCGCTCGCGCTCGTCGAGATCGACCGCGGGCCCCTCGAAATCGTGGTAGCCGATGTGACCATGGAAGCGGATCGAGGTCTGTGAGATCGGCAGCAGGCCGCAGTTCATCGCCGATACCGCGATACCGGCGCGGGTGTGGGTGTGCAGCACGCACTTCACGTCCGGCCGCGCCTTGTGGATCGCGCCGTGGATCACGTAACCGGACTTGTTGATGCCGTAGTCGGTGTCCGGCTTGTGGACGATTTCGCCCTCGACATCGATCTTCACCAGGCTCGACGCCGTGATTTCCTTGTACAGGAGGCCGTAGAGATTGATCAGCAGGTGCTCGGTCCCCGGAATCCGCGACGTGATGTGGTTGTAGATCAGGTCCGTCATGCCGTAGGCGTCGACCAGCCGGTAGCAGGCGGCGAGCTCCACGCGGGCCTGCCATTCGTCGTCGGAAACGTGGCCTTTGAGCGGCTTGAAGTCGGTTGCGTAGTTCATGACACTCCGGCCCTGCCCCCTTGGGTTCGCCTTTTCGGTTCGGCGCTGTAAACATACCCTCGGGCGGCGTACCAGGCCAGCGTGCTGGCCGCATGGGAGGGTTCTGCGTGGCGGCCGGTGAGACCTTACGGAACAACGTGAAAGAGAAATTGGCCCGCGGCGAGGTCGCGGTATCCATGACCGTGCGGCTGACCCGCACCATCGAGATCGCGCGGATCGCGAAGGCCGCCGGCTTCGACATGCTCTACATCGACCTGGAGCACTCGCCGCTGTCGATGGATGCCACCGGGCAGATCTGCATGGCGGCGCAGGACGCCGGCGTGATGCCGGCTGTGCGGGTTCCCGCCAACACGCCGGAGTACATCTCGCGCATCCTGGACGCCGGAGCGATGGGGATCATTGCGCCCAACGTCCGGTCGGCGGAGGAGGCGCGGGCCGTGGTCAAGGCCGCCAAGCTGCCGCCGCTCGGCGAGCGCTCCAACACCGGGCTGTTCCCGCAACTGGGCTACCGCGCCTATCCGGCCGAGGAGACCTGCCGCGCGATCAACGACGCCACCATGGTGATCGTGCAGTTCGAGTCCGCCATCTCGCTGGAGCGCGCCGACGAGATCGCCGCGGTCGAGGGAGTCGACGTGGTGCTGGTCGGGCTCAACGACATGCTGGGCGATCTCGGCCTCACCGGGCAGTACGACCACCCGAAAGTGCGCGAAATCTACAGCCGCGCCATCGAGGTCTGCCGCAAGCACGGCAAGCATTGCGGCGTCGGCGGCCTTGCGTCGCGCCCCGACCTGATCGCCGAGTACGTGCGGCTGGGCGCGCGCTACGTGTCCAGCGGGACCGACCTGGCGTTCCTGGTCGGCGCAGCGACGCAACGCGCCAAACAGGTGAAAGATATCAAGTTGTGAATGGGGCAAACCCTTCCGGGCCGCGCTCCGGCATGACGCAGCACGCAGGGTTGCGCCGCAAGCGCGGCGCGTCCTGCGCCGGCTGCGGCGTGCAGCCACACACCATTTCCGGCCGGCCGGTCGCTCGAGGACAAAGACATGAAAATTGACGTATCCGTCGCAGGCTATGACATCGACGTCATGGTGATTGGCTATCCGGGCAAGACCGTTTGCCACGGCGGGCTGGGCTGGAGCACCATCGTACTGCTGCGCGGTCACGGCCGGGTCGCCATGTTCGATACGGGCGGCATGGGCGTGCGGCGCCATCTGCTGCACAAGCTGAAGGAACGCGGGCTCGAGCCGGAAGACGTGACCGACCTGCTGCTGTCGCACGCGCACTACGACCACATTCTCAACTGGACCACGTTCCAGCACGCCCGCATCGTGATCGGCAAGGAAGAGCTGGCATGGGCGGCGAAGGAGCCATGGGGCCGCACGCCGGTGCCGGAGCTTCATGTTCGCGAATTGCAGGGTTGGAAAACGCTCCACGCCGCAACCGACGGCGAGGAGGTGATGCCGGGCATCACGGGCCACGTCATGCCGGGCCACACTCCCGGCCATCTGATCTACGTCGTCAAGGGCCGCGAGCACGACGTGATCTTCACCGGCGACGCGGTCAAGAACCGGGCCGAGTTCCTGTGCGGACGCACCGACATGACCTACGACCCCGCGGTGAGTTCGGCCACGGTGGATACAATTTGGGCTTTATGGCGGGCCCGTCCTGGCAATATTGTTATCCCCGGACATGATATACCGATGGCCTTGCAGGACGGGCAGCCGCACTATCTCGCCAAACGCGAGGACGCGATCAAGGCTTGGTTCGGCGACGACATCGACACGATGACGACGCTGGAACTTTCGGTTCGCTGAACCGAGATTAAAGAGAAAACGGGAGGAAACAGAATGGGCAGGTTACGTTCAACGATAATGTGGGCCGCGGCCGCAGTGGTGGCGCTGGCCGTGCCGGCAGCGGCACAGTCGGACTATCCCACCCGGCCGGTCCGGCTCATCATTCCGTTCCCGCCCGGCGGCAGCAACGACGTGGTCGGCCGCCTGATCGCGACCAAGATGTCCGAGGTGCTGGGCAAGCAGATCGTGGTCGACAACCGCGGCGGCGCCGGCGGCGCCATCGGCACCGAGCAGGTCGCGAAAGCGCAGAACGACGGGTACACGCTCGGCGTCGTCTCGATCGCGCATGCGGTCAATCCGTGGCTCTACAAGCTCAATTACGATCCGGTGAAGTCGTTCGAGCCGGTCGGATTGATGGCGACCGGCACCAACGTGCTGGTGGTGCATCCGAGCCTGCCGGCGCGCTCGGTGAAGGAACTGATCGCACTGGCGAAGAAGGAAGAGCTGCAGTACGCCTCCGCGGGTATCGGCAGCTTCCAGCACCTCGGAACCGAGCTGTTCAAGCTCGAGGCGGGGATCAACCTGCTGCATGTTCCGTTCAAGGGCGGCGGACCGTCGATGAACGACGTGCTGGGCGGCCACACCAAGATCATGATGTCATCGCTGGTGCAGACCACGCCGCACATCAAGTCCGGCCGGCTGATCGCGCTCGCGACCGGCGGCAAGAAGCGCAGCCCCGTGCTGCCCGATATCCCGACGGTTGCCGAGGCCGGCGTGCCCACCTATGAGGCCCTGAACTGGTGGGGCATCATCGCCCCGGCGGGAACTCCGGCGCCGATCATCGCCAAGCTGAACGAGACCCTCGCGAAGGTTCAGGACATGCCGGAGGTGCAGAAGCAGTTCGATCTGCAGGGCGCCGCCGTCGTTAAGATGAACTCCGCGGACTTCGGCAAGTTCGTCGTGAACGAGCTGAACAAGTGGGAACGGGTGGTCAAGCAGGCCGGCATCACGGCAAAGTAGCCGTTCCTTAAGACACGAAGCAGATCGCAGCCGGGGTGCGGGGGGCGCTCCGGCTGACAGATTAGGGGGGAACGCCGATGAAAGTCGGAATTCGCGACAATCAGGATTTCTGGGCGGGCATTTTTCTGATCGTGGTCGGAGCAGCCGCGATCTACATCGCGCGCGATTACCCGTTCGGCACATCGCTGCGGATGGGGCCGGGCTATTTCCCGATCCTGCTCGGCGGGGTTCTCATCGCGTTCGGCGCCGCGCTGCTGGTCAAGAGCATCCGCAGCATGGAGACGATCGAGGCGGGATGGTCGCTTCGCGCATTGATCGTCCTGCCGCTTTCGCTCGCTCTGTTCGGATGGATGATGGCGCACGCCGGCTTCGTACCGGCGCTGGTCGTTTTGATCGTGTCTTCATCTCTCGCGAGCAACGAATTCAACCTGATAGAGGTCGCCATCCTGACAGCCGTGCTCGTGCTGGGTTGCGTCGCCGTGTTCATCTGGGGCATCGGCCTGCCCTACGAACTGTTCGGCGGGGTCTGAGCCTCATGGAACTCTTTACAAATCTCGCCTTCGGTTTCGGCGTCGCCTTCACGCTGCAAAACCTGGCCTACTGCTTCCTCGGCGTTCTGGTCGGCACGCTGATCGGCGTGCTGCCGGGCGTCGGCCCGCTCGCCACCATCGCAATGCTGCTGCCGCTGACGTTCAACGTGGAGCCGGTCGCCGCGATGATCATGCTCGCCGGCATCTACTACGGCGCGCAGTATGGCGGCTCCACCACGGCCATTCTGGTGAACCTGCCCGGCGAGACATCCGCCGTGGTCACCTGTATCGACGGCCACCAGATGGCGCGCCAGGGCCGGGCCGGGCCGGCGCTCGCCATCGCGGCGATCGGTTCGTTCATCGCCGGCACCTTCGGCACGCTGCTGATCGCGCTGGCCGGACCACCGCTTGCCGAGGTCGCGCTGAAATTCGGCGCGCCCGAGTACTTCTCCCTGATGCTGATGGGCCTGGTCGCCGCCGCCGTGCTGGCGCAGGGCGACATGATCAAGTCGCTGTCCATGGTGGCGCTCGGTCTGCTGCTCGGCATCGTCGGCAGCGACGTCAACACCGGACTGCACCGCTACACGTTCGACATCTTCGAGCTGTCTGACGGCATCGGCTTCATCGTCATCGCGGTCGGCGTGTTCGCGCTGGGCGAGATCATCAGCAATCTGGGCAATCCCGAGCGCCGCGAGCTGTTCACGTCAAAGGTGCCCAACCTGATGCCGACCCGGAGCGACCTGAAGGCGTCCGCCGGACCGATCGTGCGCGGCACCCTGCTCGGCTCGTTCTTCGGCGTGCTGCCGGGCACGGGACCGGCGATCGCCTCGTTCTCCTCCTACATGCTGGAGAAGAAGCTGGCCGCCGACCCCACCCGGTTCGGCCGCGGCGCCATCGAGGGCGTGGCCGGACCTGAAGCCGCCAACAACGCCGACGCGCAGACCAAGTTCATCCCGATGCTGACGCTCGGCCTGCCGGCGTCCGGCGTGATGGCGCTGATGCTCGGCGCGCTGACCATCCAGGGCATCCAGCCGGGCCCGCAGGTGATGACGCAGAAGCCGGACCTGTTCTGGGGCCTGATCGCCTCCATGTGGCTCGGCAACCTGATGCTGGTGATCCTCAACCTGCCGCTGGTCGGGCTGTGGGTGAAACTTCTGAAGGTGCCGTACCGGCTCCTGTTCCCGGCCATCATGGCGTTCTCGGCGATCGGCGTTTACAGCGTGCAGAACTCGCCGTTCGAGATCTACCTGACGGCGGCGTTCGGCATCATCGGCTTCCTGTGGCTGAAGCTCGGCTTCCCGCCGGCACCGTTGCTGCTCGGATTCGTGCTCGGGCCGATGATGGAGGAAAACCTGCGCCGCGCCATGCTGATGTCGAAGGGCGATCCGTCGGTGTTCGTGACCCGTCCGCTCAGCCTCGCCTTCATCATCGCAACCCTGGCGATCCTCGCCCTGATGATCGCGCCAGCGGTTCGCAAGCGCCGCGACGAGATCGCAAGTTCGGGGTAACGGGCAGCCGAGCCGCAGCGCCGGACGTTCGCCCGGCCACCTGTCTGCCGGAGCGGCCGGCCGTCAGGACGCCATCATGTCCCGCACCAGCGGGATGACCCTTCGCCCGTAGAGCTCGATGCAGCGCATCATCTTTCCGTGCGACAACGGACCTGCGCTGTACTTCATGTCGAAGCGGTCCGCGCCGAGCGCCCGGACGGTGGCCACGATCTTGCGCGCCACCGTCTCCGGCGATCCGACGTAAAGCGAGCCGCGCTCGATCTCGTGCGCGAAGTCAGCAGGCGTCAAGGGCGGCCATCCACGCTCGGCGCCGATCCGGTCGCGCATGCGTTTGTAGTCGGCGAACAGGTCGTCCCGCGCCTGCGCATCGGTTTCACCGACAAAACCGTGCGAATGCACGCCCACCGGAAGCTCGGGCTTGCTCATCTCGCCGAGCGCCCGGCGGTACAGGTCGGCAAACCGGATAAAGCGCCTGGGATCGCCGCCGATGATTGCGAGCATCATCGGCATGCCGTAATGCACGGCCCGCATCACCGACTGCGGCGTGCCGCCGACGCCGATCCAGGTCGTGAGCCGCCCCGACTCGGTCTTCGGATAGACGGTCTGGTTGGCGAGCGGCGGCCGCGTCGTACCGCTCCACGTCACCGGCTGCTGGGTCAGGACGGCGGCGAACAGGTCGAGCTTCTCGTTGAACAGCTCCTCGTAACGGTCGAGGTCGAAGCCGAACAGCGGGAAGGATTCGATGAAGGAGCCGCGCCCGAGCATCACTTCGGCGCGGCCGTGCGACAGCGCGTCGAGCGTCGAGAAGCGCTGGAACACCCGGATCGGATCGTCCGACGACAGCACCGTAACGGCGGACCCGAGCCGGATGCGCGTGGTGCGGCTTGCAATCGCCGCCAGCACCATCTCCGGCGATGCCACGGCGAAATCGGCGCGGTGGTGCTCGCCCAGGCCGATGAAATCGACGCCGGTCTGGTCGGCGATGATCGCTTCCTCAACGACATCGCGGATCACCTGCGCGGCGTGCAGCGGCTTGCCGTCCGGACCGTCGGTGATGTCGCCGAAGGTGTCGAGACCGAGTTCGATGTCAGGGGGCATGACGCCTTATACCAAGCGCGGCCGGCCGCCCGTCAGGGGATCAGCAGGATCTTGCCGAAGTGCTTGTTGGCGCGCATGTGCTCGTGGCCGGCTTTCGCCTCAGCGAGCGGATAGGTCTTGTCGACCGGCACCCTGATCTTGCCCGCGGCCACAGCGTCCGAAAGGTCGGCGCGCATCCTGACCAGAATGTCGCGAACCTCCTCGATGGTCCGGGTGCGGAACGTCACCCCGATGTAGTCGATCCGCTTCCTCGCATGCAGGTCGAAGTCGAATTCGGCCTTCATGCCGGCCAGGCGGCCGATGTTGACGATCCGTCCGAGCAGCGCCGTGCACTGCATGGTCTGGCTGACCACCGAGCCGGACAACATGTCGACGGTGAGGTTGAGGCCCTTGCCGCCGGTCGCCTTGAGCACCTGATCCGGCCAGTCTGCGTCCTTTGTGCTAACCGCAAGGTCGGCGCCGAACTCCTTGAGCCGGGCGCGGCGCGCGTCGTCGGTCGATGTGCCGACCACAAGGCCCGCACCGAGCAGCTTCGCCATCTGCAACCCGATGATGCCGACACCGGACGAGGCGCCCTGCACCATCACGGCCTCGCCCTTCT
>CAZGSW010000051.1:0-22715 GCA_964528635.1 uncultured Rhodoplanes sp. | reverse complement strand
CATCGACACCCTGGAGCGCATCGAGATCATCCGCGACCTGCGGCTGGGCGCGTTCGACGCGCTGGTCGGTATCAACCTGCTGCGCGAGGGCCTCGACATTCCGGAGTGCGCCCTGGTCGCCATCCTCGACGCCGACAAGGAAGGCTTCCTGCGCAGCGAGACCTCGCTGATCCAGACCATCGGCCGCGCCGCGCGAAACGTCGACGGCAAGGTCATCCTGTACGCCGATCATGTCACCGGCTCGATGCAGCGCGCCATGGAGGAAACCGAGCGCCGCCGCGAAAAGCAGATGGCCTATAACGAGGCGAACGGCATTACGCCCGAGAGCGTGAAGAAATCGATCGGCGACATTCTCTCGTCGGTATATGAACGCGACCATGTGCTGGTTTCCACCGATGGCGGCCTCACCGGCATCGGCGAGGAGGATACGGCGTCGATCGGGCACAATTTCGAGGCCGTGCTCGCAGACCTGGAAAAGCGCATGCGCGCCGCCGCCGCCGATCTCGACTTCGAGGAGGCCGCGCGGCTGCGCGACGAACTCAAGCGGCTGCGCGCCACCGAACTCGCGGTGGTGGATGATCCGACCGCCAAGGTGGTGAAGCTGCCCGTAAAAGGCGGCAAGGGCGACGTGTCGCGTCCGCACAAGCCGCATCTCGACGAAATGGGCATCGCGCTCCATCACGAGACCGCGCCGCACCGTCCGGGCAAGGCGCGTCCGCGCAAGCCCACCCTTGACGAGATGGGGCCCGGGATCGAGGCGATCCCCGCCAGGCAGGGTCCGCGCTCGACCATGGGCAGGCCCGGCATGCGCGGCGGCTTCAAACCGAGAGGACGATGACCCGCACGGCCATCACCATGTCCGAACGTGCGAGCGGCATCTCCATGCGCTGCACGGATTCGTGCGGCCGCTGCGACCGCAGGGACAAGGACCTGGATGAGAGCCTGGATGAGGACCTGGCGGTGCATCGGCGGTTCCGGCCCCAGGCACGCGGTGACGCATGACGGATGTCCGTTGGGATGCGGCATTGAGGAACGGTGCAGCCAGTACGCTGCCCGCGTCAGCCTCGGCGCGCGCGCGATCCGGCGTGCGAACCCCGGCCCTGGCCGTGCTGATCGTCGCGGCGATCGCGCTGGGCGCCTGCCGGACCACAGCCGACGGTCCCGAACAGCCGTCCGACACCGCCAAGCCGGAAGCAACGGCGCCGGCGGCAGCGGCGCCTGCAACCACGCCGGCCCCGGCGGCACAGCCGGCCCAGAGCCAGGCGGCGCGCGCCCCCGCCGCCAAGCCTGCGGAATTGCCGCCGGAGCGAGACCCGCAATACACGCCTGAACAGCGAGCCCTGATGATCCGGCAGATCTGCTGGGGCCAGGTCGACCGGCAGCGCGGGCTGCGTGGCGACGACGCCCGCATTGCCTGGGTCACCAAATGCATCGCCGACAAGACCAAGGAATCGTTGGGTGACGCCGCTGCGCCGAAGCCCGCCGCACCCGCGGCGCCAGCCGGTCCGGCGCGCCGCTGACTCCCCTGCGACTGACGCGGCATCGCGGCCACCGTTAACCTTGCCGTCAGCGCCGCATTGCGCCCGCGCCGCAGCGGACGAAAATGCGGGTCTGTCTTTGCGTACGGTGCGGGCGCGGGACACCGACGGGGGTGGCGTCTGGGGGATCCATGCGGGTCGTACCGCTGATTGCTGCGTTGTTCTGTCTCGCGATCCCGTCTGCCGACGCCCAGCCGCCGCGCGCCGGACACTTTGTCGAATTCCACGCAAGACCCGGCGCGCTGTGGGGTCACACCTTCATCGTGTATGGCCGCCGTGACGCCGACGGCCGTGCGGTCGAAACCCACCGGATGGGCCTTTATCCGGAAGGCGGCCGCGCCGCGCTCGTCATGGGCACGTTCGTCCCGGTCGCTGCGCGGGTGCAGGCCGTTCCGGGCGATTACTCCGAGCGGCCGAGCGCCATCTACCGGCGCAATCTCACCGCGGCGCAATACGCACATCTCAAGCGCACTGTGTCCCATCTGCGCGAGCACGAACGCGCATGGCACATGGTGATGTTCAACTGCAATGACTTCGGAATCGTCGTGGCCCGCGAACTCGGGTTGACGGCGCCGCCCAACATGCTGGTGCCCAACGCCTGGGTGCGGGCGCTGGCAGCCATGAACGGCGGCTAGCGAAGCGGATTTGGCATTCGCAACACGCCCGCCGAAACGGGGAGCGAATGTTGGAATCAGACCGCCAGACAGGCCGCTGCATCGGACGCATCCGGCACGGGCTTGACCTTGCCCTCCGTCATCCCCGACAACGCTGTCCCGTCACGATGGATCGCCGGCATGGACCGGCGAACACACAACCGTGCGCTCGCCGAAACACCTCATCGTCTGGCTCGTCATCATCGCGGTCGGAGCCGCCGTCACCCAGATCCTGAAGGATTGGCAGGCCCCGACCGCCGAACCGCCGCGCCAGACCGCAGACGCCATCGCCGGACGCGCCCGCGTGGTCGACGGCGACTCGCTGGAGATCGGCCGCGCACGCGTCCGCCTGTTCGGGATCGACGCGCCCGAGGGCCGGCAGGACTGCCTCGACGCGCAGGGGAAATCCTTTCGTTGCGGCACGGCGGCGCGCCGCGAACTCGTGGACCTGATCGGCACGCGCAACGTGACCTGCACGCCGGTGGGACAGAGCCACGACCGCAGCGTGGCGGTGTGCACCGTCGAAGGACGCGATCTCAGCGAAGCCATGATCCGGATGGGCTACGCCATCGAACTGCGACAGCACAGCAAGGGCCGCTATTCGGCTGCGGAACGCGAGGCCCGCGATGCGAGGCGCGGGCTGTGGAGCGGCCGCTTCGAGCGGCCGTCCGACTGGCGGCGCGAGCATATGCGTTAGCACGGACGGCGCCCCCCTGTTCATGGCGGGGGAGGCGCTTTATCTTTTGTGCATTGGGGGAAGGCGACCTGCCCGCCGGTACCGACGGGCACACACTTCCGGAGACCCCCTATGACCCGATCGTCTTTGTGGTTCGGCCTCGCCGCGTCGGCGGCAATCGCCATGCTGTTTGCGGCCCCAGCCACCGCCTCCGCCCAGACCGACCCGTACCGCTGGTGCGCCGAGTACGGCGGATGGCGCGGCGGCGGGGCGAGCAACTGCTACTTCATGACCCTCGAGCAATGCCGGGCGACGATTTCCGGCGTCGGCGGCACCTGCCGTCCGAATCCGTTCTACACCGGCCCGAAGCAGCAGCCGCGCCGCAAGAAAAAACAATGACGAAAAAGGAGACCGCGATGCAGACCGCCGGTGCCGCCCTGCTGTTGCTGATGGCCTTCAGCACCGGCGCTTCAGCCCAGGCCGATCCTTACCACTGGTGCGCTCTCTACACCGGCAACGGGCTGGGCGGCGCCAGCAATTGCTATTTCGTCACCCGGCAGCAGTGCCTCGATACGGTCTCCGGCGTCGGCGGGCAATGCATTCCCAATCCGTTCAATCCACCGGCCGGGACTCCGTCCCGTCCGGTGCCGCGTGCCAGGTGATCGTCATGCCGGCGGAGCGACCTTGGCGTCGGGCTGGTTGGTGACTTTCAAGGCATCGGCGACGAAGCCCGAGCGCTTCATCTCCTCGACGAAGGACTTCAGATACGCGGCAGCCGCGTCCCTCCCCTTCGGCGTACCCATCGCCTGCTCGATCGCCATGAAGCGCTGCTCCATCACGCGCACGTTCGGGTCCGTCTTCGCGTAACTCTCGAGCGGCTGCCGGACGTTGGCGGCGACCTCCAGCTTCTGGTCGAGGAACAGATCGATCGACGCACGCCCTCCGCCGGTCGAGGCGCGGACGATCTCCGCATGCTTGATGGTGCGGGTCAGATAGAGGTCGTAGGCCGAGCCCTTGCCGACCGCGATGCGGATGCCCGGCCTGTCGACATCGGCCGGCGTCTTGAGCGGCGAGTCCTTTGGGACAAGATAGGCGCCCTCGATCAGAACATAGGGCGAGGTGAAGTCGATTTCGGCGGCGCGCACCGGCTCGATGGCAAGGAATGCGATGTCCCACTTGCCCTGCTTGAGCGCCTCGAACACCTCGCCGGCCGCATTGAACAGCACCAGATCCACCGGCACACCGAGCCGCTTGCCCAGCTCTTTCGCCAGCATGATGGTGACGCCCTTCGGCTCGGCGCCGTCCGGCTGCCTCTGCACCAGCACGCCATTGCCCTGGTTGATCGCGGCGCGCAGCCGCCCGGTCGGGGCGAAGGATTTCACGACGTCGGGCGTGGCCTGGCTCACGATGGTTGCTCCTTTGGCTGGGGTCCGTCCCGGCCCGCAGCCGGTCACGGCAGGAGCACCGATTCCGCGCCGATCCCCGCGCGGTAGCCCTCCCGCCACAGTCGCTACCGCAGACCGGGCGGCGGGTGCAACGGGGCTTTCAGGGCACGGCAACACCGGCCGCAGGCATCCGGCCGCGACATTTCTCCATCGGGGATCACATTTCGGCCCGCAATCGGTAGGATTGCTGGTCGCGCTCCGTGTCCCGCCGGGCGGGCGGGCGCGTGCAGGCGGTGCAGCTGTCCGGGGCTGCGTGTTCGGGTCCGGAGGAGACGATGACGCGCACTTTGCCGGTGGTTTCATTGCTGGTTGCCGCGACCGTCTGGACGTGGCCGGCAACCGCACAGACGCCGTCGCCCGGCAGCCAGATCCAGAATCGCTGGCCCGGCCCGGCGCCGTCGGGAGGCCAGCAGCAATCGCCCTGGCCCGAGACTCCCGCCGCTCCGCAGGCTCAACCGCAAACCCCGCCGCAGCCTCCGGCATCGCCGGCACCGCCGCCGCGGCACGTTCAACAGGACCAGGACGAACCGGCGCCGAAGCCTGCTGCAAAGCCGCGCGCCACCGCATCGAGCGGCAACGCGGTGACCTGCGGCGGCACGTTCAGCAAGGCCGCCACCCACCTGACGCTCGCCCGCAAGTTCAACTCGAGCAACATCGTGTTCGGCGACGTCGACGGCCCGGATGGCAGCAAGCTCAAGGCCTCCATCCTGTTTCCCAACGACGCCCGCCGCCGCCTCGAGGTGCTGTGGAACGACGAGGCCTCGCGCACCGACCTCTCGCTGATTGCGATCAACGGCCGCTCGCAGTGGACCGCGCCGCACGGCCTGAAGCTCGGCATTCCGCTCGCGACGCTGGAGCGGATGAACGGCCGGCCCTTCAAGCTCTCCGGTCTGGACCCACGGGGCTATGCAACCGTGCTCGGCTGGGAGGGCGGCCGGTTCGCCAGACTGGCCGGAGGCTGCCGGATCGGGATCCGGCTCGCAGCCGACACCGCGGCGTCCGCCGAAATGCGGGCGGTCGTGACAGGACAGCAGGAGTTTCACTCCAGCGACAGCAAGCTGAAGGCCATCAATCCGAAGATTGCCGAAATCCTGGTCGGCTACTAAAGCGGAGTGACCTGTCCCGCGAATCCGCGTCTGTGATCGGAAAGCCGCCGTTAACGAATCCATACCCATCGCCGCAAAGTTTCCAAAACTCCGCCTCAATCGGGCGGGATATCCGACCCGCGCCGGTCGGGCGCTCGAGGTAGCCTTGGAATGAGCCGTCTGGTAGTGCGCGCCATCGTCGTCGCCGGCCTTGCAGCCGGCTTCCAGTGGTCCGGCACACCGGCCTTTGCACAGAGCACCTCATCCGCGGCCTTCGGCAGCCGCACCGAAAACGACGACGGGTCGGTGGCGCTCAGCGTGGGCCGCGAACTGCAGAGCGAATGGGACGCCCGCATTGGCATCGACGCCCACATCGCCCCGGACCAGGGTCCGGCAGGTGTGGCCGACACCATTCGGCATGGCGACGGCCCCGGCCCCTCGACCGGCACGGTCTGGGGACGTATCGAGGCTCCGGCCCCGCTGTTCTGGGACAGGACGTCGGTGGATGCCCGGCTCGACCCGATGCAGGAGCAAGGCCAGATCTCGGCCACCCTGAGCCGCACGGTGCCGCTCGGCGACAACGTTTCGGTCACCCTGCAGGACCGGTATTCGGCTACTCAGTCCTTGCAGAATGCGCCACCGGCGCTGGCCGCCATTCCGCCCGGCGCGTCGGTCTGGGAGACCGACCGCTCGGTTCGATTCAACCTCAAGCACACCGGCACGACCCTGTCGGCCGGCGTGGCCACGACCAGCGCGGATACGCAGTGGCACAACCGGATCAGCGCCGAACAGCGGATCGGCGGTCCGTTCAGCGTCACCACCACGGTGACCGACCCGGCCGGTTCGGCCAGCACCAAGAGCATCAGCGCCAGGTTCCGTCACACCTGGTGAGCGGAAACCCGCCGCTTACTTCGTTCTGAGGACGGCGCAAGGCCGCCTTGGAATCGTCGACAAGTTGCCCAGATGACATGCCGCAATGGCCGCCTCTAGGGGAGCGTGTCTCATCGCAATTCATGCGAATGAAGGAGCAAGGCGATGCCAGTGATCAGACCCGAGCGGCTGAGTGAAATCGATCAGGCTGCGGCGGCCACCACCGCGGCAGAGGAGGTCGAAGGCGACATCCGGGAGTTCGTGCGGCGCGACATTTCGGTGTTCCGCCGGTCGCGGACCGAAGGCGGCGAGATGGCCTCCGACAACATCAACACGCTGATCCAGCGCGTTGCCGGGCAGTCGATCGGCGAGATCGACCATGTGATCGGCGAACTCACCCGCGTGCGCGACATGCTGCGCAGCGAGGGCGAGCGTGTCCAGCGCGAGATCAGCGGCTACGCGAGTCTCAGCCAGAACGCGATGACCTCGATGAAGATCATCGCCGACAGCCTCGCGCAATGGCGTCCGGACGCGCAGGCTCCGGCCGTTGCTCATCAGCAGCAGGCCTGACCGGACCCGATCGACAGAAAAGCGCCGCCGGTGGTTCCGGCGGCGTTTTTGTTTGTTCTCCGGCTTCCGTAAATGTCGCGGCCGCGGCCGCGAACGGTCAGAGCACGGCGTAGGCGCTCGACACCATGCCGACCGGCCGCCGGTCGACCGCGCTCGACAGCATGACCCGTCCAAAGCAGTTGGTCCGTCCGATCCGGACGATGCGCGCATCGGCCAGCACGTCGAAACTGACCGGCCGCAGGAAGTGCGTGGTCTGATCGACCGCACTGGTCGGCCTGTATCCGCTCCAGGCCGCTGCGCACGCGAACACCATCGCTGTGTCGGCCAGCGCCATCAGCGCCTGGGGGCACACCACCCCGTCACGGCAAAGTCTGGAGGAAAACGGCATCCGGATGATCGCACCGGGCTGCCAGTCCGGCGGCGCACCGGCCGGGCGACCGGACTCGATCGATTCAACAAGCAGTCCGAGCTCCTGGACCCAGGGCGCCACCACCTCGGTCAACAGGCGGCCCGCAGCCTGAATCCCGAAATAGTCCTCGACAGCCTCGAGTCGGCGCAGTTCGAAAGCCATGTTCGTCTCCGGTCGGTCCGTCGCGAACGCAGCCACAAAAGCGCGAATCAGTGCGGGGGAAGGTTAGGGAGAGAATGCCGAAATCGCCAGCGGCCGGCCCGGTTTTCTGTGTGTGAAACCGCACGCCGGCGAGAC
Organism: uncultured Rhodoplanes sp.; assembly: GCA_964528635.1. Taxonomy (GTDB): domain Bacteria; phylum Pseudomonadota; class Alphaproteobacteria; order Rhizobiales; family Xanthobacteraceae; genus Z2-YC6860. The sequence goes on along the minus strand of CAZGSW010000051.1, from coordinate 15,172 downwards.
TGCGCTGGCGGTTGTTGTGCTAGGGTTACGCTTGGGCTGTGTGCCCGTGGTTGCGTCGAGGGAGATCGGACCGCCATGAACCCGATCAACGTATCGTTCCCGGGTCGCGGATTGCGCGGGCTGGTGTACGCCGGAGTGGCCGCCTGCCTGCTGGGTGTTTCGGCGGCGCCTGCCGCGGCTGCGAGCTGGCTGGAAAAAAACTTCTACCTGTCCGGACCGCGCTACGACGCGGTGTTGCCGGCCTGCGACGCAGCATCGGCGCTGGGCCGGATCGTCGGGCGCTTCGCCGTCAAGGAAAGCCGGTTCTGGAACTCCAGCCTGACCATCCAGGACGTCAGCGCGGTTCGCGAGGTGTCGTTCCGGCCATGGATGGAGGGGGCGGTGCCGCGCCGCTTCTGCACCGGCAAGGTGCTGGTATCCGACGGCCGCTGGCGCACCATGCACTACTCCATCATCGAGGACGGCGGGCTGATCGGAGCGAACTGGGGCGTCGAATGGTGCGTGGTCGGGCTGGACCGCAACTGGGCCTATAATCCGAACTGCAAGATGGCGCTCCCATAGCCGCAGTCCGGCCCCGCCGGGGTCGTACCTGTTTCATTCCATTTTGTTCTTGCAATGTTCCATCCCTTGTGAAAGCCTGACGGCGTTGTTTGCGTCAACCGTTTCGCGTCAGAGGGGGCGTCCCATGGTCCGGCTTGCAATCCGTGCGGCAACCACAGCCGCGTTCATTCTCGTCCTTGCCGTCACATTCGGAGCCGCGCCGGCGCAGGAGCGTCCGCGCGAGGCTGCCCGTCACCTGCCCGGCGAGTTCGATTTCTACGTGCTGTCGCTGTCGTGGTCGCCGTCATACTGCCAGGCCACGGCCGAGCGCGGGCGGCAGGCGCATGAACAATGCGGCACCGCCCGCCCCTATTCCTTCATCGTGCATGGCCTGTGGCCGCAGTACGAGCGCGGCTTCCCGCGCGCCTGCCAGGTGCCGGCGCCAAGGCTCAACCGTGCCATCATGATCTCGATGCTCGACCTGATGCCGGCGCCCCGGCTGGTGTTCCACCAGTGGGATCAGCACGGCACCTGCAGCGGCCTCGGCCCGCAAGCCTATTTCGATCTGGTTCGCAAGGCGCGCGGCGCCGTGACCGTGCCGCACGACTATGAGGCGCTGCATGCGCCCGCCACCGTCAGTCCGGACAAGATCGAAGAGGCCTTCGTGAAGTCCAATCCCGGAATGACCCGCGCCTCCATCGCCGTGACGTGCGACAGCACGCGGCTCAGCGAGGTGCGCATCTGCATGTCCAAGGATCTCAAGTTCCGCGACTGCCCCGAGGTCGACCGGCGCGCCTGCCGGCGCGATCGCGTGATCATGCCGCCGGTGCGCGGCGGCGAACTGATCCGCAAGACCAATCTCAGCGGACTGTGACCATCGCCTGAAGCTGGCTGCCGAGTTCGGCCAGGGTGCGCACGGTGCCGGAGCGGTCGAACACTGCAAAAACCCGCAAGGTGTCGTGCGCAATGCGGTTCATGTCGCGGTGAAATTCGCGCAGCGAGCGGTCGAATGCGACCGGCCGCCAGGCATCGAAGCCCGGATGGCCCAGCGCGTAGAGGGCCGCAGCAATCGCCAGCACCCGTCCCATGGGGGTGGTCCCGTCTTCACCGCCGGCGCCTCCACCGGCGGTCCTGCCGCGCGATCACGATAGCGCAGGTGTCGCCGCAAACGTGCGATAACGCATCGCAACCTTAACGGCAGCGCGGCACCTCGATGAATTACCGTCACGCGTTCCATGCCGGCAACTTCGCCGACGTCGTTAAGCATGCCGTGCTGTGCCGCGTGCTGCTGCATCTGGCGCAGAAGCCCGCCCCGTTCCGCGTGATCGATACGCATGCCGGCTCCGGCGTTTACGATCTGGCCGGCCGGGAGGCGCAGCGGACCGGCGAATGGCGCGACGGCATCGGCCGTCTGCTGGGTGCCGCCGCCGCGCCGGTGCTTTCCACCGAAGCGGGCGCGCTGCTCGCGCCGTATCTGGACGCGGTGCGGGCCTTCAATCCGCCGGGACGCCTGACGTCCTATCCGGGGTCTCCGGCGCTGGCGCTGCGGCTGATGCGGCGCCATGACCGCCTGATCGCGTGCGAACTCGAGCCGCAGGCGGCCGGCGCGCTCGGCCGCGCGCTGCGCGGCGACCCACGCGCCCGCACAATTGCCATCGATGGCTGGACCGCCGCCAATGCCTACGTCCCGCCGAACGAAAGGCGCGGCCTGGTGCTGATCGATCCGCCGTTCGAACAGCCGGACGAATATTCGCGTCTCGCCACCGGCTTTACCGCAGCGCACCGCAAATGGCCGACCGGCAGTTATCTGCTGTGGTATCCGGTGAAGGACGCCAGCGACTCCTACGGGTTCGTCCGCAAGCTCGGCCGTCTCCGCATCGGAAAAATGTTGCGAATGGAACTGATCCTCGCAAAGGGTTCAGAAATCTCCGGATTGCGCGGCTGCGGGTTGATTGCGGTCAACCCGCCATGGACCCTGCATGACGAGCTCGGCACGCTGCTGCCGGCGCTCGCCGGCGTGCTCGGCCGCGGCAGCAGGGCGCAGACCGTGCTCGACTGGATCGCCGACGAAAACGCGCGCTGAACCGCATCACCCCTTTCCAGCCGCCGTGCATTGTGGATACGCTAAGCGGCTGGCTGAAGACGTTCCGCCTCCATTGGGGGGTCGGCGGAGTGACTTGGCCTCTGCGGGGCCAAATCTTTCTTCCGAACGTGAATGTCCGGCCGAGCCGCCTGCGGCGCGGGCGAGGGGGGAAGCGTTTTCGGGGGGAGGAGTTTCCCGATGGCAATGAGTGGAGTGGTGAAGTTCTTCAATGGCGAACGCGGTTACGGCTTCATCAAGCCGGATGACGGCGGGCGCGACGTGTTCGTGCACATCACTGCGGTCGAGCAGGCAGGAATGAAATCGCTGAACGAAGGACAGCGCATTCAGTTCGACGTCGAGCCCGACAAGAAGGGCAAGGGTCCCAAGGCGGTCAATCTGATCGTCACCGGCTGACCCGGACCGCGCGACAGACGCCGCGCACACGCTTTCGATTGCCATGCGACCGCGTGGGGACCGCGCAAGTGCGTCCTTGCATGCGGCATCGTCCTGCTCCAACCTTGCGGGATGATCCTGCGCACCTCGCTTCCTTCGCCGTTCGGACGCAAGGTCCTGCTCGCCGCCAGCGTGCTGGGGCTGTCCGACAGGATCGTCACGCAAAAGGCCGATCCGGCCGACGAGACCGACACGCTGCGCGGCCAGAACCCGGTCGGCAAGATTCCGATCCTGGTGCTGGACGACGGAACCACGCTGTTCGACAGCCGCGTGATCCTCGAATACCTGGACCACGTCGCCGGCGGCGGCCGCATCATCCCCGCGGAACCGAAGGCGCGGTTCGAGGCGCTGCGGCTGCAGGCGCTGGCCGACGGCACCACCGACGCCTCCCTTCTCGTGCTGTACGAGGGCCGCTTCCGTCCCGCCGAGCATCATGTGGCGAAGTGGCTCGATTACCAGAACGGCAAGGTCGCGCGGGGACTCGCGGCGCTGGAAGCATCCCCGCCGCCGGTCGACGACATTCCGAATGTCGGCCAGATCGCACTGGCGTGCCTGCTCGGACATCGCGACCTGCGCTTCGAGGGAGCATGGCGCAACAGCCACCCCCGGCTCGTCGCCTGGCTCGACCGGTTTTCCGCGAAGGTGCCGGAGTTCGAACGCAGCAAAGCGACGGCGTAGCGCGCACGATCCTGCCGGGCGCGTTGCAGCTCTCTGCCTTTTCCGGAAACCGGTTCCCACTTTTCGGGATCATGCTCTAGCATGGAACCATGCCCTCGTTTGACGACGTGATTCACGGCCCCTGGCGCGCGGTGCCGGTGCTCGGCGTCACGCAGATCGTCGCCTGGGGCGCGATCTTCTACTCGCCGGTGCTGACCGTTCCGCCGATCGCCGCGGAGCGCGGCTGGACGCTCGCCTTTGCCATGGGCGGCTTTTCCCTCTGCCTGCTGGTTGCGGGATTTTCGCTGCCGCTGATCGGCCGCTCGATCGACCGGTTCGGCGGCCATGTCGTGATGACGGCAGGCAACCTGATCGGCGCACTCGGCCTTGTCGGACTGGTGTACGCGGAAAGCAGACCGGCCTATCTCGCGGTCTGGATCGCCATCGGCATCGGGCTTGCCGGCTCGCTGTACGATTCCGCGTTCGCGACGCTCGGCCGCATCTTCGGCGCGCAGGCTCGCGTGCCCATCACCATGCTCACGCTGGCCGGCGGTTTCGCCTCCACGGTCGGATGGCCCACCACGCATCTGCTGATGGAGTCGTTCGGCTGGCGCGGCACCTATCTTGCCTACGCGGCGTTGCTGGCATTGGTATGCGCGCCGCTTCACCTGTTCGCGCTGCCGCGCGGGCGCGCCGCGGCACCGCCGCCGCCCGACCCTGCCGTCAGGGCGCCGGCGCTGCTGCCGTCGCGGGGCGCGGCTTTCATTCTGGTTGCCACGGCATTCGCGAGCTACGCGTTCGTGCCGTCGGCGCTGTCGGCGCACCTGCTTGCCGTGTTCGGCCGCAGCGGCATCGACGCCGGCACCGTGGTGCTGATCGGCGCGCTGTTCGGCCCGGCCCAGGTGATGGCCCGGCTCACGGAATTCGTGTTCGCACGCAACGTCCACCCGCTCAACGTCGCGCGCTTCGCGGTGGCGATGCTGGTGGCGGCGTTCGCCATGCTGGCCATGCTGGGCGTCACGGTGCCCACCGCCGCGGTCTTCGCGCTGATGTTCGGCGCCGCCAACGGACTCGTCACCATCGCGCGCGGTGCGGTGCCGCTGGCGCTGTTCGGCGCGGCGGGCTACGGCGCGCTGATCGGCAGGATGGCGCGGCCGTCCATGCTCATGCAGGCGGTGGCACCGCTGACGCTTGCCTTCGTCGCCGAGCGCTCATCCGATCCTGCGGCGCTGGCATGCGCCGCGGCGTTCGCCTTGATCGCGCTGGCGTGCTTTGCGGCAATCCGGCGGCCCGCAGCCTGAATGCGTCAGGCGCGGCCGAAGATGGCGTCGATGTCGTTCTGCGAGAAGTGGCCGCTGTCGCCTTCGAGCTTCGGCCCGTTGAGAAACCGCGTGTCGCCCGCAGGCGGCTCCACGATCACGGGCTCGAAGCGCTCGATCGCACGCCAGATCTCCTGGAGACGGCTCACGTGCAACTCCAGCGCCGCGAGGATATCCCTGACCTGGCCGACCCGCTGGCCGGTCATATCCTGAAAATTGCACGCCTCGTAGATCTTCACGACCTGGTCGCGGATGTCGTTGGCGAGACCGCGCTCGTGGCCGCTGCGCAGCGCCGCCGTGAGCATGTTGGCGGTCTGATCGATCTCCTCGGCGGCGCGCAGCACGTCCTGGGTCGCCTGCTCGGTGCCCGAGACGATCGCCGCAAGTTCGCGGCTGGCGCGGCCGAGCGCCTGCTTCGTCTCCGCGCCCGGCGAGCCGTGCAGTTCGCCGCGCGTTGTCCGCACCGCATCGGCGATCAGTTGCAGCTCCGCCCGGTAGGCCTGCGCCTCTGCGATCTGCGCGCGGGCCCGCTCCTGCGACTCGCGGCCGGACCCATCGGCCGGCTGCATCAGCCGCCGCAATGCTCGGATCTCGTCCATGAATTCGCCGTGGCGCAGCGCCGACTCGTCGCGGGGCGTATCCCCCAACCCCGCACCATTCTGCTCTATCCGGAAGACTTTGCGCTGAACCGCCATGATCCGCACGACGGTATCCGGCGACGATTTAAGATCGCGTTTCACCGATTGCGGTGAGGCAGCGTTAACCATGCACCGCCGCCATTCATGCAAAATAAACGCTACGGGAACGAACCCACGGCTAACGCGACGTTACGAGCGCCGCGCCACTTGTCCTTTACCGATCAGTACAAATTTCACCATGTAGTGGCGGCCACGCACCTGTCGCGTGCGCTGTGTTTGTGTGTAACGAGTATCAGAGTTCCAAGATGCAACGAGTGATCGCGTGCGCGCTGTTCGCCAGCGCGCTTGGTATCGCACCGGCCCTCGCCCAACCGATGCCGCTGTTCCCCGAGCGCTACAGCAATCCCCGCAGCGCGCCGCCGCAGGCTCAGCACGTCTACCGGGTGCCGGGCTACGTCGCGCCGTACGCCGAGCCGGCTCCGTCCATGCGCTATGCCTCGGCCCAACCCTCGCAGGGCATGGGCGGCGGCTTCATCGAATTCCTGTTCGGCGGCGGCCGCCCGGTCGACCCGCCCCGCCCGCCGGGCGATGTGTACGCATACGGCGGTCCGGCGGCGATGCCGGCCGAGCCGGTCATGCGCGAGCGCCCGCCGGTCGATCCGGCCTTCGACCGGCAGGTCGTGCCCTACTCCGGAACCGAAAAGCCCGGATCCATCGTGATCGATACGCCGCAGCGCTTCCTGTTCCTGGTGCAGGACAACGGCACGGCGGTCCGCTACGGCATCGGCGTCGGCCGCCCCGGCTTCACCTGGGCGGGCGTGAAGACCGTATCCGCCAAGAAGGAATGGCCGGACTGGACGCCGCCGCCGGAGATGCTGCAGCGCCAGCCCGATCTGCCGACCTGGATGGCCGGCGGTCCCAACAACCCTCTCGGCGCGCGTGCCCTTTATCTCGGCTCGTCGCTCTATCGCATCCATGGCTCGAACGAGCCCTGGACGATCGGACAGGCGGTGTCGTCCGGCTGCATCCGCATGCGCAACGAGGACGTGATCGATCTTTACGAGCGCGTGCGGGTCGGCGCCCGCGTCATCGTGATCTGACCCGCTGAAAGATCCAGAGCAAACGAAAGGCCGCCGGTGACGGCGGCCTTTCTGCTTTGCGACGGCACGACGGATCAGACGTCGATCGACCCGAAGTCGGCGTCGAAGCCGCCGTCGTCGTAATCGTCACCGTCGTCGTTCTGCGCCACGTCGAACAGTCCGTGGCGATCGCCTTCATCATAAGCGGCGTGACCGTCATTGCCTCCGACCTCGTTGAGGCCGGCGTCGCGGGCCAGATCGCTGTTGCGTGTGTCCGAGCCCCAGGGCTGTGCGGCTCCGTCGCCGGCTTGCCGGTCAAACGCGCCCTGCGTCTGCCCTTTCTCTCCGCCGAACATGTCGCGGAACGTGTTCATCAGAAGCGCGCCGCCGAGAACGCCGGCAGCCGTTGCCGCGGCCGTACCGAGAAACGATCCGCCGGCAGAGGCTTGCGCGACGGGGCGGCCGAACGGCGGCTGACGGCTCGGCTGCGTCCACGCATCCTGCGCGGGCGCTTCGCGGCCGATGCCGGATCGGTTGCTGGCCGATCCCCAGGTGTCCGTGCCCGGACGCACCGACGGCACGGAACCTTGAGGTTCCCGCCGGCCAAGCAGGCTGTCGCGCATGTTGTCGAGAAAACCCCCGGCCGGTTCATGCCCGGGAGCGCCGGCAAGCCGGCTTTCCAGTTCGCGGATGCGGGCGTCGGCACGCTTGAGCGCCTCTTCCTGCACCAGAACGGTCTGCACCAGCGGATAGAGCGCATTCGGCGCGCGATCGAGCCCGGCGTTGATCGCATCGACCGCCGCTTCATCCCGCGGCGCGTTCTCCAGCGTGGCAAGGCGGTCGAACAGGTCGGCGACCAGCTTCTGTTCCTGCGGAGTCATGGCGTCTCCTCTGCGCTCCTGTGAGCGTCGGCGCATCATTTAGGGAGTGCCGGGGCGGCGCGGTATGGCTTGCGAAAAATTTAGCTGGCGCAACGGCAGGCCGGTTCCGGATCGGCTTCAGGCAAGAACGACGTCGCGAGCGCGAAGCGCAGCCGGAAAGCCGTCGCCAGACAGGAACGCGTACTCGCGCTCGCGCTGATGGGTAAGCGGATCGAGCCGTTCCAGCTCTGCGTCGACCTGGCCCGGATGGCACATGATGACGCCGCCGGCCGGCATGCCTTCAAGGAACCCGCCGAACAGCGTGGCGAAGTCCGCATCCGGTGCGGTGAAATCGTAGGCCCCGGCAAACGCCGGATTGGTTGCAACTCCGAGCCGCGCGGCACGCTTGCGGAAGCCGCGGCTGAGGACATCGAGCAGCAATGCTTTGCGATCCGCCAGCCGTCGGAACGGCGGCATCGGCACGCGCCCGCATTGCCGGACCCAGGCATCAGGGGCGACAGACTTCACCACCTGCAGAAACGCATCGCGGATTTGCGGAAACAATTGCACATGCTGATGCCCGTCGACGAATTCGGGCGCCCGGCCGAAGGCGGCGGCGAAGGCGGCGAACTGCGCGGCGATTTCGGCATCGAGATGCCGGGGCGACAGCCGCCGCAACAGCGCGCGCCGCAACAGCTCCGGCAACGGCAGGAACGCGCCGTCCCGCAACGGCGTGAAGCCTGCAGTCAGCGGCCGGAACGGTCCGGTCAGCGTGACGTGCAGACCGATTGCCGCGCCAGTCCCCCCGGCTTTCAGTTCGGCGAGCGAAGCAGCCTCGGTCCGGTCAAACGACGGCGCAGCCACCATGACGGAGGTCGCATTCAATCGACGCCGGGCGACCAGATCCCTGATCGCTCCATTCACTCCCGGAGAGATGCCGTAGTCATCGGCGCACAGCCAGACCGGCCGCGCCTCGCGTCCGTTCATTCCGCAGCCGTCCGGTTCGCCGGCACGGGCGCAACCGAGCTCTCGCCGCGAGCCGTCCTCGTCTCGTGCCCGGCAACGAAGTAGATCGGACGCGCCTTGATCTCGGAGAGAACCTTGCCGATGTACTCTCCGACCACGCCGATCATGATGAGTTGCACCCCGCCAAGCACCATCAACCCGACGATCACGGACGGATAGCCGGCCACCGCGATCCCGTAGAAGAACGCCTCGACCACCATGATGCCGCCGAACACCAGTGCGGCAGCCGCAAGCAGCAGACCGAGCAGGCTCGCGATCCGCAGCGGCACCACCGAAAACGAGGTGATGCCCTCGACCGACAGACCGATCAGCCCGAAGATGCTCCAGTTGCTGCGGCCATGCATGCGCGCTTCAGGTTCGTAGTCGACGCGCTTCTGCTTGAAACCGATCCAGCTCGCCAGTCCCTTGAAGAAGCGGTTGCGTTCCGGCAGGCGGCGCAGCGCATCGGCCGCGCGCGGCGACAGCAGGCGGAAGTCGCCGGCGTCCGGCGGAATTTTTGCCCGGGCGCCCCAGTTGATCACCCGGTAAAACGCCCGCACGCCCGCGCGCTGCAGCCGCGGCTCGCCGCTGCGGTGCGCTTTCGCGGTGTAGACGACGTCATATCCGTCATCGAGCCAGTGCCCGACCAGCCGCTCGATCAGCTCGGCCGGATGCTGGCCGTCGCCGTCCATGAACAGCACGGCCCCGAACCTTGCATGGTCGAGGCCCGCCACCAGCGCGGCCTCCTTGCCGAAGTTTCGCGACAGCGAAACCGCCTGCACATCAAGCGCCTCGGGAGACAGCGCGCACACGACCGGGAAACTGTCGTCGCGGCTGCCGTCGTCCACGTAGATGACTTCCGCTGCCAGGCCGCGCTGCTGACGCAGCCGGCGCGCCACCGCCGACAGCCGCTCGTGGAATCGGGGAAGACCGGGCGCCTCGTTGTAAACCGGCACCACGATCGAAAGCCCGGCGGGCGGCTCTCCAGGCCGCACGTCACGCCCCACATTGCTGCGATCGATCATGTCCCAACGCCTTGCGGCCGCGGCATCACTTATAGACCAAACACGAAAACCTGTCGCGAAGTTGCATCAATTGCTGCTTTGCGAAATCGCCAAATGGCGTTAATCGGGGGCGGTGCAAAACCTGCTACATCGCCTGCGCACGGCATGGCATGAACGAATCTTCATCCTGAAGGCCGCCAGCTTTGCGGCGGTCGGCGCCATCAATGCGGTGATCGATTTCGCCGTATTCTGGGTCGCCGTGCAGCAATTCGATGTCGCCCTCATTCCGGCCAACGTCATGTCGTGGCTGGTCGCGGTGTCGAATTCCTACGTGATGAACTCCTTCATCACGTTCGCGCGCGAGTCGAACCGGCAGCTCAGCCTGTGGGCCTACCTGAAGTTTCTCAGCGCCGGCCTGGCGGGACTCGTCATCAACACCACAGTGCTGGTGGTCGCGGTGGAGCTGACCCCGCATGTGATTGACGACCCGGTGCTGCAGCTCGCAGTCGCCAAGGTGTTGGCGATCATGGCGGCGTTCCTGGTGAACTTCTCGCTGTCGTATCTGCTGGTGTTCCGCAGGCGCGACGCATCCCGGCCTGGCTAGCCCCTCACCGTCGCCGGCAGACGGGTCCGCAGGATTTCGCCCGCCTCCGCGGCTATCCGCGTCACGATCTCGCCGGCAGGGAGAATGTCATGGATGAGGCCCGCGTCCTGCCCCATGGACAACGGTCCCTCATCCACGTCGCCCGACTCGCGCGCGGCACGCAATCTCGCGATAGCCTCGGCGCGATGCTGCCGCAGCGCCCATTCGCGGCCGGCCCAGCGTTCGATGAACCGGTTGCGCCGCGAACGCGTCATCGCGCCCGGCCAGACCAGGCCCGCCGCGATATCGGGAATCTCCGAGAGCTGGGTGTCGTGGCCGTCGCTGTCGAGGATCGCCTGCTTGAAGTTCGGATGCAGCGGTGACTCATCGCTGGCAAGGAAGCGAGTCCCGAGCAGAATCCCCTGTGCCCCGAGCGCCAGCGCGGCGACGAGTCCGCGGCCGTCGGCGAAGCCACCGGCCGCCAGCACCGGAATTGGACTGACGGCATCGACGACCATCGGGATCAGCGGCATCGACCCCATCCAGCCGACATGACCGCCGCCTTCGCTGCCCTGCGCCACGATCACGTCGGCCCCGGCTTCGGCAGCGCGCTTCGCCTCGTTCACGGTGCCGGCCATGTACGTGACCCTGGCGCCCGCCTCGTGGGACCGGTCGAAATATGGCTTCAGCTCCTGGTCCGGGCGTGCCCAGGCGAATTGCATCACCGCGGGCCGCAGCGCCAGCGCCTCGGCGAAGCTGTCCTCCCGTACATCGAACAGCAGGAAATTGAGACCGAACGGCTTGTTGGTCTCCTTGCGCGTCGCGGTGGTGCGCTCCCGAACCTGATCCGGAGTCAGGTAGTGACATCCCATCGCACCCAGTCCGCCCGCTCTCGAGACTGCGGCTGTCATCGCCGGCGATGAAGCCGAGCCCATGCCGCCGAGCGCGATGGGGTGTTGAATATCGAGCAATTCGCAGACCGGCGTGCAGATCATCCCATTCTCCCCGCGCGACACGGACCGTCGCCGGATGGGAGACTAACGCCTGAGACACCGAGCGTCAGCCCTTGAGACCTGCGGTCAGCTTGGCGTCGAGCGGGTTGTCGGGCGCGAAAACGTAGTCGATCTCCGCCACCACGATGCTCTCCGCGCCCTTCTCGCGCAGCAGGCTCGCCAGCGCATAGACCTGCGCGTTGGGACAATGCAGCGTCAGCATGCCCGAAGAGGTCGGCCCGCCGAACGGCGTCACCACACCGAACCGGTTGCGGATTTCGCCGAGCAGCGCGTCGTTGCAGTTGCGGAACCGGGTGCGGACCTCGCGGCAGGCGCGCGCCCTCGCCTGCGCGGCGATGCGGTCGAGAATGGTCCGCGCGGTCTCGCGCTCGCCGTTCGACCACGATGCGTTGCGGGACGCGACCAGATTGGCCTGCGAGCGCAGCATGACACCGTCATCGACGATCTTGAGCGCGTTGGCGGCAAGCGTGGTGCCGGTGGTGGTGATGTCGACGATCAGCTCTGCGGAACCGGCCGCGGGCGCACCCTCCGTCGCGCCGGAGCTCTCGACGATGCGGTAATCGACGATGCCGTGGGCGGCGAAGAACTCGCGCGTCAGGTTCACATACTTGGTTGCGACGCGCATCTTGCGATCGTGCTTGTGGCGGAACGCGGTCGCAACGTCATCCAGGTCGGCCATGGTGCGGACGTCGATCCATGCCTGCGGCACCGCCACCACCACGTTGGCGAAGCCGAAGCCCAGGCCCTCGATCATCACGACGCGCTGCCCGGCATCGTGGATCATTTCGCGGATCAGGTCCTCGCCGGTGACACCGAGATGCACCGAGCCCTGCGCAAGCTGGCCTGCGATCTCCGACGCCGACAGGTAGGCGACCTCGACGTTCGGCAGCCCGTTGACGGTGCCGCGATAGTCGCGCGCGCCGCGCGGCTTCACCAGCGGCAGGCCGGCGCGGGCGAAGAACGCCTCGGCGTTTTCCTGCAGGCGGCCCTTGGCCGGCACCGCGATGACGAGCGGCGCACTCACTTTGCATCTCCGAGTTCGGCGAGCCGCTCGACCCAGACCGCGAACCCGACGGCGGGGATCGCCGTTCGGGCGCCGAGCCGCGTCAGCATTTCATCGTAGCGGCCGCCGGCGATCAGCGGACCGTTGGTGCCGTTGGGATCGTGCAGCTCGAACACGAAGCCCGTGTAGTAGTCGACGCCGCGGCCGAATGCGGTGGAAAATTCGATCTTCGACACGTCGATGCCGCGCGCGGCCAGAAACCCGGCGCGACTTTCGAACAGATCGAGTGCGGCCCCGAGCGCGATGCCGGTGTCGGACGCCAGCGCACGCAGCTCCGCGGCGGCTTCGTCAGGATCGCCTCCGATCGCGAGGAATTTCTCGATGATGCGGCGCGTCTCGCTCGGCAGCGAATTCTGCGCGCCGAGCGAGGCCTGTTCGAGAAAGCGCTCGGCGATCTCCCCGACCGAACGGCCGCCCACCGTGGTGATGCCGGCGATCGACAGCAGATCGGCAACCAGCGCGCGCGCCGCCTTCGGATCGGAGCCGGCCAGCGCCGCGAGCACGCCCTGATACTCGGGACGCGGCGCCGCCGCGGTGAGCGAAAGCTCGTCGAGATCGTGCGCGAGCGTGGTCTTGCGGTTGAAGTCCTTCACCAGCCGCCGCTTCCAGGCCGGCGCCAGATCGAGCGCCGCGATCAGCGCGGCGAACAGACCGACGTCGCCCATGCGGATGGTCGGCGCCGGGCGGCCGTAGTGCGTCACCGCCTCGAGGCCGAGCGCCAGCATCTCCGCGTCGGCAGCGGCCTTGTCGGGGCGCCCGAACGACTCGATGCCAGCCTGAAGGAATTCCGCCGACGACGCGCCGCGGTTGCGGAATACGGGGCCGAGGTAACAGAAGTTCTGCGGCGATCCCGCCTGGGCTGAGCCAAGATAGTCGCAACTGACCGGGATGGTCAGGTCCGGCCGCAGGCACATTTCGCGGCCTTCCAGGTCCGTCGTGAGATACATGCGGCGCCGGATGTCCTCGCCGGAGAGGTCGAGAAACGGCTCGGCTGGCTGCAAAATCGAAGGCGAAACAAGACGATAGCCTGCGCGCTCGTAGGTCGCGACCAGCGCCTGCGCCCGCCCGTCGGGTTGCCGGGGATTTGTTTCGCTCTGCATCTCTTAAACGCCGTCCCGCCGCGCTTTTTGTGCGGTCGGCCCGGCGTTTAGCACGCACGGCTTAAGGTTTCGACGACATCTCCCGCGTGCGCTTAATGCCGGGGGACGGACCGTCCGTTTGGTCAACACTGCGTTGCACAGGCTCAGACTGACAGTTAACGCGTTGTTAATTCGGGAGATTTATGGTCCATCACATGCAGCCACTGACCCGCGAGTACATCGAGGAGCTCTACCGCGCCCGTTTGTCGCGCGATCCGGAGCGCTTTGAGCCGTTCATCGACGACCAGGTGGACTGGCTCATCAGCGGTCCGATCGAGCTGTTTCCGTATTGCGGCCAGCGTCTGGGCAAGGCCGAGGTGATCGACACGGTGACGCGGGTCATGCCCTCGGTGATGCAGGTGACGAAGCTCGACCTGCAATCCCTGCTGATTGACCGCAATCGTGCCGCAAGCTTCAACCGGCTCACCGGCGTGCTGATCGCCAACGGCCGGGTCATCAGCTACCACCAGGCGCAGTTCATGACATTCCGCGCCGGCAGGATCGTCGAGTACCGGTCGCTGATCGACAGCTTCGACGCCGCCGAGCAGATGATCGGCCATCCGATCGACGTGGTGGAAAAACCGCGCGGCTTCGACAACGAGAACCGCATCGCGATCTAGCTTTTGCAGCGGCATCGCGAAGATGGCGTCAGCTCATGCCATGACGTGACAGCACCGCGCGCACCGCTTCGACAAACTCTGCCTCGCTGACCTCGCTTTGCGCCTCGGCCTGCTTCTGCAGATAGGCGTCGCGATCCGACTGTTCGAGCTTGGCAAGCTCGGCGCCGGCGATCAGGTCTCGCACCAGCACCTTGCCGGCCGCCTTCTCGTTGCCGCCCTGGATCACCGCGCACGGCGCGTTGCGGCGGTCGGCGTATTTGAGCTGCTGGCCGAGATTGTGATTGGTGCTGCCGAGGTAAAGCTCGGCGCGGATGCCGGCGTTGCGCAGCGTGGCGACCAGCCTCTGGTAATCGGCGGTGTTGCCGTCGCGGAACACGGTGACCAGCACCGGACCGGGCACCGGCTTGCTGTCGAGCTTGCCGATCAATGTCAGCGCCGCCTGCAGGCGCGACACGCCGATGGAGAAGCCGGTCGCGGGAACGGGCTGGCCACGGAAGCGCGAGACGAGGCCGTCGTAACGCCCGCCGCCGCCGACCGAGCCGAAGCGCACAGGGCGGCCTTTCTCGTCCTGTGTGGGGATCAGGAGTTCAACTTCGTAGACGGGACCAGTGTAGTACTCGAGGCCGCGGACGACGGAAGGGTCGATGCGGATGCGGTTACTGAGATATCCAGAACTCACGCAAAGAGTCTGAATCTGCGCAAGCTCTGCCGTTCCCTCACAAAACTCGTTGTTCTCAAGAACGTTGTGATTCGGATGCTGGGGCAGACCCCAAGCGAGCATCCCTGCGCGATCCGTACCAGACAATTTCTCCCGCCGCAGCATATCTTCTTCGCTAGGATCAGCGCTAACCGCTGCTAGCGGATCGGACATGGCAAGAACGACTTCAATCTGATCGATGTCTAATCCTGCGCCTTTCGTAAAATCCCCGCTATCGTCAGTCCGCCCTTCTGTACTCAAAAGCTTTGCGACAGCCTGCTTTCCGAGCCGGTCTCGTTTGTCGAGCGCCCTCAGCACGGTGAGCTTTTGCGCCTCGTCGTGGACACCGATCCCCTCCATCACGCCATCGAGCACCTTGCGGTTGTTCACCTTCACCACGTACTGGCCGCGCGGAATGC
>CAZGSW010000050.1:0-22753 GCA_964528635.1 uncultured Rhodoplanes sp. | reverse complement strand
GCGATCCGATCCCGACAGGGATGCACTGTCAGATGCTCTTGGATTAAAGCCTCTTACGACAAGGCTCGAATCAGCTTTGGTTGGCGATTCTGTCCGGGAAGAAGGCTGGATACTCACAGGTAGTCGTTCGCTTGGCGAACGTGCTGCTTCTGACACTGATTGGCGATTTGAGCATATCGAGCCAGTGCGTGGCGGGCCACCGACGTTCGTCTTTACAGGGCCTAGCTATGTCCCCGTGATTGCTGAGCCGTTTCTGGTTCCGGCAGGGTCGGTGGGGCGCGATGTCCAATTTAGACGCCGACTTAAAGCGTTGCGCGCATTAAAGGATCATATCGAACTACTCCGAATGCTTGCGGACCCGCGGGGTCGGATTCTCGATAGCCACGACAAACTCGCGACGGACGAAGCCTTCAAAACGCTGGATGGTCCAAAGCAGGAAGCGCTACGTCAATTAACTGCGACTATTCCTTTGTACCTTGTGCAAGGTCCGCCGGGCGCTGGCAAGACACGCCTCGTGCGTGATTTGGTGCAGCGCCGCTTTAGTGAAGAACCTACGACGCGGCTTTTGTTGACAGCTCAAAGCAATTCGGCAGTTGATCATCTTCTGGATGAGCTAGGCGCAATATTAGATAGCGATCTTCAACACGGGCCTTTGGTGGTGCGGTGCCGCGCTAAGGAGTCTGTCGAAGCAACGAGCCAATTCGAAATTGGCTTGCAGTCGAAAAAGATCGTAAGTGAATTGGTAAATAGCTCGATAGCGAAATCCGCGCCTTCCTATCTTCAGCACCGCTTAGGACAGTTGGCGGCTGCATTGAATGTTCAAGCGACGACGCTGCCGGAGATATCCTCAACCTCTCGCGTGCCCGGACACGTGCTGAGGTCATTTGAAGGTCTCGTGGTCCGAGCAGCCAACGTTGTATTTGCCACTACGAACTCTGCGGAATTGGAACGGCTTGTCGATGATAAAGGACAGTTCGATTGGGCAATAGTTGAGGAAGCAGGAAAAGCGACGGGCGGTGAGTTGCTTTCTCCTCTGTTGCTATCTCATCGGCGGCTAATGATTGGCGATCACAAGCAACTGCCCCCGTACGGCTCCGAACAGATGCGAACGTTTCTCGAATCGCCAGAGAATGTAAAGGCCGCAATGATTGCTGGCGAGGAGTTCATAGGTAGAGCGTTTCGTGATCCCACCACACAGGAAATACTAGACGACATTGACGACGAAGAGAGCGACTTTCCCGGACTATGTTCCGAAGCCTTGCGAATCCACACGTTATTCGAGGGAATTATCGAAAAGGAGTTCGCTCGTCAGGAAGCAAAGAAGAGCGGCAAGCCGATTGCAGCTAAGCTTACGGCCCAACATCGTATGCATCCGATTATCGCTGAGCTTGTGTCTCAGTGCTTCTACAAAGGTGAAGTTAAAACCGACCCAAAACGGATCGAATACTTTCAAACGCATCAAGCGCCCTTCGAATCCGCTGACCCTAAGCGCCTGCCTATTGCGCCTATTGTGGTTGTCGACATGCCTTATCTCCAAGAGACAGTCGGCCTCCCATACGCCGACCGCCATCCACGTTGGCACAATCCAAATGAAGTCACTGCCGTGGTTGAGATACTTGAACTGCTAAAGGTAAGAGCAGGATGTAAGCCGTCAGTCGCGGTCCTATCGCCGTATGCACAGCAAGTCAGGCGTCTCAACAGAGCTGTCGATGATGTTTGGTCAACGCGCCTCGCCAACCTGCATGACTTCACACTGCCTCATAAGTCGGGCGGCATCTGTGGCACGGTCGATTCGTTTCAAGGCAGCGAAGCAGACTCAGTAATTGTATCACTAGTGCGAAACAACCAGCATGCATCGGTCTTAGGTGCACTGGGGTTTATAAGTGACTTTCGAAGAATGAACGTACTGCTTAGTCGTGCGCGCTGGCAGCTAGTTTTGGTTGGAAGCCTCAAGTTTTTAGAAACGGTCGTGCATTCCGCGCAAGGGAGTGAAGACGAAAAGAAAATCGATTTTCTTAAGAAAATGCTGCTTCTGCTGACGCAGTGGGAGACAGAAGGGAAAATCGCGCGAATTCCATATCCCACCTTGTTGGGGACTAGCGCATGAGCGTTGTCCGCGTTGTAATTCCGGTAACTAAAGGGAAGCGACGTTTCCATATCGACAAAGGGCGCACATGGAGCGTCGTCGAACACCTCGTCCTAGTCGCATTGACGAAGAAGAATTGGTCGGCACAGGGGTTGGCCGACGAGTTGAAACTACCACGACGTATTGTAATTGAGGCGATCATTCGACTAATGGATGCTGCGTGGGTCGAATTGCTTCAACGTGCAGAAGGGGTTGAATTTAAGGCCACTGAGTTGGGTCGCTCGGTGTCGGCTAAGGAGGAGTTGCCGACGAACCCAAGAAGAATAAAGCCTTGGAGAAACTTTATAACGGATAAGGTGACCGGCACTGTCTATCGTGGTCGCGAGCTTGCGGTGTTCGAAAAGCACGTTCTGGAAAAGCGTGCGCAGCAAGAGCAGTTCGTGTGGGTTGAACCGAGAGAGATTGATCCAGAAGACCACGTTAAGGCAGTTATCGAAACCTTGTTCGATGATGACGAGCGATTTGTTTCCATAGAGCCATCAGGCGATCGTTTGGTTGATCGCTTTGCCGTTGTTACCTATCGGAATGAGAAGGTTGAAGGGCTTCCGACTAGAGCGCCCAAAGAGTTAGAAGAAATCATCCGGTCAGCTGCGAAGGCGTTCGTGCCAAGGGCACCGGCCCCAATTACCTTCACACCGGCTTCGGTGGCTCAGGAAGTCGCTCAAACGAGCCTCGCTCCTCGGCCTGTAGCATTCCGAGCCGACGATCTCGTTCTTGGGGCGACGGATCACGGTCAGCTGTTCGACTCTGTTGTTAAAAATTGCAGACACGAACTGATTATTCATTCAACGTTCATTGCTGATGACAGAGCCGCCGCGGTCATGCCCGCGTTGCTCGCAGCAGTGAAGAGAGGCGTGAAAGTCGACGTTCTATGGGGACAGGACGACGAGAAATCAGAAGTAAATTCTACCAAGAAAGTGGTTGGTCGCTTGCGCCAAAGTATTTCGGATATGGCATTCGACGATGTATTTCAGGTCCATCCTTTCTCCACCAAATCACACGCAAAGCTAATCGTGGCTGATGCAGGAAGCCCCGACCAACACATAGCCGTTATCGGATCGTGCAATTGGCTAAGTAGCGGGATTCAAAGCTTTGAATGTTCGGTGCGGGTCCGAGACCCTTCGCTGGTGGCCGACGTTATCGATCAATTGGCAGAGTTGTCGTTGGGTTCAGACGGTCACTGGACAGAGCTAACGAGCTATCTTGCTTCGCTCGCTGTAAATATCCGGCGGGAGAGCGTCCCAAGCGGTGCGCGAGGGCACGCGCATTTGGTTTTAGGACCAGAGCATGGTGCAATGGTCCGGCGAGCAAGAGATACGGTTAAAAACAGAATTTTCGTTACAAGCCATAGATTCAGCTCTGTCGGTAGACCGGCAGTTATCATTCCTGTGATTGCAGCGGCAGATGCCAATGAGAATTTGGAAGCTAAGGTGTATTACGGCATACCTTCCGGAGATGCGACTTCACCCGGCAGAAGGGCTGCCGATGTAACAATGGAAGCCGCCTTGGCCGGTGTGCGGATTCGGCCTGTTAGAGAGCCGCGCGTTCACGCAAAGATTCTGGCTTGGGATGACGACTATTCAGTTATAACTAGCCAGAATTGGCTGTCCGCCGATCCCGGGGAAGGAAGCCGCCGCAAAGAAATCGGCATCTTTTTGCATGCGGCTGGTGTGGCTCGCCGAGTGATTGACGTATTTGAAGCAGCGCGAAAATCATGATCCTCCTTCGTTGGGCGAGGTTGTGCGATTGACGATCTGACGGACGCTCTGCCCTACCCTTAGGCGCCCCAACCATCCGTCAGGTCAGCACAGCCGCCTCTATGTCAGTTCCAGACGACCGCGCATGGCAATGTCAGAGCGACAAGTTAGACCGCGCTCTGATCATTCGGCCAGACGGTAGCGATATTATCGCGCCAATCGAGCAGGGCGCCCTTTGCACACTGGCCGAATTGGTCAATTACCATTGAACCCGCGCCTGCGTACATCGCTTTGTGCCGATAATACCGACCGAGGGGAGATAGCGCGCGGTCGGCGGCATCAATGCAGGCATTTGATCATCGTTTTTGGTCATGTTCATTCCAACGCAAAGCAGACAACTCGAAAAGATGTAGTGAGCGGCTAGCAAAACAACAACGCAGGTCTGAGCAATAGCTTGAAACGTCCTATTCTGGGTGAATAGAAATCGGTCGCTACGTCGCTACATCCGGCTCCCTCAACCACGCATCCTCCTCAAGCGCGAGCGGGGGGCGGATTCGCTCTCGCGCCCTCATACAGCTTGGCCCGATCGGCCGGTCCCGGCTTGCTGAGGGCTTCAGCGGTCCCATTGATAGCCCACAGCTTCACCATGCATTCTTGACCGCACAGCATCACCCGATGACCGCCCAGATTCTCGCCATCGAGTTCGTTTGACAGAAACCTTGCGATAGTGGTGTCTGCCCGCTTCGATGATTGATCCTTCATGATGTCCGTCGGGATCAGTGGCACGATGTCGGAACGGATATTGACCAGTGACCGATTGAACGGCAGGTTCTTGCGGTTCTCGTCGAGCCAGGCCGTCAACGTTGGACGGTTCAAGTCGATCATTTCGCCTTCGCTGCCGTCATCGGTGCGTCGCCGCTTGCCTCGTAGCCCTGTAGGTCGCGAGACTGCAAAGCATGAGCAATGGCCGCCAAGGCAGCAGGGTTCTTCAGTAGGCCGAATAGTTGATCAACTCTGCTTGCGCTTCTGGACCTTTTCGGCCTCCGTAATGGGAGATTTGATCACCATCCATCGCCAGTCGCTTTTTTAAGAGGCAGTGCGTCCGGATGATTGCTCAGCCCAAAAAGGCGATGTAGTTCTCAATCTGATAGGCTGGCACATGTTTGATGTTCACTCGAAGGAATCCTCGGTGATCATATCGCGCAGGTTATTAGCCACCTCGAAAGCGGCCGACATGCATGAGTTCTTCGAGAATGCACAGTTTGCACTGCGCTGCCCAACCATTGAACTGACCACCTAGCGACGAACCTTTTGGGCGTTTTGTATTCGTCACTCCGATCAGTTGCTCCATCACGCGAGCTATCCAACTCTTGCCAGTACCGAACGTCTTGCCGATCAGCAAAATACCATAATTCAGATGCCGGTCTTGATGCTGATACATCAAGCAAGCCAGTTCAACAGCATTTCGCGCTCGCCCTCGTTTGGGACCAGCCATCTAGGGCAGTAAGTTAAGCCCACACAGAGCAGACCGCCTAGCTAATATCGAGGTGGACCAAATTCAGCCCCTGATAGCTTATCTTTTCCGCGATCGCCCGCAACGCCTTCAAGTCTTTGCCGCCTGAGTAACGATCAAAACTGAACCCGCGCTCATGCCCCAGAAGCGCGGCAACATCGGCTTGCGCCACACCCGCGTTGTCGAGTGCCGTAGCAACGTTCTTGCGGAATGAATGGAAAGAAAGCCGTGGCCGCGTCACACCCACGCTTCTGCGATACGCAGTGAACCGTTGTGTGAGTTGCCAACTGAACTTGCCGTCCGGCCCACCGGCCTTCAGTCCGGGGAACAACTGCCCTTTCGGCAGTGCTTCCAGGTAGTCGATAAAGCCGCAGCGGATTAGCCCGGAATGGACGGGTACTTTGCGTTCGCCCGCTTCCGTTTTGACACTTTGGCCTTCATCTTCCGTCACGACAAAGAACCAGATGTCGCCCTCGCGCTGCACGTTATCGGTGCGGAGCGAACAAATCTCGTCAAGGCGCATCCCGGAATACAGCGCAATTAATGGCACCCAGCGCATAGCGGATTTCATCGTATGCCGCTTGGGTTTGATCCGCTCCTCCTTGGTAACCTTGAATAAGTCGGCGCCAAAGAGCTTGTTCAATTCATCCGTGTTGAACGGCCGCCATCCTGTCTTTTTCGGATCGGGCCTCTTTTTCCATTGATCGCTAAACGGATTGTCCCTGCTGAATTTCTGATTGCGGCGCAGCCAGCGGAATAGGCTGTGTAGTGCCGAGATATGCCGATTCAGCGTCTTGTTTGTTAGTTGCCGATCCCCATCGCCGTACATCTCCAATAGCTCGGTCAACGGTAAATCTTTTGTGCCGGGCTTGCGGCCCCATGACGGGTCCAGCCTGGCGATGGTTTCGATGAAACCGGATGCTAGGCCGCGATCAATGTTAGCCAAAGACGCATTGTGGCTGTAGTCGGCAAACAGGCGGAACGTCATCTCGTATTGCCGCTTCGTCTGCTCTCGCAAAGCGGCGTTCGGATCGCGCTGTAGCTCAGCTATGAAATCCTCTGCCCCGTCTTTGAACGAAGGGCCGCCCTTACCGCTTCCGACCTTCGGGCGCGGAATGTGCGCTACGGGTTGCAAGGTCTTTGGACTAATGCCGCCGGAGACAAACATAGCGGGCGGTTCAGTCGGCTCATCCCTCAGGTAGTTCAAACGCCCGCTGATGGCGGCAAGCTTCGCCCGAATCATCGATACTGCTAGCAACTGATGCGTTTCGCTGCCTTCGACGATCATAGCGCCCGTGCGTTCCCGAACGCCGGCTATATCGGTCGCCACTATTGACCAGTCTTCGTCCTCAAGGGCGTCACCGTAAGCGGATGCATGGATAAACAGTCCAGCCTCTTCGGGGCTTTCATCAGCCTCGGGGGGCGCCGCGACTTTGCGCTCCTCCAGAGCCGTCAAGGTCGCGTAGTAGACGCGCCACGCTTGGTCATTGATTTCCGCCCGTGTCAGCGGAATCTCGCCTGCCGCGCGGCGGAACGCCTCAGTCCAATCCTCGACATGCTGCCAACGCGCTTTTTGTGCCTTGCTCAGGTCGCGAGTGGCGAGAGATTTAACGATTATAGATTTTCTGCCCCACGACTCTTTGCCTCGCAACTCGCGGGGCACAGCAATGCGGACGTACCAACCTTGTCGTCGCTGCTGGAGATACCTTAAATCTGCCATCGAAGAGCGCCCGATATCACACGCCGATGTTACACGCCGATGTTACACGCCGATGTTACACGCCGATGTTACACAAGCCTTTGGAATTTCGATATTATTTTAACTTTCAAAAGGCTTGCCGTTGTCACATACTGAGGTCCTAGTCCCCCAGCCAAAGTCCTCGCCGCACGAGCAGCCTCGCCTCCCGGAACAATTGATTTGAGTTCATTTGTCGGCCACACCTTTCGCGCGCTGACCGCGGCGAAATCTGGACCGGGACTCTACGATGTCTGCGATCCGGTGCTGCGCGGGGTCGGTGGCGGCGATCCTCACCTTCGCAAGTTCTACAAGACGGCGATTGCGAATCCCGTGCTGCGGACCCTGCTGTCCCGTGCGGGTCTGCCCGAACTCAACGACAGCGCGCGACTCGCCGCCGTGCGGCATGCGCTGACCGCCGCCCGCGACGAGTCCTCGCCCGACTGGGCCGCGATCGGGCAGCCCATCGCGCCGCTGCTCGATGCCTATCCGCAGCATCACCCCCGGCGTTCCCCGGCGCCTGCGTCCACGCGGACCGTACCGCCGGACGAGATCGATCGCATCATCCGGGCCTGCGCCCGGCATCTGATGGGATCGTTCGACAAGCACGGGTTCATCCCCTGCTACGCTGCCTTTAACCTGATCGGCGATCCGGACCTCAAGGGCCGCGATTTCGTCACCGCGCTGACCGGATTGAACGCGCGCACCTACAAGAACTCGACGCTGCTGTTCAACCTGGCGCGGGCTTTCATCGCCAGCTCCCCCGCGGCGGGCCTGATCAATCCGCCGTGGCGCGGACTTGCCGAACCGATGTGGTCGCCGGTGCAAATCCGGCATCGCTCGGCTTACTACGACGCGTTCTACGCCGAGGCGCTGATGGACTTCACGGCCAGCGGGCTCGCAGGACCGCAGGACCAGGTGACGGCGCAGCGGATCACCGGCAAGCTCGTCGAATTCTGCCTCGGCGTCAGCAGCGAGCGCGTGCGCACCCTCGACACCGGCCAGCCGTTCGACGTGGTCACCGCGCTGGCGCCCGGCCATCACGCCGAGTTGAAGGGCTACTTCGCCAACATCCGCCAGGAACTCGGCTTTGGCGTCTATGTGCCCGACTGCGACACCACCGCTTGCTCGCTTTCGGCGGCGACGCAATTCGGCGCGCAGCACCCGATGCTCGATCAACCCATGCCGGACTTCTACGCCGGTTATCAGATCCGTGAAGGCAGCAACCGTGAAATGCTGACCGTGCCAATCAACGACCACATCGAGTTCGACGGCGGGCTGGTGACATGGATCGACAATTTTGCCGGCGACCGGCCCTACGGCAACGATCTCGATCCAACGCTCAATCTCGACGTGCTGGAAGCATGCTTCCGCAATTGCGACCGCTGGGGCATCGTCGACAATCCGCAACGGCTGGCGTGGCTGCGCCGCATCGTCCACTTCCAGCGCCGGCTGGCGGAGACCGGCGCATTCGCCGATCCGCGCTCGCACATCTACTACCTGCCCGAATTGTACAGCGCCTATTTCGGCCGCTGTTACGCCGCGCTCCGAGCCCTGCCTGCCGCGGCCCAGCAAGCGCTCGACCCCGACGGCAGCTTCGAGCTGATCCGCACGCAGGTTTTGGCCTACGTCCGCGACGATCTGATCGCCGCGGAAATGAACGCGTTTGACGCGGCGCTCGCGCTGCTGGCGCTTGCCAAGCTCGGCGCCGAGCCGGAAAGCTTCGCGCCGGCGCTGGATTGCATCGCCCGCAGCTTCGGCGAAGGCGGGCGCCGCGCGCCGTACAGGGCCTACGAGTGGAACAAGATGAAGACGCCGACCCGCATCCTGGTCGGCGGCCCGGAGGTCACGTCAGCGTTCGTGCTGTCGGCGCTGGCGCACGCGCGGACGGCCCATCGGGCCTGACCGCTTCGATTCCTTGTGCAAGCGAGCGCAGGAAACCCGCCAGAACATCCCCAAAAACACAATGCGCGGGCCAAGGCCCGCGCATTGCAGCAACCAGATCCAGCCGGATTACATACGGCGGACGGGGAAGCGATAGTTCACGCCGATGGTGGACATCCAGCCATCCGTCTGAACCTTCGGAGTAGCAAATGCCAGCGGCGCGTAGCCAGGATGGTTCAGATCGACGCTGCCCAGATCGAAGTACCGGGTCTCGCTGCGCGCTGACCAGTTCTGGGTCAGGGCGAATTCCGAGCCCCAGCCTGCCGTCCAGCCGACCGCCGTGGCGCTGTCGGATTGCACCGGGCATCCAAGCGGCGTCGCGAAGAACGGCAGCGTCGGCTGATTGCCGTTGTTGCAGCGGCTCTGGAACGTCACGTCGGCTGCCATCACGCCGCCCTTAACGTAGACGTAGGCCCGATCCCACACGGCATAGCCGATCTTGACAGTACCGGCAGCCGTCCAGTCGATCTCGCCGACGCAGGTGAAGAACACCTGGTTGAATCCCGGAGGATTGCAGGCGCGGCCATTGCGAGCGTTGCTCCAGGACGCCTCGGCCTCGATGCCGAAGATCCACTTGCCGACCTGATGATTGTAACCGATCTGTCCGCCAGCCAGCACGCCACTCGCCCGCGGATCGTCCTGCACATTGAGTCCGGGGTAGGTGACATCCTGTTCGGCAAAGATTCCGCCCACGCTGCCGCCGATGTACACGCCGGTCCAGTCGACAGCGGTCGAAACCGGGATGATCGGCCCCTTGGTCGGCATCTTCGAAGCGATGAGCGGCTCCGGCACGTAATGATAGCGAATGCCGCCGTTGAGGCTCCAGCCTTCGATATCGGCGCCAAAACGATAATCGCCGCGGGTGTACCAGACCCAGCCGCTGCCCGGGAGTTGACCGGCCACGCCGAGCGCAACCTGACCCCAGGTGCCGAGGGTGCTGGTCGAGACGCGGGCCGTGAACTCGCCCACCGGAGCGCCGACCAAGGCAGAGAACTGACTGGCGTAGTTCGCGGTTATCGGGTCGCCAAACTCGTGATAGATGCTGCCGGTCACGAACGGGCTGAGCACCCAGTTGCCCGCCTGCACAACCGTCCCGACGCGAATGCTGGCGCGGCCGAGGATGCTGTCGATGTTATCGATCGTCAGCGTACCGGGGTCCGCAAAGCCACCGCTGTTGGCCAGGATAAAGGTTCCGCTGAAGCTGAACGGATCGACCTTGGTCCGCGACCAGACAAATCCTGCCGACGGCTCGATGAACCACTGGTTGGACAGCGCGTGGTTGTAGCCGATGTTGCCGGCGATCGAGAAGCTCTTTGCGCCCAGCAACTGGTTGAACACGCCGGTGCCGCGGAACACGTTCGGGTCGTTCAGTTCATTCTGGTAGTAGTCAAACCGCATCTGACCGTCGATGAACAGTCCGCCTCGCGTCAGCGCCGCGTAACCGCCAACGAACGGAACCTCGAGATTGTTGGTGAACGACGGGGCGACCGGACCGGGAGTCTTGTCCTTGGCCTTGGCGGCCAGATAACCGGCCGTGGCGCCGTAGTGGAAGTTCCAACCGTTGATGTTGAACTTGCCGAGATCGGCGCCGACCTGGAAGCCGGCGAAGTCGAGCTGTGTCTGCGTGTTGCAGACCACGTTCCCCGGCAGCGCCCCGCCGGCGAAAGTAACATTGGTCGTGGTCGAGGTATTCTTGGTGTCGATCTGGCCGCCGATCGCGCGGCCCCAAACGCCGCCGCCCTTCTGGCCTGGCTGGGGATTCGCAGGAGCACCCACGAAGGCCGTCGACTGGGTGAGGAATGCGGTGTTCGCTGTTGTCGTCGCCGAGACGACGGTGTTCACAGCGGCGCCTGCGGCGACGCCCAGCAAACCCGAGACAGCACCGGCGACGCCGGTACCGACGCACTGTGCTTGTGCAGCCGACGACATCAAAACCAGTGCGCCGACCGCAACACCGCCTCTCAAGACACGCTTGCAGGACGCCACCGAATCCATCGCTGCGGTCTCATTAAACTTGCCGCTCATGCGCAACCCCCACAACACGCCGCCACCAAGACGACACAACGCCGTCACCGGACGACCCAATTTGATGGAGTGAGTATAGGAGGCGCGTTCTTGCCCTGAGAAGCCCCGCTATCGGCTTTGCTGTGCCTTACTCACAATCGATTCGAGGCTGTTGCATTTCGGTAACGCAAGTCCATTGACTTTTGTTTTTCCGATCTTCCACAGGACAACCCATTGATTCGAAAGACAATCGCGAGGAGCGGCGCGGGGCGTTTCAACGGCTTGTCCACCACGCCGCAAAGCCCGTGAAACCTGCGGGATCGGTACCTGTCCCATAATGGGAAACGTGGTTCCGTTCGTAGGGAACTGTACAGCCGAAAGCGGCGCTCACGGTTCCGCGATTCGAGACGTGGCGATTCTCACCGGGCAAAGCTCCCGTTGTGCCGCCATCGACAAAGCGGTGCACGAACCGCATTATTTTTGGACGCCTGCCGGGAGCGGACCGCACGATCGGCAGCGCCTTTTTGATACCGCCACCGCCCGTTAATGTGGATCGGCCGCGGACCATTCGCTCGGAAACGATTCTCGGAAACGATTCATGAGAGTGCTGAGGACTCTGACGATCCTTCTGGCTGTCGTGGTGGCGGCCGGCGTGCTGGCTCTGACGTACGGAATCCCTGCGGGCTTCCTGATCGAGCCCGTGAAGAGCCAGTTCCAGAAGCAGACCGGATACCAGTTGCAGACCGAAGATGTCCGGCTCGAGTTTCTGCCGTCACCGCTGCTGACGGCCGGCCCCGTCATGGTTGTCGATCCGGCCGCATCCGGCCCTCGTGAACGGTTCCGTGCCAGGAAAATTCAGGTCGGCCTGTCGCTCTCAAGCCTGATCGAGGGCCGGCCGCGAGCAACCGAAATCGAGATCGTCGATCCGGTGCTGCGCGCTCCGGTCAGCCGCGTGCGGACGGTGAGCGGAACCGCGCGCAGCATCCGCGATACATCGGCGCGCGACGCTGCCAGCACACCGTTTCCGTTCGATCGGCTTGTCGTCCGCAACGGCACCGTCGAAATGGTCAGCTCTCGCGACGGCGTGGAAAGCACGGTCAGGAACATCGAGGCCGAGGCGGTCCTTGCGGCAACGGACGGTCAACTCGACGTCAAGGTGTCGGCGCTCTGGGACAGCCAGCCGGTGCGGGTCGCGGTAAAGGGCAAGACACCGGAGGGCTTCGATGCGCCATCGATCCCGATCGAATTTGCCATCGAGCTTCCCGACCTGCTCGAAGACAAACTTCCCGGCTCGGCCGAGATCAAGGTCAGCGGGCAGCAACTGCGGATCAACACGCTGACAGGAACGATCGGCAAGAATCGCTATAACGGCTGGGCGTCGGTCGACTTCAGCGACAAGCCGCTCGTGAAGCTGGATCTCGATTTCCCGCGCGTGGACGTCGAGGCCAAACCAGCTGATGCGACACCGACGCCGGCGGAAGCCACCGATCTCGACAAGCCGTGGAGCGACCAGCAGGTCGATCTCGACGGCCTGAATTTTCTGGATGCCGAGGTTCAGATATCCGCGGCCGAACTCGTGCTCGACACGTTCCGGTTCGCTCCGATAGCCATCAAGGCCACGCTCACCAACGGGCTTGTCAACGCGAGCTTCGAAAAGGTCGGCGTCTACAACGGCAAGGTCGACGGCGGCATCGCTCTCGACGTCTCCAAGGACCAGCCGCAGCATGCGTTGCGTCTCGATCTCGACGACGTTCAGGCGCTGCCGCTGCTGACCGACGTGATCGGCGTCAGTGCACTCGACGGACGCATGAAGGCGCGGGTGGACCTGCGCGCTTCCGGAGCGAGCCAGCGCGCCATTATGTCGTCGCTCGGCGGCTACATCGACATGCTGGTCAGCGACGGGCAGATCAGGAACGTCAATGTCGCCCAGATGATACGGTCTCTGACGGCGGGCTCGCTGAGCGGCTGGCAGCAGAAACAGGCAGAGAAGACGGACTTGAGCCAGCTCGGCGTGCTGTTCCGCCTGGAGAACGGCCGCGCCACCACCAACAATCTCCGGCTGGCCGGGCCGCTGGTGCGCATCACCGGCGCGGGGACCGCGGACATCGGCGCCAAGACGCTCGACTTCCGGCTCGACCCGCGCCTGGTCGCCAACCTGCAGGGTCAGGGCAGTTCCAGCGATCCGGTCGGCTTCGGCGTGCCGGTGGCGGTGCAGGGAAGCTGGGGCCAGCCGCGGATCTACCTCGACATGGCCGGCATGCTGGACAATCCGGACGCGGCGTATTCCAGACTGCGGGATCTGGGTGAAGGCCTGTTCGGCAAGGACGGTGGCGGGTTGCTGAAAGGACTGGGCGGTTTCCTGGAGCGGCTCGGCAGCGATCCCCAGAAGAAGCCGGCGGACCCTCAGCCTCCCGCGCAAGGGGCTCCGCAGGCGCAGGCGGAGCCGCCCGCGCAATCCGGCTCGTCGGCGCAGCCGGATGCGAAGCCGGACGCAGGCGCACGCGAGGAAGCCGGGTCTGACAACAAGCTCAAGCCGAAGGACGTGGAAAACCAGATCCGCGACATCCTGCGCGACCTGATCGGCCGCTAGAGGGTGCGGCGTCCCGCGCGCAGCCTTTGCCCGGCGGCGCAGTCCTACGCCCGGCGGCGCAGTCTTGCGCTTGGCGGCAATGCGCCCTTCCCTTAATGTTGGCGCGAGTTCGGGACGCAGGTCCGGCTATCTGACGCAAGGTTTCATTCGAAGGCAGGCTCCATGCGGACCGGGCTCCACGCGGCGATCGCGATCTCCACGCTGGCAATGGCAATCTCCTCCCCGGCAACGGCGGAGACGAAGGAAACCTACGAGGGCGCCGCCGTCACCGTGGTGAAGGCCGCCAAGAGCTGCTTCTCCGACACCATCGCGGTATCCGGCCTGGTGGTGCCGCGCGAGCAGGTCGCGGTGCGCCCCGAGCGTGAGGGCTTCCTGGTGTCGGCCGTGCTGGTCGAGGCCGGCGACACGGTGTCGAAGGGTCAGGTGATGGCGCGGCTGATGCCGCCCGGCGCGCCGTCCGGAACGTCCGCGACCGCTCTGCCGGCACCGATCGGCGGCACCGTGCTGAAGGCTGCCGCCACCATCGGCGCGCTGGCCTCCGCCTCCCCCAAGGCTCCCGCGCTGTTCCAGATCATCGCCGGCGGCGAATTCGAACTGGCCGCGGAGATGCCGACCAAGCATCTGTCACGGCTGTCGCCCGGCCAGAAGGCCAGGGTCCAACTGGTCGGCATCGGCGAGGTGGCGGGACAGGTGCGGACCGTTGCCACCGCGATCGACGCCAAATCGCAACTGGCGCAGATCCGGCTGTTCCTCGGCACCAATGAGGCGCTCCGGGTCGGCGCGTTCGGCCGCGCCATCATCGTGACCGGCGAAAGCTGCGGCGTCGCGGTGCCGCTGTCCGCCGTCCTGTACGGCGGCGAGGGAGCGGTGGTCGCGGTCGTGCAAGGCGACCGCGTGGTGACGCGGCGTGTCACCATCGGGCTGTTCTCCGAGGGCGAAGCGGAAATCCGCGAAGGGCTGACCGAAGGCGAAATGGTGGTGGCCCGCGCCGGCGCCTTCGTCCGGGAGGGCGACCGCGTCAGGCCGGTGGTCAGCGAGCCCGCGAAATAATCCGGCCGGCCGCCTGCGCCGGCCACCTGCACCTGCGATCGTTCGAAGCGAACGGCGCGAAGCAATCAGTGCGAAGGGTGATGCGCCGGCGGCTGGTGCGGCTTGTCGCTCTCTTCGTCGACCGTGATGAGCTTGCGGCCAAACCGCCAGATCAGCTTTGAAAAGTCGTCCATCAGCGCGAACAGCGCCGGCACGAACACCAGCGACAGCAGCGTCGAGAAGATCAGGCCGCCGATCACGGCGATCGCCATCGGCGAGCGGAACTCGCCGCCCGCGCCGAAGCTCAGCGCGCTCGGCATCATGCCGGCGACCATCGCGATCGTCGTCATGATGATGGGACGCGCGCGCTTCTGGCCGGCGTCGACGATGGCATCGTCCCGCTTCATGCCGTTGTGGATCGACTCGATGGCGAAATCGACCAGCATGATCGCGTTCTTGGTCACGATGCCCATCAGCATCAGCAGACCGATCGACACCGGCGTGGTCAATTGCTTGCCGGTCAGCATCAGCGCGATGATCGCGCCGCCGATCGACAGCGGCAGCGAGAACAGGATGGTGATCGGCTGCAAGAACGTGCCGAACAGGATGACCAGCACGGCGTAGACCGCCAGCAGGCCCAGCGTCATGGCGACCGCGAACCCGTCGCCAAGCTCCTTCAGGCTTTCGGCATCGCCCGCCTCGTTGACCCGGAAACCCTTGGGCAACGCCTTCAACACCGGCAGCCTGTATATTTCGGCGGTGGCGTCGCCGAGCGCCGAATCGCCGACCAGATCGGCGGAGACCGTGGCCTGACGCTCGCGGTCGTAGCGGTTGATGCTGGCGGGCCCCTGCGCCAGCTTGATGTCGGCGATTGCCGACAGCGGGACGTTGCCGCCCGCCCCCATCGGAACGCGGAGTTGCTCCAAGCGCTGCAGGTCGGTGCGGGCGCTTTCCTTGAGTTGCACGCGGATCGGAACCAGCCGGTCGCCGGCATCGAACTTCGCCAGCGCCGGTCCGACATCGCCGATGGTGGCGACCCGGATCGTCTCAGACAGGCTTTCGGTCGAAATGCCCAGCCGGACCGCGAGATCGATGCGCGGCAGGATGCGAAGCTCGGGGCGGTCCAGCGACGTGTCGGTGATGACGTTCTTGATCAGCGGGATGCGCCGCATCTGGTTGGCAAGTTCGGCAGCGATGTTGTTGACGACGCGGCTGTCCGGTCCGGTCACCACCAGCGAAATCGCCCGCAGGCCGTTCTCGTCGACGAACCAGTGCCGCAGGTCGGGCAGGTCGTCGAGCTTGTTGCTGATGTCCAGTTCCAGTTGCTTCTGGGTGATCTTGCGCTCGGTCTTCGGCGTATAGTTGATGATGACGGATGCGCGGCGCACGTCCTGCGCGCCCGGCGGCACCCGCCCGCCGTCGACGAACACGCCCACCACTTCGGGCCGGCTGCGAACCAGCCTGGCGATGTCTTCCGTCACCTTCTCGGTATCGGACAGCCGCGAGCCCGGCGGCAGCTCGAGAATCAGCAGCGACCGTGCGGTGTCCTGCGCCGGCAGAAAGCCCTTCGGCAGCAGGGTGATGCTCCAGATCGAGGCGGCGAAGATCACCAGCCCGATGCAGACGGTGATGAAATAGTGCCGCACCGACCAACTCACCAGCCTTGTGTAGGCAAGCATGATGCGGCCCGGCGGCTTTTCGACGTGGGGACGCGAGCGCAGGAAGTACGCGGCGAGCATCGGCGTGACCAGCCGCGCCGCCAGCAGCGAGAACAGCACCTGGACCGATACGGTGATGCCGAACTGCTTGAAGAACTGCCCGGCGATGCCCGGCATGAAGCTCGCCGGAATGAAGATCGCGACGATCGTGAGGCTGATCGCGATCACCGCCAGTCCGATCTCGTCGGCCGCTTCGAGCGAGGCCTGATAGGGCGACTTGCCCATCTGGATGTGGCGCTCGATGTTCTCGATCTCGACGATGGCATCGTCGACCAGAATGCCCGTACTCAGCGTGATGGCGAGGAAGCTGACCAGGTTGAGCGAGAACCCCAGCAGGTCCATCACCCAGAACGCCGGGAAAATGGATAGCGGCAACGAGACCGCCACGATGATCGTGGCCCTGATATTGCGCAGGAACAGGAAGACGATAACCACCGCGAGAATCGCGCCCTCGAACAGGGTCATGATCGCCGCGTCGTAGTTGCCGAGCGTGAAAACGACCGAAGTGTCGATCAGCCTGAGGTCGACGTCGGGATAGGCCTCCCTCAGCTCGTCGATCCGCTTCTTGACCGCCGCAGCGACAACCACGTCGCTGGCGCCCGCCGAGCGTTTCACGCCGAACGCCACCACCGGCTCGCTATTCAGGCGCGCGAAGGTGCGCCGCTCCGCAATGGTATCCGTCACGATGCCGAGATCGTCGAGCCGGACGGTGCCGCCGTTCGGCAGCGCGATCATGGTACCGGCCAGCTCGTTGAGCGTCTTCGCGCCCGCCAGCGTCCGGATCGACTGATCGCGTTGTCCGATCTCCGCGCGTCCGCCGGCGAGATCGACGTTGGTGCCGCGCAACCTGCGGCTCACGTCGACCGCAGTCAGCCCGACCGCCTCGATGCGGTCAGGGTCGAGCGAAACGAGGATTTCGCGCTCGACGCCGCCGATGCGCTCGACCTGGGCGACGTTTCTGACGCCCTGCAGCGCCCGCTTGACGACCTCGTCGACGAACCATGAAAGCTGCTCCGGCGTCTTGCCGGGAGAGATCGCGGCATATGTCACGATCGGCAGGCCGACCACGTCGACCCGCTGGATCAGCGGCTCGTTGACGTTCTGCGGCAACTGGTGACGGACCTTGGTGACGGCGTCCTTGACGTCGTTGAGCGCGCGGTCCGTGTTGGTTTCCAGCCTGAACTGGATGGTGGTCACCGACACGCCGTCGGTGATCGACGATGTGATGTGGTTGACGCCTTCAACGCCGGAGACGCCGTCTTCGATCGTCTTGGTGACCTGCGCCTCCAGCTCGGCCGGCGCCGCGCCGAATTGCGTCACCACCACCGAGACGACGGGAATGTCGGCGCTGGGAAGCCGGGTAATCGGAAGCTTGGTGAAGCTCATCCAGCCGAGCAGCAGCAGGACCAGCGACATCACGATGGAAGGCAGCGGCCGCTGGATCGCCCAGGCTGAGATGTTCACCGCCATTACCGCACTCGCAGTTGATCGAGTTCCTCGGCGGTGTAGGCGTTGACCTGGTCGCCGTCACGCAGGGACGTGCCTGCGTTCGCGACCACCAAATCCCCCTCGGACAGCCCCTTCCGGATCTCGACAGTGTCGTCCGAAAGCAGCCCGACCGTGACCCGCCGCATTTCGACGGTGCGCCCCTTGATCACCTGAACGACCGTGCCCTCGGTTCGATAGTCGACTGCGGCCCGCGGGATTGCAATACCGCAGCTGCGGCTGGCATCGATCGTCGCGCGCGCGAACATGCCGAGCTTGAGCGACGGATCCTTGCCGATCGAAATCCGCGCCTTGCCGAACTGCGTCTTGGGGTCGATCTCGATGCCCACCTGTCGCACCCGTCCGAGCCGCTCCGGCCCGTCGTCGATGGCGACCCGGGCAGTCTCGCCGAACTTGAGCTTGCCGGAGTGGATGCTCGGTACGTCGACTTCGACCTCGAACTCGCCGTCGACCGCAATCACGAACAGCGGATCGGACTGCATGGAGGCCGGCGTTCCGACGGTGGTGGCCCGGATGATCAGGCCGCTCGCCGGCGCCCGCAGCGTCGCCGAAGCCGCAGGCCGCGGCCCGGCGCCGACACCGGACGAACCGCCGCCCCCCTGCGCTGCCGCGGCGACCCTTGGTCCACCCGCCGCGGGGGAGGCACCACCCGGCGGCACGGGATCCGCCGGACGCGTCAGCCTGGCGAGCACCTGGCCATCCCGCACCAGATCGCCTTCCGCCACCATGACATCGGTGACGTGAAAGCCCTCCTGGTCGACATTGACGATCGCCGTCTTGCTGGGGACGACGTAGCCGGTGACCCGGACCATGTCGGAGAAGCAGGCAGTGTTCGCCTTGACGACAACCACAACGGCGCCGCGCGGTTGTTCCGACGGCGCCGCCTCGATCGTGTGGCTGGTGGCTGCAAGGCCAGCCGCAACAGAAACGCCCATTGCGGCGAACAGGATTTTCATTGTGGGTGCTGGGTTCGGGCCGCTTGAGAAATGGAACGGGGGCCTGCCGCAGCAGGCCCCCGCAACCTTTACCTCTCGGCGACCTTGTCCACCATGTTGATGATCTGGACACGGCGGTTCTCGGCAGCCCGCGGGTTTTGCGGGTTCTTCAGCTTGGTCTCGCCGTAACCGGCGGTGACCAGGTTGTCGGCCGGGATGCCGTACCTCTCGACCAGCAGACGCTTCACCGCATCGGCGCGGCGGTTCGACAGATCCATGTTGGAGCTATCGCTGCCGACCGCGTCGGTGTGCCCCGACAGCACGAAGGTGCCGCCCTTCAGGGCCGGGTCCTGCAGCGCCTTGCCGAGCTTCTCGACATCGGCCATCGCGGCGGGCGCCACCGTGGCCGAGCTGAAGTTGAAGTTGATCTCGAGGTCGATACTCGGCTGATCCTTGGAGATGGCGACGATCTTCTCGCGCTCATCGAACGAGAGCGACCGCGTCGGACGATTGCGCAGCGAGTTGATGAACTGCCGGTCGGCCGCGGCCTGCGGATCGTCGGCCGGAGGCGTCAGCGACAGGCTGCGCGTCAGCGGCTTCTTGGGCGTCAGGGCCTGGATGATCTGGTCCTGCGACGGTTTCTCCGCCGCGACCGCAAGTCCGGCGCCGGCCAAAAGAGCCAGGCCCACCAGTGCCGAACAAGCAACCTTAAGCTTCAGCATTGTTGCTCTCCCACAGTTTCCGTTTCCGGGCCGGTCGACCCCGCGGGTCATCCCGGCCTCATGTCCCCAAGACGATGCCAGTTCGGCGATCGTTGCAGTCTTTTTGAGTTTTTCAGCGAATGCCGTAGGCGGCGAACTCCTCGGCAATTCGGGGATTGATCGCCTTCGCAGCCGCAACATCGCTGTTTCCACCAGCCGAATTGCCGCTCCTGATCTTGGCAATGCCCCGTCCGTAAAGGGCGGAAGCCTTGCTTGTATTGATCTGGAGCGCTGCATCGTAGTCCGCAATCGCGTTCTGCGGCAATCCGGCTTTCAACTTGGCAAAGCCCCGGCTGTCCAGCGCCTCGACAAAGCGGGGGCGCAGTTGGAGGGCTTCGTTGCAGTCCTTCAGTGCCGACTGGACTTCGCCGAGCACGGCGCGCAGCCAGCACCGGTTGTTGAGCGCCTCGGCATCCTTGGGATGCAGCTTGAGGAATGCGTCGAAATCCTTCAGGGCGGCGGTGTATTCCTCGTTCTTGGCCAGGAGCTGCCCGCGCCGGTACAGCGCCGTCAGGTCCCTGGGATTGGTCTGCAACCGCTTGTTGAGGTCCTGGATCGCCAGTTCATCGGCGGTCGACTTCGGCTTGGTCTCCGGCGCCGATGCCGGTGGGGGCACCGCAGCCGGGGTGGGGTCCGACAGCGACGGGCCCGGCGGGGGAGCCGGGGGGCGCGCGGCGACCTTCGGAGCGGGCGCAGGCTGTGCCTTCGAAGCTGGTGCGGGCGCCGGTGCCGGAGCCGGCGGCTTCGGCGCAGCCACCGGAGCCGACGCGACCGCCTTGGCCTGCTGCCGCTCGAACGAGAATTCAGTCACCAGCGACGACGAGAACCACGGCACCTGACGACCCTGCGAGGCGCGCGACACCGCCATACGGGTGCGGTTGAAGGCCTCCTCGCCGGTCGACTCCTTCGAGCGGATCTCCTTGACCAACTCCTGGATGAAGATGCGATGATCGTTGCCGGTTTCGTTGATCACAGTGCTCGGCGCGGCGGAATACATCACCAGCGTGCCGGTCGGCGCGATCACCGGCGCCAGACCCGCGGCCACCTGGCGGAAGCGCCGCTCGAACGGATTGCGCCGCGACGCGTCGAGGATCGCGATCTTCACGCTCGCGCCGCTGGAGTTCATGCGATTGAGAATCGAGTCGACGGCAATGCCGTCGCGGCGAACGTCGGCCTCGGTCCAGATCTGGCCATCGACCGGGACGATGTAGCTCTGCCGGTTGGACTGGATGGCGAAGCCGCTGAAGAACACCAACGCCACCGAACCTGGCTTGATCTTGGCGTAGAACCGGTCGAACGCGCGGTGCATCGCGTCCTTGGTCAGATTTTCGCCGACCTCCACGTCGAACCCGACCGCATCCCGGCGCAGCTCCTCGGCGATCCGGCGGGCGTCGCTGATCGTATCCTTCAGCGGAGCCTCGTTGTCGGGATAGTTCGCGTTGCCAATCACCAGCGCAAACCGCGGCGCCTGATCGACCGAACGGGTCTGTGCGAACGCACCGGGATTGAACAGTGCAAACGCGAAACCGGTCAACACTACGAAGACGAAGCGCATTTCTTTTCTCACGCCATCTCCCCAACGCGCCTATTCGACTTCGTGGCCTCTCTTGTGAGAACCGCTCGCCTCAGGCCTGAAAATTCCCCGACCCGGATCCTAAAGCGGGATGACCTGTCCTTGAATCGTCATCCCGCTTTAGCTCTTGTTTGAGCATGATCGTTTCCGAAAGCCGGTTCTCACCTTTCGGGATCATGCTTTAGTTGTCCGAAACGCGTCCTTGAAGACGCGGCGGACCTAACCGGCCTCATGGTGAGGAGCACGCGAAGCGTGCGTCTCGAACCATGTGGCCGCCCCATCCTTCGAGACGCGGCCTCCGGCCGCTCCTCAGGATGAGGCGGAACAAGGGAGGAGACGATGTCTGCAAGAGCCCTGGCTCTGGGCGCGACGATTGCCGCATTCGCCGTCACGTCGGCACTCGCCCAGTCCAAGTACCCCACCCGCAACGTCGAACTGGTCATCCCGTACGGCCCCGGCGGCTCGACCGACATCGTCGGCCGTGTCGTTGCGCAGAAGCTGCAGGAGCGGCTCGGCCAGAACGTCGTCATCATCAACAAGCCCGGCGCCAGCGGCACCACCGGCCTGATCGCGGCGATGCGCGCCGCGCCGGACGGCTACACGCTGCTCAACAGCTACACCGCCGAAGCGGTGGTGGTGCCGCAGATCTCCTCGACGCACAACTACTCGATCGTCGACGACTTCGAGCCGATCGCGGTCACCGGCCTCGTCCCGGTGGTGCTGATGGTCTCGAAGAACATCAAGGCCAACACGCTCAAGGAGTTCATCGACGAGGTGAGAGCCAATCCCGGCAAGTTCACGTTCGGCGGCGGGCATGGCAGCCCGCCGCATGTGATGGGTGCCTGGATGAACAAGCTGCGCGGCCTCAACGTGCAGCACGTGCCCTATCGCGGCGGCGCGCAGGGCATCAACGACGTGGTCGGCGGCCATATCAACATGTTCTACGGCGGCGTCGCGGCCGGAAAGTCCGCCATCGACTCCGGCGGCGTGAAGGCGATCGCGGTGACCGGCGACAGGCGCTCCAGCGCGCTGCCCAACGTGCCGACCTTCAAGGAAGGCGGCGTGCCTGAGTTCGATCTGGTGAGCTGGACCGTGCTGCTGGCACCGAAGGGCACGCCGGCCGACATCCTCGCGGTGCTGCGCAAGGAAACCGCCGCGGCGCTGGACGATCCCAAGACCCGCGAGGCGCTGGCACGGCAAGGCGTGGAACAGAGCGACGCCAGGGACGTACGCGCCTTCCTGCAAAAGCAGAAGGACATCTATGGCCGCGCGGTGCGCGAGCTGGGCATCAAGATGGGAAGCAAGTAGGTTTCTCTCGCCGTCATTCCGGGGCCGGCCGAAGGCCGGAACCCGGAATCCAGGGCGACGAGCTGTTTTCGTGGCGCTCCTGGATTCCGGGCCCGCCGCTTCGCGGCGTCCCGGAATGACGGGGGCCACCTTCCCAGACGCCTCACCCCTTCGGCGCTTCTTCCTTCTGCTCAACCCGCCGCCGCTTCGGCTGCGTGAATGGCGTCGGGGTCGGCTTCCGCACGTTGGAATGCAGAAGATCGGAGCCGGCCAGCAGTCCGCCGGTGGTTTCCAGCGCGAACCGTTCGGCGTCAC
>CAZGSW010000049.1:0-22859 GCA_964528635.1 uncultured Rhodoplanes sp. | reverse complement strand
GCCGGGGCGACGGAAGCTGTCCACCACAAGCGGCCATCCCCAGGCAGCCATCCCGATGCGGGGCTCCGATAACCGCTGCAAGGAATCCATTCAGTTCCTGCAGCAACGGCACGTCGGGTGCTCTCAGCCGGCGACGGCTTCCGCTTTCGTTGCCGGGCTTTCGCTGTCGGGCTTTCGGGTATCTTCGCAGTCATCGAACGCGATCGTCGCGTCGAAATTTGCAATCGGGAGGAAGACTGGCGCACCCGACACGATTCGAACGTGTGACCTTTGCCTTCGGAGGGCAGGGGATCGCCCTTTTCTCCGGTTACCTCATTATACCCTGACGTTCCCGGAAGTCGATTTCCCTGGTGTTTCTTGACTATTTTCGATGTCTCGGGTTTCTCTGACATGTCGCTAGCTTCCCGCGTGCTGCTTACCCGGCGCTTACCCGAGGAGCGAACATGAAACTCACAAAACGGTCGATCGACGCCATCAAGATCGACGCGAGCCGCGAACACGTTTTTTGGGACGACGACCTCCCGGGCTTCGGCTTGAGGGTGAAGGCGACCGGCGCCAAGAGCTTCCTGGTGCAGTACCGCAATCGGCATGGCCGATCCCGCCGTCTCACCTTGGGCAAGTTCGGTGTCATCACTCCTGAGCAGGCCCGCACGGCCGCAAAAATTGCGCTGGGCAGCGTGGCGGCAGGCGGTGATCCTGTCGAGGCGAAGGCGGCCGAGCGCGGCGCGATGCCGATGTCGGACCTCTGCAAGGAGTATCTTGAAAAGGCCGAGGACGGGAAGCTGGTCACTCGCCGCGGCAAGACGAAGAAGAAAAGTACGATCTACACCGACAAAGGCAGGATCGAGCGCCACATCATTCCGCTGCTTGGCCGGCGCAGCGTCAAGGAGATCACCAAGGCGGACATCACAAAGTTTTTGGCTGATGTGATCAGCGGCAAGACCAAGGCGAACGTCAAGACGGGGAAGCGCGGTCGCGCGGTAGTAAAGGGTGGTCGTGGAACTGGCGCACGTACGCTCGGTTTGCTGGGCGGGATTTTTAGCTATGCCGTCAGCCAGGGTTACCGCCCAGACAATCCCTGCGTGGGTGTTGTCAGGCCGGCCGACAACAAGCGGAAGTTTCGGCTAGACGAGGCGGGATACCGTATCCTGGAGAATGCCTCACCAAGGCGCAGGAGAAGAACGAGCCGTGGCAAGCAATTCTTTCCATCAGGGCGCTGGCGCTTACTGGTTGTCGCCGCGGCGAGGTCGAGAGTATCCGGCGGGCCGAGGTTGATGCACGAGGTAGTGCGCTCCGGCTTGGCGACAGCAAGACAGACGAAAGCACGCGGCCGACTGGCAACGCCGCCTTTGAAATTCTCCGAGCAGCGATGAACAAGACCAACTCGGATTACGTGTTCCCGTCTCCCAACGACACGACGAAGCCCTATCGTGGGTTTCCCAAGGCGTTCAAGCGCATTGTCGGAGATCGAATCCCCGGTCTGACGCCGCACAAGCTGCGGCACGCATTCAGCGGTGCCGGTGAGGATGTCGGTCTCAGTGTGCCGACGATCGGCTGTCTCCTTGGCCACGCTGGGCAAGGCGTAACCGCCGGGTACATCTTCAAGGTCGATCCAGTGCTGGTCGCCGCTGCGAATCGAGTGTCCAACTACATCGCACGAGCGATGGCAGGCCAGTCCAATATTGTGGCGTTGAGGAAACGACGGCGGGCATGACGAAGATTAGGCGCACAGCCCTGGATCGGACGGGAAGCCGCATATCGCCCCTCGGTAGCGGCTATGAACAAATAAATCTTGGCCTTCTATCGGCCTTCTACTGGCACATGGGAGGCACCTCGTCCGAGGGGGCTCGGGAAGGGTCTGAACGATTTTGGCGAATCATCGACCGCTGGAGGGCCCCTGAAGGCCGTTCTATAGGGTCAGGATGGAACCCGCTCGATGACCAAATGTTAAGATTAGGTGAATTTGACAAGCTTGGGGAAAACCCCCATTTTCTTGTTCGAAAAGTCGCCCTGCCCAGTCCGAACTGTCGCCGGATGGCGTGCGTTCCAGAGGGTTCCTTTGGATAGGCTGGCAGGGCGCGCCCTTACTTGAAATCCCAGACATCTTCGATTTTCGGCTTCAACATATCGCGCCAGCGGTGTGCGTCTGTTCGATCCTCTTTATAGGAGCGGGCAATGGCACCGACGCACATGTCGGCCAATTGTACCAGCCGATCCGATCGGGAATCGGAGAACGTCACGCTCTTGACCTTTCCTTCGCCAAGGTGCCTGCGAAAGTAAGTGTTCAGCTCCCGCTTGAACTCGCGGTCGCCCGATCCGTCGATCACGATCCGCGCCGATTGCAGAAGCCCGTTGTCAAACTTCAGCATGGACTTAACGAAGAAGGAGTAGAATCGCTCCTTGTTCGTGCGCAAATGAGGGCTGTAAATTTTTGCCTTCTGCACCACGATGGCCCTGACACAAAAATCGAAGGGCAGAACCGCAGCGAAAAAGGCATCCCGCACCTCGGCACGGCACTTGCTGAATTTGAACTCGGGCGAAATGCGTAGCCGTGCAGCGGTAGCCTCAATCGCCTCCTGTGTGCGGCGCGCCTGATCTCGAGCTTTGAACGCCACAAGGGCTGCGGTGAACGCAGCCGTGGAGCCCTTGTTGACTTTAAATCCGGGGTCTCCGGATTCGTCGATGAAGATCAACATATAGGTGTTATGCGCTGAGTCTTTGGCTTGTGGGAGTCCCACAAATCAGCGATTCCCGACAATGACCAAGAACTAAACAGGCCGCCATGTTCCGTGGCGGCCTGTTTTCAGTCAGCGGTGTTCTAGGCCCGGCTGTCGGCGTTGCCAGCGGCGGTCAGCACCGAGTCGATCAGCTTGCGTATACACAGATCATCCCAGTCAGCATTGGCGTCCGATGCTTTCCAGAGATTGGGAGCGGAGAAAGCCGCTAGCCTCGCTTTGACCGCAAGTCCAGCGATTGTGGTTGCGGGCATATTCATAATTATATGAGACAGCTCGTCGGAACGAGCATCGAGGATGTCATCAGGATGAGGAAGTGGCGCCCGCTTTTCGAGCTTCCTCATGATTACGCTATAGGCTTTTCCAAAAGCCTTGCTCGAATAGCTGGGATGTTTCGAGCGCCATTCTTGTAGGCACCTTTTGTGTTCCTCGAACAGCGGCTCCCAAGCCGATACGGAGGCTCGAAATCGAGCCACATACTGATCGTGTTCGTTGCCCAACGCGATCAATTCCGCATCAGCCGCAGCGGAAGGTTCGTAATCCGCCATTCCGCGCACGGCGGCATTGAGTGAGGTGATAAAGCTCATCTGTTCGTCGAGTTCGTCGCCAAGCCTTTCCTCGAACAAGAACTCGTCCAACTCCAGCGATTGTTCATGCACGAGAGCTATTAGCGCCGCCAGCCCTTGTGGCGTAGTCGGCACGGCGTTCGCTAGGGCCCGGCGAGCCCCAACGGTTTCTTCGACGATAGCTACCATTTCCTGTGTACGATAATCTCCAGATGCCGGCTGAAGTTCTTTGCCGGCGCCTTGCAATTCATCCTCATAGTCCGCACGCGCGCGAAACGCCCCGTCTGCTCGTCGGAAACGTTCGATCGCTGCAAAGACCGGGTCGTGAGCGGCAGAGGCCGAGAGCGCAGTGCGACGGCGGATGGTTGGTAGAAGGTTTTGCCAGACGCGATTGAAGGCGTCGGGCGAAGGACATTCTGCGAGATTCCTCCCGTAGCTGCGTGCCCATTCGATCTTCGCGTAGGCGCCAGCAATGGTGACCGGTTTCGTATCCCAGACCAAGTTCTCGGACTTGCTCTGCCGCTCCCAAAGCGGATCTTGATCGGTGATGTCTTTGGCCGCCGCATTCAAGGCGTCGGCATCGGCAGCAGCGGAGGCGATCAGCGCAAAAATCGGATCGTAAGGGGCCTCTACCTCCTGGAAATTCGTTGAGTCTGGGGGGCTGAGAGCGAAAGAGGCGCCGACTTTGGCGACAACATCGCTAATTACTTCGTGACGGGTCATTGAAGTCTCCTTGTCATTTCCGCTCCCGACCATCGGGACGCGCGCGGGGATGACGCGGAGACAGCGTGCCGGGTTCAGCCGGCGCAGAGATATGATAAATTTTCCGATAGCTTCGGACATGGCTTGCTCCGTGTCTGGGGTCAGGGTCGGCCGTCGTGCTTCCAACACGCGGCCGGCCCGCTTGCATATTGCGTTGCAAGCAGGTTTTTGATAACACAAACACATGACGAAGGCAAATCGCAAAGCGAAGAACAAAGGCGGCCGGCCTAAGACGACGGGTACCGGCA
Organism: uncultured Rhodoplanes sp.; assembly: GCA_964528635.1. Taxonomy (GTDB): domain Bacteria; phylum Pseudomonadota; class Alphaproteobacteria; order Rhizobiales; family Xanthobacteraceae; genus Z2-YC6860. The sequence continues at coordinate 18,548 of CAZGSW010000049.1, read as the reverse complement.
CGCTGATCGGCGTGCGCTGTCATGACGGGTTCCTGGAGCGGATCGACAAGTGGCGCGGCGCGGAGCCCGATACGCCCTCCCGGCCGGAAGCTATCCGAAAACTTGCCGACATAGGTCTCCGTCGAGCGCAGGGAAAGCACTCCCGCTCGTAGCATCAAAGAGGCCCGGCAGATGTTCAATCCGACCGCTGATGGCTTCACGAGATTGGAAGCCGCACTTCGCAAGCCGATTGAGAATAGTGCACGTCAGCAGCTCCGCTGTCTTGTGGAGCGCTATTGCACCAGAATCGATGAAGCTACCAACTCCGCTCCTCTCAGAAAGGCAATGGCGGACGTGGAACGCGCCACATCCGCGGTGATTTCCAAGCTCAACGAGATCGGAAGCCCAACGGTTGCCGTGCTCAATGCTGGGCTTAAGCACCGCGTTTTTTCACGTCGAGGCGCGGCGAGCGCAATTCCCGACAGTTTGGTGAAGGTCTCGCTTATTTCTGGTTTGTTGTCCGATCTGCGGCTGGCATGTCGGAAAAGCGCACCAGATCTCCTGCTCTCCCAAGAGGAGATTGACTGGATCGAGGACGAAATTGCTAGGAGCCGTCGTCCTAAGCGAGGGACAAAGCCGTATCCTGGTTGCCCTCTGGAACCATTCGAGCGACTGATCATAGAGCTTACGACTTGGGCTCGATCAGCCGATTTGCCCTTCGGCATCTCAAACGCTGGTGCTGCAAAGCACCAGTCCGGCAGTGAAGGTTTTCTTGAATCGCCATTTTCGGTGTTCGTGGGCCGGCTTCTTTCTCTGTTGCAACAGAAATATTTGCCACCCGGTTGGAGGGATGCAGACGGCGAAGCACGCCAAAAGCGCATCCAGCGCGCACGCCGGAAGGCCCGATTGCAGTACTTCCCGCTCAAGAAAGACGCTATGGACGAAGCGCAAGTCGGTCTCGGCAAACGCTTTCGCAGGCCGTCCCGGGGACAATAAAACGGCAAAAGTCGCGGTAAATCTGTCCCTACTCCCTACGCTGACATTCCATTCAATTTGCTTCCGTCGCAGCCAAGCGCTCTGGAGGCAGAAAAAATGGATCAGAATACCCCGAACACGTTTGATGAGCTGAAGGCGAAGTATCTGCCGCCCGAGGTGGCCGGTCGCTTGCTCGGCGGCATTGCCGTGCAGACTCTCGCGCGCTGGCGCTGCGAGGGTACAGGCCCGAAATACGCAAAAATTGGTCGTCGGGTCGTCTATGCGGCCGACGACCTCGCCACCTGGGTTCGTTCGAGGACGGTTTCCAGCACGAGCGAATCGGCCGCGAAGGCCGCCTAAAAAGATGAGCCCCCGGCCGCGCAAGCGACCGGGGGTTTCGCATTCCAACGTCAACGCCCTGGCAGGGGCATCAACAGCGAGTAAATGACATGAACCAGATATCCGATGCGGTCCTGAGCCGCAAGCCGTTTCCCACCAACGTCGATGTCATGCTGCTGCGGTTCGCACGGCGCCATCGGTTGCCGCCGCGTGTTGCCGCCGTCGTCGCCGAGCTTGCCGGCATTGCGCTGCACTGGGAGGCGCGCCATGGCTGAGGTGACCTCCATCACCATCAAGGTCGGCCCGAACGGTGCTGCGAAGCACTTTTCGGGCCGCTTCGCTTGGGCTCTCGCGGAGTTGATCTGTGCCGGCGCCCGTGGCGTGACGCCGCTTGAGCGGCCGGCGCCGCGGTGGTCGCACTACATCTACCGGCTGCGCCGGGAGGGCGTGCCGATCACGACCGTGCCGGAGAAGCACGGCGGCTCGTTCGCGGGCCGCCACGGCCGCTACATCATCGGCGCGTCGGTCGTCGTGGTTGCGGGCGGCAACCAGCAGGGCCAAGCCGCATGAACGCCCGGCCCGATCCCACCGAGTATCAGCACCTCGATCGCTCCGCGGTCGAGGTCGAAGCCGCGCTGATCGGCGCGTGCATGATGGACGCGACGGCGATGGCCCGCGCCACCGCCGTCGTGTCGGCCGAGCACTTCAACGAAGGCCTCCACCAAAACCTTTGGGCGACGATGACCGACCTGGCCGGCACCGGGCGCCCGGTGAACCCCATCACGCTGGTGGCGAAGCTCGGCAAACCGGACGTCGCGGACGGCGTGAACCTCGCTCAGTATCTCGCGCGGTGCGCCGCCGACACGCACTATCCCCCGGCCTACGTGGTCGAGGGTGCGAAGCACGTCCGCGAAATGTGGGCTCTGCGGCAGGTCGCAGCCCGTGGCGAGGACGCCAAGCACGCCGCACTCCAGCCCGGCGCGGATCCCAAGAAACTCATCTGCGACCTGATCATGGACCTGGACCAGACCCAGGCCGTGATCGAGGGCCGGCCCGTGGTCGGTCGGATGGTCGGCGAGGCGACCAACGCCGTCCTCGACCGCATGAACCGGATCATGACCGGCGAGGCGGTGGACCTGTCGATGACGACCGGCCTGACGGACCTCGACCGCAAGCTCGGCGGCGGCTTCAAGCCCGGCGAGTTGATCATCGTCGCCGGCCGCCCCGGCATGGGTAAGACCACCGTGGCCGTGTCCTTGGCCCGACAGATGGCCAAGGCCGGCCATGCAGGCGGGTTCTTTTCGCTGGAGATGCCCTCCGACCAGATCGGCGCCCGCTTCGTCGCGGACGAGTCCTTCGACGCGGGCGGCGGTCCGGTCAACGCCAATCAGGTGCTCGCCGGCCGGCTTCCCATCCCCGGCGCCGAGCGGGTGATCGACGCCGGACGCGCGTTTCGCAACCTGCCGCTGATGCTGGACGATAGCTCCAGCCTCACGGTCGGGGAGATCAGGGCGCGCACCTTCACGATGAAGAGCCGCTTCGAGCGGGCGGGGCAGAAGCTCAAATTCTTGGTGCTCGACTATCTCAAGTTCATCCGAGCCACGGAGCGTTACCGGGGCCAGCGCAACCTTGAGGTCGGCGAAATCACTGCCGGCTTGAAGGCGCTCGCCAAGGACCTCGGTATCGCAGTGATCCTGCTGTGCCAGTTGAACCGCGAGACTGAGAAGACCGCCGACCGCCGGCCGGAGCTGGCTCACCTCCGCGACTCCGGTGAGATTGAGCAGGACGCCGACGTGGTGCTGTTCCTGTTCCGCGAAGCCTACTACCTCGCCAACGACCCCAAGGGCGACCCGGCGCGCGCCGCCGACGTGCAGAACGTGTTGGAGATCATCTGCGCCAAGCAGCGCATGGGGCCGACCGGCACCGTCACGGTGTACTGCCATCCCGGCGCGAGCGCCGTCCGTGACCTGGGGGTGCGTCCATGAGCAAGCGCCCCTGGATGCCGCTCTACATCGCGGACTACCTCAAGAAGACGACGCACCTCGGCGCGCTGGAAAGCGGTGCCTACCTGCACCTCATCATGGACTACTGGCAGAACGGCAGGCTGCCGGACGACGACAAGCAGCTTGCCCGCATTGCCAAGATGACCGATCCGCAGTGGCGGAAGGCGAAGTCCGGCCTGGCCGCATTCTTCCAGCCCGGCTGGAAGCACGAGCGTATCGAGGAGGAACTGGCCAAGGTCGCCGACATCTCGAACAAGCGTCGTACCGCGGCCGAGAAACGGCACCGTGGAGCGCCTGCAAATGCAGATGCAATTGCACCTGCAAAAGCACCTACACTTCACACCTTACACTTCACCTCTGAGCAAGCATCTAAGTCTGAGTATGCCGCCGCGCGCGCTATCGAGCTTCGCAAGGCAATCGTGCAGGCCTTCGAGCGCGCCAACTCACCCGCCGTCCCTGATACTTCCCGCGTCGATCTGTGGCTCAGCCAAGGCTACGACCCGAACATCATCTTGGCGACGGTGGCGACCGTGATTGCGCGAAAGCCGTCGATTTCCAGCCTCAACTACTTCGACAACGCGATCCGGGAGGCGCACGACTACAAGGCACCGACGCCAGCTGCGCTCGCCGAGACCAATTGGGACGCGGCGATCAACGACTACAAGGCGTCCGGCAACTGGCCCCGATGGGCCGCCGGCTCCGAGCCCGGCATGGCCGGTTGCTCTGTCCCTGCCGACATCCTCCGCAAGCACGGGTTCGATCCCGCCATCGACAAGCCGATCAGGGCAAAGGAGGCGGCATGAGCGCGCTCTCGCGGTCGCACTTCCTCTGTTCCTGCTCCGTTCGGTTCCTCCTGGAATGGGCGGCGAGCAACACCACCGTCTGCAACACCAGGAGAACGTGCACCGCGCACATGACCCAAAGAAGGGGGGAATCGATCAATTCAGCTTGCCCCCCGCGCGCGGGCTCAACTGTCTCACTCGAACGCGGTGGGTAGCGATGTCCATCAAGCGGAAAGCCCAGGCATTCGAGCGAGGACAAGACCTCTGGTTCCTGTTGCCGGAATCGGAGCGAACAGCCGTGCGCGTGCTCAACGAGCTGCGCCGCGAGGGCTTCAACATCTCGAAGGCGACCGTCTCGCGCTGGGCGAAGCAGTGGCGGCAGATCGCGGGCGAGGTGGCGACCCTCATCCCGGTGCCGGCGGAGACGACCGGCGCGACGTGCGCCGACGTGTCCGACATCCCGGAATGGGCGAGGAAGGCATTGCCCGAACGGCTGTGGCAGGTGGCGAAGGGCAAAGGCCTCGATCGCGTCGAAGACGCCGTAGGTATCTTCGCGGACGCGCTCGGCGCCGCCGCTCCTCGGCTTGTTGAAGACCTGTTCAAGGGCGACGGAAAGGCGCTGCGTGTAGCGGTCAGCGCCATCGTCGCGCTGTCCTCGACGATGGAGAGGGTCGTCACCGCCCGCGCGATGGTGGCTGTCGCACACCGCTCGTTCTCCGAGGGCGACAAGCTGCATGCCGAAGCTCGGCTGACCGACGCCCAAGCCAAGAAGCTCGCAGCGAATACCCCGGGATATGTACCGCGCACCGGGGCAGGCAACGAAACCAACCCAGAGCGCATCGCGTCGATGTCGGATTTCACCGCAGAGGAGGAAGCCCTTGCGGCTCTTCGCGGATCGAACAGCAGCCATCCGCGCCTGCCACAGTGATTATGGATCTGGCCCACCAAGAGGAGAAATAGCCATGGGTTGCTTTGGTGACATGGAGACGGTCAAGGAGACCAACAGCACGCAGACCACCAAGCTGCCGGATTGGGTGAACCAGGCCGGCCGCGAGAACTACGAGCTTGCGCGCGAACTCCTGAGCGGCGGTTACAAGCCCTATACCGGTGACCGGGTCGCAGGGCTGTCGGGCAACGAGCAGGCAGCGATCGATTTGATCGGCGGGGTGCCGCGCTCGAACCAGTATCATGGCGATGCCGCTTCGGCTTTCCAGAACTATGGCAGCGCACCCGGCTTCCAGTACGATTTCAACACGGTGGTCGACGAGAACGGTCCGCTTGGCTCGATCAGCTCGTACATGAATCCGTATCTCATGAACGTGCTCAACCCGATGCTGCGTGAAATCTCCCGGCAAGGGCAGGCCGCACGGCTCGACATCAACTCGAACGCCACGCAGGCCGGAGCCTATGGCGATGCGCGCCATGGTGTCGTCGAATCCGAACAGCGCCGCAACGAGGCGATCTTGTCCGGCGACACCACCGGCAAGGCGTTCAGCGATTCCTTCAACTCCGCCATGGGCCTGCGGACCAGCGACCTCGCCCGCTACCTGCAAACCCAGCAGTTGCAGGAGGGAGCCGACAAGTCGCAACTGGAGCGCGCCCGCACCTCGGCAATCGACCTCACCAACCTCGACAAGTACGAACTGTCGCGCGCGCTCGGTCTCGCCAGTTCGCTCGGTTCGACGGGGGCTCTGGAGCGCAAGGTCGAACAGGACAAGATCGATGCGGACGTGGCCGAGCACGAGCGGGCCAACGGCGGCTGGACGCGCGAACAGCTTTCATTCCTGAGCAAGATTCTGGGGCTTACGCCCTACGACAAGACCACGATCGGCACCAGCACGGTTTCCGAGCCCGACAATTCCGGCTGGAACATGATCGGTTCGCTGGCCGGTTCGCTGTTCGGTGCCGCCGCCGCCCCATTCACGGGTGGCGCCAGCCTCGCTGCAATCCCAGCCATGTTTGGCAGCAGCTTGTTTGGCTATGGCAACCCGTCCAGCGCCGCCTATGGCTCCAATCCGTTCACACCCTACGGCACGATCAACCCTGCTTACGACTGGTGATGGCACCTCTTTTTTCCTGCCGACAGTGATCGGATTTGACCCAACAGCACGCAGACCACCAAGAGGGAGAAAACCATCATGATGGACGAATTCATGGCGGAGCTGTTCGGTCCGCCGGGGCGACCCGCCTCATTCAATGATCGGTTCGCTGGTGCGCCGATGCCGGTGCGTCCGCTTGCCGGACCTGTCGGTACCCCAGCCTCCGGTGCGCCGATGGCCCCGCCGTCACCGGGCATCGAGGCGATTCTGAGTGGCGGTGCCTTGCCGAAGCCCGGTGGCGCTCCGGGCCCGGCCCGACCCGGTCCGACGATGCGGGATCTGTTGCCTCCGCAAGCCGCTCCGAAGGCGGGCATGGCACCTGCCGACCTGCTGCGACTGCTGAGCGGTGGCGGTGGCGGCGCCATGGCCAAGGCTGCGCCGAGGGCGGAAGGCGCGGAGGAGGAGGGGCTTCTCGACATCCTCGGCGGCAAGGGATTCAGGAGTTCGCTCGCCGGCGGTCTTTCCGATGGTGATCGCCGGTTCAAGGGCGGCGCATTCTCCCGCGGGTTCGGACGCGCGCTGGCTGGCGGTCTCAAATCCGAGCGAGATGACGAGGCCTCCTCGATCAAGGCCGATGAGACCGAGTACAAGCGCGGCCAGGACGCCCGGAAACTGGCGCTGGACGAGCGCCGGGTTTCCAACAGCGAGAAGACCGGCGCTGCTCAGCGCACGTTGTATGGCGCGCGCACCAAGGCTGTGAGCGAGGATCGCCCGTCCACCGCATGGAACAAGCCCGCTGGCGAGCGTTGGAAGGATGCTCAGAAGCTTATTATGGACTTCAACGAACAGGTGGACAGAGCCGCGAAGCTGGCAGGTTCCGGACAGGATCCCGAGGCGCAACGCTCACAAGCTCGAGCCCTCAAGGATCAGTTCAAACGCAACACCCTCCAGAAGTACGGCTTCGACGACAATGGCAAAGAGCTTTCGTCGTCGGACAAGGTGATGGGCGACCATAAGGCCGGTGCCATGGGGCTCACCTTTGATGACCCGCACACCCCCGCCAACATGGACGATTTCGCGAAGATCAAAACGGGTCAGTACTACATCAACCCGGCGGACGGCGAGGTCTACATCAAGAACAACGGGGAGCAGCCATGATGCTCCCCGACTTCAACCAGATCGACGAAACTGAGGCGGCAGCGCGGTCCCTGGACGACGACAGCCTTGAAATCAGCAGTCAGCGGCGCGCGACACCGCTGCCTGACTTCTCTGCGTATGGAACGAAGGCTACTCGACCGGTGCCCCGCACAGAAGCTCCGGGCTTTTACTACCGGAACAGACATCTCGGAATGGATCACCCGGCAGGCGACCGCTGGGACCGCTACGTTGCTCCTAGGGACACGCCCCCCGACAGCGGTTCAAAGCTCGACCTTTCAGCCTTCGGCACTCGCGCACGAGCGCCGGGGGATGTTCCGTTACCCAGGCCTCGTCCCGACGAAGCTCCGCCGGCCACTCGTGCCGATGCATCGCTCTCCGACTACCCGGTCGAGTTCGGTAAGGGGGTTGTCGCTGGCGCCAAGAACCTGCTGGCTTCATCCTTGAAGGGTCTAGCAGGCAGCCGCGCCGACCGTCCCTCGTTCCCACCGGGTCAGTCGCCTCTCGAGCTTGCTATGCGTGGCGAAGACGCGGCCTTCGATCAGTACCTTGCCAGTCCGCAGGGCCCGCCGCAGCCGATCACTAACGATCCGATCTACCAAGCCGGCCAAGCCGTCGAGGATATTGGCAAGAGCGTGCTCGCACCGCGGCCCGGCTTCGAGCCCGGCCAGAGTTGGACCCGCGACATCGGCAGCGGTTTCGGTTCGGTCGCGGCCGGCATCGCGACTTACATGATCCCCGGCATCGGCCCCAGTCTCGCGGGCGGCATGTTTGTCACCAGCGGCATGGGCGAGGCGACGGACAAGGCGGTGCACAACAAGGCCACGCCGGAGCAGATCGCTCAGGCGGCTCGCTTCGGCACCATCGCTGGCGCAACGGACATTGTGGATGCGCTGCTGCCGATGCTCGGTTCGACCGGCAAAGCGCTGGGCTTCGTGAAACGCGTTGGCCTGGCCGCGGTCGGCGGCGCCGTCGCAGAGGGTGGGCAGGAAGGGCTCCAGCAGCTCATCCAGAACGCCATCGCTAAGGGCATCTACAAGCCCGATCAAGACATGTTCGAAGACGTGCCCCGTTCGGTGGCCATCGGTGCCATCGTTGGTGGCACTACATCTGGCGGCTTCTCCGCCATGCAGGGGAAGCAGCCGCAAACCATCCCGGGGAACGATAACCCGCCGGTCCGCCCTGATGTGCCAGTCCAGCCGCAAGCTGCGGGGCGCTCGATCGAGTCGATCCGACCGGCTGAAACACCCGTCGATCCCCGGACGTTGAACGCGCCGGCTCCGGTCGCCCCGAGGGGCAGCACCACGGCACCAGCAGTGCGGCCGACCGAATCTTCGGTACACCCCGATGAAGGAACCGAGGTGCCCGCCGTGCTCACGGGGATCGAGCAACGGGTTCTGCGGAAGCGTGGCTTTACCGACGAAATGATCAGCGACATGAGTCGCTCGGAAATCGACGCCGAGTTGGGCGAAGCCGCCAAGCAGGGCGTCGAACCCACACCCGAGATGCCCGATCAGCCAACCGCCGAACCTGCATCCGACATCGCGGCACAGGTCCGCGACCTCCAAGACGAAAACAGCGGGCGCGCCGCGGTGTGGCTGCCGCCGGCCACGGTCGAGCACCTTCGCTCAATTGGCAGTCTCGACGAAGCCACCAAGGCGGGCGTGGCAATGGAGGACTTCGACGATCAGGGAGGCATCCTGATTGCCAAGGACAAGGCCGTGGCGCGGGAGGCGCGCAAGCTGCGGACGGGCAACGTCGATCTGCAACAGATCATCGGCGCCCTCACCGGCTCCGGCCACGGCAAGCCTGCCGCTGCCGCAAGCGTCGTCCAGCAGACCGACGAAAACGGCAACGTCACCCAGGAAAGCGCGGTGACGGCCGGGGAAGCCCCGGCCATTGCGGTGCAGATGCAGGAGCCAGGCCGCACCGTTGAGGAGAAGCCCGTCGAGCAAGCGCTGGGCGAGCGCGCGGCGAAGGTTGTTGCGGAGCAGTCCGAAACCGGTCAGACGATGGGCGCTCTCTCCGAGATGTTCAGCGGCAAACCGCAGACCGAGAAGCCGGACTTCTCCGGTCAGGGCACGGTCGCGACCGGCGCCGGCACCAAGACGAGCCCCGCCAAGGTCAACGATCCGATCGACATCGAACGCATCTCCTCGCAGGTGAACACGGAGCCGACCGACGCACAGAAGGCGGCAGGCAACTACAAGAAGGGCCACCTCAAGTTCAAGGGTCTCGACATCGCGATCGAGAACCCCGCCGGTTCGATCCGCACCGGCAAGAAGCCGGACGGCAGCGAATGGAAGGCCGCCCTCCCCGTTGCCTACGGCTACATCAAGCGCACCATCGGCAAGGATGGCGATCAGGTTGACGTCTATCTCGGTGATCAGGCCGACTCGTCCCACGTCTTCATCATCGATCAGATCGACCCGCACTCCGGCCGTTACGATGAAGCCAAGGTGATGCTCGGCTTCGCCGACCAAGTATCGGCTGAGCGCGCCTATGATGCGGCGTTCTCGGACGGCAACGGTCCGGCGCGCCGGCAGAACATTAGCCCTGTCTCCTTGGACGAATTGAAGGGTTGGCTCCGCGACGGCAACACGACCAAGCCTTATGCGAAGGCATCTTACGACGTCGATCCAGCCACCGAAGCGAAGCGACCCTTCGACAAGATGCGCTCGGACGGTCTTACCGGCGAGGAAATGCTGAGCAAAGCCAGCCAAACCGAGGAAGCCTGGGTCCGCGACCGCGATGCTGTTCGGCACCTGCCGACCGATGAGCGCGGCTATTTCGTCCGCGCTACGGTGGAGCAGGAGGCCGATGCCGCCCGCGCCGACCAATCCGCCGACGACAGCGAACAGACGGCGGCTCGGCGGTTGAATGTGCGTCCGCCTCGCGGTGGTTTCCGCACCTCAAATGACTCGACCTATCGGGTGCATCGGGACGCGACCACGACCCGCCGTGATGAAACCCGCGAGCATGATCGTAGCGAGCGGACGTTCTACCTCACGCCCGAAAACGCCAAGCGCGTGCCACTGCCCAAGGGCAAATTCACCATCCTCGATCATGAGAACGGCTCGATCACCCTTGCCGGCACCAAGCCGACCGGCGCGTGGACCGTCGCTCCCTCCGCGAGGAATGTGAAGATCGAGGCGAAGCCGGAGGTCGGCCTGATCCCCCTGGAGGTATGGGCCCGCGGCAGGGTCGGATCGAACGTGGCGTATTCGTCCGCTCACCTTGGCGAGCCCATCGCTGAGATCGACGGGACGCCGCCGGATGACAAGGCCCGGCGAGCGCCTGACCAAAATGCTCGCGGCGAGGATCCCGAAAGATCCTCCAGCTATCAGGCCATCGCTGGCGCGCTGTCCGAGGTCGGCATGTCGCCTGATGCCGTCGATCAGGCCGACATTGCCACTGCTGTGAAGATCATGGACGAGGAAGGTCTACCCGCTGCCGAGGCCTTCGAGCAGGCCGTGGTGCGCAACGCCCGAGAGGACGCGGAGCTTGCCGACGAAATGGACGCTATCTTCGGTCGGGCCAACCATGACGCACAGGCCAGCCGACGCAAGGACGGCCGCCACAAAGGCCCGAAGGCCAGCATCAGGCGCGTGCCCGAGCTACGGGAAGCCGCGCTCAACTCGGGCTTTGCGATGTTCAAGGTGGGCGGCGGTCTGACGCCTGCCGCTGAGGTTCGCCGCGCGGATATTGAAGCCCAGCTCGCCCTGGCGGTGCGCCACTTGGTGGGACCGCATATCCGTGTCGCATTCTCCGACACCATCCCTCTCCCGAACGGCACGGCGGGTTGGGGTTCCTTCGGCGAGGCCGCCGATACCGCAGCGGGCGTCTATGTGCCGGCCGAGGCCTTGATCAAGCTCGCCCTCAACGACCCAGCATATCCGGACAACCCGCTGCCGACTGCCTTCCATGAGTCGTTCCACGCCATCGAACATAGGCTTCTCACGCCGGAAGAATTTTCTGTCCTCGATCGGGAGACGCCGCGGCTGAGAGAATTCCTCAACCGGCACGTTCAGTTCGTGACGCTCGATGGGAAGCGTGCGGCACCTGGCTGGGCTAACGACATCGCAGGACACGAGGTCCGCGCCATCGCGTTCGAGCATTACGCCATGCTTCGAGCCTCCGGTCAGCCGGTCGCAGGCGTCCAAATCGGCGTGCGCCGCGTCTTCGAGAAGCTCGTGCTGATTCTCCGCCGTATCACCAACGCGCTTCGCGGGCTGGGCTTCCAGACTACCGAGGATGTGTTCCGCGAGGCTTACGAGGGCGAGATTGGTACGCGGGACATCGACGGCGCTGAAACGATCCCTGAGCAAGCCAGCATCCATCATCGTGCCGCTCGCCCCGGCGACGTGATCCCGCCGCCCGAGTCCATTTCTGGAGCTTGGGCACAGGACAAGAGGTTCAAGGAGCGGCTGTCAGACGCCGTCGACGCCGCGCTGTTGCCGCGGTCTCGAGCACTGTGGGACCAGCAGATCGACCTTGCCCGCTTCCAAAAGGCCGTCGAAGCGATGGGGCGCGAGGTGCCCGAGAGCTTGGACACCTATCTCGCCGCCACACTCTACCCTGGCAAGGTCGGCGAGCGGATGAAGGACACCATCAAAGAACTCTGGGTGCCGCTATACGATGCAATGGCATCCCGTAAAGTCTCGCGACAAGACCTCGCAGACTATCTGTACGCCCGGCATGCGCCGGAACGGAATGCAAAGGTTCGCGAGATCGACCCGCATAACGATGCGGGCTCCGGCATGACCGACGACGAAGCCGCCGAGATCATGGCGCGCCTCGCACCTCGGATCGAAGACTTCCGGGCGCTCGGTTCACTGGTGGACGACATCGTGCGCCACAATCGGAACCTGATGGTGCGCAAAGGTCTGGAGAGCGAGCGCACCGTGGACACCTGGAGCAACGCCTATCGATTTTATGTTCCGCTCAAGGGCCTCGAGGAAAGCACCGAGGACGAGTTCGGTTCGCCGACCGGTGGCAGCGGGTTCGATGTTCGCCGGCCGGAAAGCCGGCGGGCACTCGGCCGGGCAAACTGTGCTGACGATGTGCTTGCCAATCTTCTCGACCAGACGCAGCGGACGGTGGTTCGGTCTGAAAAGAACCATGTCGCAAAGACCTTCCTCCGCTTCGCGGAAGCGAACGCAAGTCCGTTCTGGAAGGTCGGCCTCGCCGAACAGCGGCGGCGCATCAGCCCCGTCACAGGTTTGGTTGAGCACTATTGGGTCGTGGCATCTCCCGACTGGCACAACGTGTTCGCGGCCAAGGTCGGCGGTAAGACATACTCCATCGAGATCAAGCACCCCGGCCTCCTTGAGGCTCTCAAAAACCTGGGTGCCGATCGGCTCAATCCGTTCCTCCGCTTCGTCGGTCGCGTGACCCGGGAATACGCACGGTTCCAGACCGCTAAGAACCCGGAGTTCGTGTTCACCAATCTCGTGCGCGACCTGCAAGACGCAGGCTTCACCGTCAATGCGGAGATGCGCGACCAGTTCTTGAAGCGTTACGCCGCCAACATCCTCAATGGGCGGGCTCTGTTCGGCGCTGTGCTTGGCGTGGCCGAAAAGGGCGACAGCACGTCTTATCGCCGCTGGTTTGAAGAATGGCGGGAGGACGGCGGAAAAATTTCGCACTACGGGCTCAAGGAGCTGGAGCAGATCAAGGCCGAGATCGAAAAGGAGTTGAACCATCGCATCAAGTCGACACCGAAGAAGGTGGCGCGCGAGGCGCTGACCTTTTTCAGCCCGTTCAATGGTCGCTTTGTGAAGTTCCTGGAAGCGCTGTCGGATGTGACGGAAACCACGACTCGCTTGGCCGTCTACATCGCGGGGCGGGAGTCCGGGATGACGCGGGAGCAGGCCGCTCGGATGGCGCGCAACGCTACCGTGGACTTCAACCGCCGAGGTAAATACGGCGGGCACATCAATGTGCTGTACGCCTTCGCGAACGCCAACATTCAGGGCAACGTGCGGCTTCTGCGGACGCTGCGGCGGTCGAAGGTTGCGCGGCGCACGGCCATTGCCATCATCATCGCCGGCATGCTGATGACGTATTGGAATATGGCCATGTCCCCCGAGGACAAGGAGAGTAAGAAGCGCGGCTATGAGAAGCGGCCATATTGGGAACGTGAGCGCAATCTCATCATCTACTGGCCAGGCGCCGAAACGGCGATCAAGATTCCGCTCGGCTACGGCCTGAATGCGCTTTGGATGATCGGCGAACAGGCCGCCATGCGCTCGCTCGGCAAGGTCAGCACCACCGAGGCATTGGGCAACGCCCTCGGCACCGTCGCCTCGGCGTTTAATCCGCTCGGATCGTCCGGATCGTTCTTCGATCTGGGGACCTGGGTTCGGATGTACACGCCTACCGTGGCGCGGCCGGTGCCGGAGCTATGGAGGAATCGAAACTGGATCGACCGGCCCATCCATCCTGACGAAATGTCCTGGACGGAGGGCATCCCACACAGCGAGCGGCACAAGGCGCTCGCGCGCCAATATGCTGTTGGACTGGCTCAGTTCCTCAATCGCCAGACTGGCGGCAACAAGTTCGAACCGGGCACAATCGATCTCTACCCTGACGACCTGGAGTACGCTTGGAACTTCGCGGTGGGCGGCCTGGGCAAGTTCCTCGACAATTCCCAGCAGGCCATCAGGGACTATATCGATGGTGTCGAGACTCCCGTTGAACGGATGCCGTTCGTGCGCCGCTTTATCGTTTCCGACAACTCGCCTGTCGTCGATCAGGAAACATTCTATGCACAGCGCCGAGAAGTACAGGCCAAGGCGCGGCAACTCCGAAACGCGATCAGAGCGCGCGTCGAAGGTACCGACGATGGTTCGGCCGATACTGTGATCGAGAAGCTTGCTCCGCAATTGGGAGCGAGGCCGGGCCGGCGCGCTGGCACGATCAACATCGACTCGGAAATCGTCTTCCGTGCGACCGATCAACAGATCAAAAACTTGCGGAGCGAGATGGACAAAGTACGGAAAGATACGAGCCTCAATCGAGCGGAGCGCGAGGCCAGAATTCGAGTGCTACAGCAACAAATACGCGAGGTGATGGGCCGAGCGCGCGTCTTAGTCCCCGATGCTCAGGCAAAATAGGAGGCAGTCCAGATAACAGCGAGCAAGCCGATAACCCCCAGCACGGAATAAAGTATCTCGTTGATGCGCTTCAAACGTCGCGCCTCCAATCGCGCTTGCACCAGCGAACTGAGCAGCCGTTCTTCCTCACTCAAGATCGACCACAATTCGTGAGGCACCTCGGAAGGCAGCATGATGTGGCGCGGCTTCATATCCTCCGATATGGGTTCGGAGGCCAGCAGCGGATCGAAGATTTCGACCCGGCAGCGCTTCCACACCTTGATGGTATGACCTTCGCCTTCGCGCGTGATGGTGAGGTATGGAAACTTTTGGCCCGGATCGGTTACCGATCCAACTGAGCCGGCATCTGCATAAGCTGACATCGCGAGCCCCGGGGATTTTATCTGCTGCACGGAGGGTAGCGGCATCCCGCCATGATGACGATAGCCACAGACGACTGGCTAAGGTTCTGCATTCGCTTTCTTTTCTCGTCGCTAGGACTTTTAGCGTGAGCCTTAAGCGCGCCCGCGGCGCGGGCTGCACAGGTTGATGCGACCAATGAATTACCGGGATAGGACCCCTATTAAACTTTCTGCTGCGCGTCCGGCTCGGTATCCTCATCCAAAAGCTGTGGGGGTTGGAAATGCAATTGTTCAAATTTCAGGTAACCAATTTCCGGTCGGTCGAGGACAGCGGAATTGTTGAGATCGGGAAAATCGCCGCGCTGGTCGGACGGAACGAGAGCGGCAAGTCGAACATTCTGCTGGCACTCGCCTCGCTCAACCCCAAAGGTAAGCGTCAGAAGCTTGATGAGGTCAAAGATTTTCCGCGCAGCCGTCGCCTTGAGGAGTGCAAGCCCAATACGCATGTCGTTTGGACGTGGTGGAAACTGAAGTCCGAGCAGCAAGCAGAACTCGCTAAAGTGGTTGGTACGAAGCTTGAGGAAGTCGCGGTAGGACGCGGGTACGCCCCCGACTTATGGGTTCAAATAAAGGTCCCACGCCCCACGGTCGATGCAAAAAAGGTTGGAAGTACTCTGAAGCGTCTAAAGCCGGTTCTCGAACCTGCTTGGACCGCGCTCGCCGACGACGGTCAGAAAACCAATTGCGCGAATGCGTGGGACGCCCTCGAAAAGGCTCTTGCTCACACCGACGATAACACTTGGGCGAACGCAGTCACGTCTGCGGCAGGTTCAGTACGTAAGACACTTGGCGCCGTCAGCATCATGCTTTCCGAAGCACAAGATGAGTTACTTGCCGAATTTGAGGACCAAGCCACAGCAATCACGGGCTACGACAAGAAGATGGAGGAAGGTAGAGCGTTGATAGCCAAGTGGCTGCCACGCTTTGTTTACGTGTCCGACTTCCCAGAGTTGTCAGGGTACCAAGACCTCGACCAGTTCCTTTCGCACCGTGGACAGAATCCGTCGCTTAAAGAGCGCGAGGATAATTTCGAGAAGCTAGCGGAGGTCGCAGGTTTCGATCCAGCAGAGCTAAATAGTCACCGCGAAGAAGCAGAACGTCGCGGGCACATGCTCAACCGGGCGAGCGCGGTTATCACAGCCGAAATCAAACGGCTATGGAAAGATCGACCGCTTGACGTTCACATTGGCATCGACGGTCGTCACGTCACAATTCGCGTATCTGACCCAAATGCTCAGTACCCCATCCAAATCAACTTGGACGAGCGCAGCCGTGGTTTCCGCTGGTTCTTCGCCTTCTACGTGACGTTCTCTGCCGATACCAAGGGTGGTGACGCGGATGGCGCCATCTTGCTGTTGGACGAACCAGGCCTGTACCTACATGCAAAATCGCAGGAGCATTTGCTCAAGCATCTGCGCCAAGACTACAAGAACCAAATTGTCTACACGACACACTCCCCGTTTATGATTCCGCCCGATGCCGTAGAAATCGTGCGGACGGTGAACATTGAGGAGAACACGGGTACTAGGGTCACCCAAACTCCAAGCGGAGACTCCCGCACGCTATTCCCGCTTCAAGCAGCCCTTGGCTACCAGCTTTCTCAGACGCTGTTTGTCGGGCATTCCAACCTTGTCGTCGAAGGCGTCACCGATTTCTGGATCTTGTCGGCGGTGAACGCGCACTTTCTCGGTAATGGCACGCCTGGACTTCCTGACGAGCTGACCATTACCCCTGCCGGCGGCGCTGGAAAGGTGTCGTACATGGCCGCGCTCCTGGCGTCTGAAGAGTTAAACGTATTGGTGCTGCTCGACGATGACCGCGCCGGCCGTGACACACAGAAGGAGCTTGTGACCAACAAATTACTTCGCGATACCGCGGTTTTGTTCGTCACCGAGACCATGGACCCGAAGCCAACCGAGGCCGACATCGAAGACCTCCTCGACCCAGCGGTCTACGAGCAACTTGTGGCCGACACCTACAAGACAGAGCTGAAAGGCAAAAAACTTAACCTCAACACTAAAATTCCGCGCATCGTGAAGCGGTACGAGGAAGCATTCGCAGCCTTTGGTTTGGAATTCCACAAGACGCGCCCAGCTCGGGAGTTCATGGGCAGGATGGGAACAAACCACGCATCCGTTCTGCCTGCTTCGAGCGCTGCGCGGTTCGCTGCCATTTTCAAGGAGCTGACCGTTCGCTACGGAAAGATGAAGGATAAAGGCGCGTTCAAATAATGAAGCGTATGTTTAACTCGACGCTCAAGGAATTTCTTGAGCGCGACCGAGAGAGCATTGTCGCTGATGTTAGCGAACGCAATCTATGCGGTCGGGTTGCGAACTATCTGCAAGTCAACGCCGACAAGGCGGGCCTCAAAGGCTACTATGCCGAGGTCGAGTACAACCGCAACCTAGGTCGGTTGAAGACTATCGTTGACGAGCAATCGACACTGCGACCTTCCTTCTTCCTTCACTTCAAGACAAAAAATTCCGACGCTTTCTTCTTTCCTCGCTTCCAGTGACGACTATGGCCCTGTAACGCCGCTGGAAGGCCGCAGGATAGGGTCTCTCCATCGGGCGGGGTCCAGATCAAGTTGATGCTGTCCGGTTTTCCAAGCGCCTCCGACAGCGCGGTCCGAAATGCATAGCGCGGGAGATCTGCTAGACTGCCAGCGGGAGGCGGGATCGGTGGCGATTGGTGTTCGATATTACGTGTTCGAGCCGGACGGCGGCCTCTCCTACGTTCCTCATCGGGTCGTCGAGGGCCTGCATGTCGGCTCGGATGCCGTCCAAAAATACGCATCATCACGACAACGAGTGGCCGAGGTGGTCATCGAGAACGCCGCTGGTAAGCCGGCGCGAATTCTCGACGTGCAGGGCCGCTATTGGGTCTTCGATGAAGAAGGCCGGCTGGAAAAGCGCGAGGGCCCGATGTGGTTTGGGCTCCGTGATCCGAGCGACAAGCCCCGCGGCAAGGTGGTGGACCTACGACCCCAGATCGAGCGCAACCAATGGAAGGCGCGGAACCTCTGGGATGTCACCAAGGAGGAACTGGACCGGATCGTTGCCGCGCTCCGTCCAGACCTGGCCCCTGAGCCAGCGGCTGTGCAATCGATTAAGGGCAAAGCGCCGAAGCGTCCTCCTCTAACCAGCCAAGCCGAACGTGCAATGGCGGAAATCGGTGCAAAGCTCAGCATGGTCGGAAACCACTTGTCTGAACTCAGCGAACCCGGGCTCAAAGGGCTCGCCTTCGAAGCTCGACAGCGCGCACGCGCCTATGACGAGGACCGCCTGCTTTGGATCGCCGTTTCTGACGAGGCTGACCGACTGCGTGAGATCAAGGCGCGCCACCGCACCGGAAAGGGCATCTGGTTCGCGGTGCTGCAAGTCTGGATCTCCAACGAAGACGGCAGGGAGATGCGCGAACTGGAGACCATTGAGGAGCAGTGCGACGGCAAGGAAGCGGCGATCGAGGCTGCTCGCCGGTTGCTGGCGCAACACGCCGCCAAATTCAGCGACACGATCACGGTCGAGCCGGCGGTCTATTGCGACTTGGAATGGAAGCCATCGAGAGAGCCTGGGTCGGACACATCGTGCTGACGGCGCGTAAGCTGGCTCATTTCCGATGGCTAAATCGCGCTTGGTGCTTACCCAGTGCTTACCTGCACCAAAACAGCCATCACGTCGAAGTACAAAAAGGCCTGGAAATACTGGCGCACCCGACACGATTCGAACGTGTGACCTTTGCCTTCGGAGGGCAACGC
>CAZGSW010000048.1:4674-22864 GCA_964528635.1 uncultured Rhodoplanes sp. | reverse complement strand
GGGCGGCCCCATCCTTCGAGACGCCGCTTCGCGGCTCCTCAGGATGAGGCCGGGAGACGATATGGTCTTGGGTCAGAGATCCTGCGGGAGCCTTAAACCGCCCTCCTGTCGTGGGCGGGTTCGCCCTCAACCCATACCCCTAGCCTTGCCCGGTCCCATCCTCTATAAGCCCGGCTTCCCGCAGGAATTTTGGCTAAAGGCGCCCTGGCGCCCCGGTTTCAGGAGATTTTCCATGGCTGTGCCCAAGAAAAAGACCTCGCCGTCGCGGCGCGGCATGCGCCGCTCGCACGACGCGCTCGCCCAGCCGAGCTACATCGAGGACAAGGATTCCGGCGAGCGCCGCCGTCCGCATCATATCGATCTGAAGACCGGCATGTACAAGGGCCGGGCGGTGCTGAAGCCGAAGACCGACGCCTGACGCGACCGCCCGGGGGGCACCGCGATGTACCTGATCGGGTTTCCGCTGCTGCTGATCCCGTTCGCGATCTACAACATGATCGCGTTCCTGACTCCCGGCGTGAACTGGACCGACACCGTCACCACGGTGACGCTGACCTCGGGTGCGCTCTGGAGCGTCACCGCGGAGGACATGCTGGTCGGACTGGCGATCATCCTGCTGCCGCTCGAGATCCTCAAGGCCACCAAGATCGGCGTGCGCTCGATCGTCGACCATGTGCTGTCGATGGCCGTGTTCGTCGCCATGCTGACCGAGTTCCTGCTGGTGCGGCAGGCGGGGACCTCCACATTCTTTCTCCTGATGATGCTCAGCTTGGTCGACGTGCTGTCGGGCTTCATCGTCACGTTGCGCACCGCGCAGCGCGACGTGACGATCGAGCGCGTTGAATCGATGCTCTGACGCGGGCTGCATTCCATTATGGCGCGTGATTTCCATCTGCCCGGCCGCTCGCAGGTCATCGCCTCCGAGGGCATGGCCGCGACCTCGCATCCGCTCGCCACGCTGGCCGCGCTCGACGTGCTCCGCGCCGGCGGCACCGCGGCCGACGCCGCGGTGGCCGCGGTCGCCGTGCTGTGCGTGATCGAGCCGCACATGACCGGCATCGGCGGCGACTGCTTCTGCCTCGTCGCAGATCCCGGCAAGCCGGTGTGGGGCTACAACGGCTGCGGCCGCGCCGGCGCCGCGGCCTCGACCGAGGCGCTGCTTGCAAAAGGCATGCGCAGCATCGAGCCGACCTCGCCGCATGCGGTGAACGTGCCGGGCTCGATCGAGGCGTGGGGCGAAATCCTGAAGGCACACGGAAGCTGGACGCTCGACCGCCTGCTGGCGCCGGCGATCCGCTACGCCGAGCACGGTTTCCCGGTTGCGCCGCGCGTCGCTTTCGACTGGCAGGGGCTGGTCGGCAAGCTCGGCAACAGCGAAGGCGCGACGAAGCACTATCTGGTGAACGGCCGTGCGCCGGCCGAGGGCGATGTCATCCGGCTGCCTGCGCTCGCCGAAACGCTGAAGGCGATCGCAAAGAACGGCCCGCGCGCGTTCTACGAGGGGCCGATCGCCGAGGACATGGTGGCGACGCTGCGCGCCAAAGGCTCGGTGCTGACGGCCGAGGACTTTGCGAAGCATCGCGGCGAGGCGCCGGTGCCGATCTCGACGAACTATCGCGGCACCGACCTCTACGAGATTCCGCCGAACACGCAGGGGCTCACCGCGCTGGTGATGCTCAACATACTCGAAAATTTCGACATGAAGGCGCTCGACGCGCTCGGGCCGGACCGCTTCCACCTGATGCTGGAGGCAGCCCGGATCGGCTTCGCGGTGCGCGACACGCATATCGCCGAGCCGTCGTTCATGCGCGTGGAAACGGCCGCACTCAACGACAAGGCGTTCGCGAAGGCGCTCGCCGGCAAGATCGACCGCAGCAGGCGGGTGCCGCTGCCGTCGGCGCCGACGCCCGGCAGCGACACGGTCTATCTCACCGTGGTGGACAGGAACCGCAAAGCGGTGTCGTTCATCAACTCGCTCTATTCGGCGTTCGGTTCCGCGATCTGCAGCGACAAGACCGGCGTGATGCTCAACAATCGCGGCTCGGGCTTCGCGCTCGATCCCACGCACCCCAATGCGCTCGGTCCCAACAAGCGGCCGATGCACACCATCATCCCCGCGATGGCGACGAAGGACGGCCGCTGCGACGTCACGTTCGGCGTGATGGGCGCGCACTACCAGCCGATGGGTCATGTGCAGATGATGCTCAACATGATCGACTACGGCATGGACGTGCAGGGCGCGATCGACGCGCCGCGCGCCTTCTTCGAGGGCGACAACACGGTGGTCGAGCGCGGCATGCCGGCGGCGACCGTGGAGGGGCTGACGTCGCGCGGCCACAAGGTGGTCACCGCCCCGACGCCGTGGGGCGGCGCGCAGGCGATCCGCATCGACTGGCAGCGCGGCGTGCTGATCGGCGGCTCGGAGCCGCGCAAGGACGGTTGCGCGCTCGGTTACTGAATGCTGAACCTTCGCAGCGCGGCGGTATAGGCCGCGTTCGCCTCGTCCGGTTCGGCGCGGCGCTTTTCACGAAGCTGCGGCACCTGCTCGGCCATCGCGATGAGATGGGCGACGAACGCGCTGTCGCAGCGCGGGCGGAAGCGCGGCGGCGGCACGATCTCCGGCTCGATCGCCACGAGATCGCGGCACTCGGATGGTGAACGATTCCCTTCCGGCATTGCAGAGTCTCTGTCTCACCGCGGGACAAGGCGTCCCTTCCAACAAGGACATCGCAAGCGGTGTGCCGCTGGCCGCGGCGTCGCGAGAGCTCAGGTTTTGCCGTTTCTTTAGGGTTGTTCGCTAGCGTCGCACCAAAGGCTCCCGCCTGCAGTTGTCGCCTTCCGGCACAACGCGGGCATCCCGAAAAGGTTCACCGTGATCAAGGACCCGACGCCCCGGCCGCGGCCGACCGCACCGAAGTCCCAGGCCGATGTGTTCGCGCAAGGCGATGTATTTGCGCCCGGCCGCCCGGCCGTTGCCGGGCCGCAGGCGGATGTGTTTGCCGTCCGCGCGCCCGGCTCCGACGTGTTCGCCGCCGCTGCGGCGCCGCACCGCGTGGACGATGCGCTCGATCCCGCCGCGATCCTCGCTTCGATCGGAGAGGTGCCGTACGTCTGGCTGATCGGCAACGATACGCTGGCGTGGGGCGCCAATGTGGGCGCGGTGCTCAAGCTCCAGGATTGCGATGCGGTCGCGACCGGCCGGAGCTACGCCAAGGTGCTCGACGCAGAGACCGCGCAGGCGCGATACGACGCGGTTATCAATTCCGGCAAGCGCGACGAAGGCGAGGGTGTTTTCTATCAGGTGCAGTATTCGATCACGCGCGAAGGCGGCGCCAGGCTGTGGATCGAGGACACCGGCCGCTGGTTCGCCGGCGCGGATGGCACGCCGGAGCGCGCGCACGGCGTGATCCATGCCATCAACGAGCGTCACGAGCAGGAGGAGAAGCTCTCCTACCTGTCGCATTTCGACGCGCTGACCGGCGAGATGAACCGCTGGCACCTGACCGACGTGCTGGAGACGACGCTCCAGCAGGCGGCTGACCAGCGCGGCTCGTGCGGCCTGCTGATGGTGGCGCTCGACAACCTGTCCCGCCTCAACGAAGCCTTCGGTTTCGACGTCGCCGACGAGGTGATCGGCGTGGTGGCGAAGCGGCTGCGCGCCAAGATGCGCGGCGGCGACCACCTCGGCCGCTTCTCCGGCAACAAGTTCGCGATCATCCTCAACAACTGCACGCCGGACGACATGGAGCGTGCCTGCGAGCGGTTGCTGGCCGGTGTGCGTGACGAGGTTGTCCGCACCTCCGCGGGCCCTGTCGCCGTTACCGTGACGATCGGCGGCGTGACCGGGCCGCGTCATGCCCGCACCGTACCGGAGCTGTTCGCGCGCGCCCAGGAGGCGCTCAACAGCGCCAAGGCCAAGCGCACCGGATCGTTCCAGGTCTATCGTCCGAACGTGGAGCGCGACGCGCTTCGCCGCGAGAGCGTCCGCGCCGCCGACGAGATCGTCAGCGCGCTGAACGAGCGCCGCATCCTGCTGGCGTTCGAGCCCGTGGTGGACGCCACGACCCGGAAGCCGGTGTTCCACGAATGCCTGATGCGGATCCGCCGCGCCGACGGCGCGCTTGTTCGCGCCCATGATGTCATTCCCGTGGCGGAACGGCTCGGCCTGGTCCGCATGCTCGACCATCGCGTGCTCGAGCTTCTCGTCAGCGAGATGGCCGCGGTGCCGCAGCTCAACGCCAGCGTCAACGTGTCGCCGGCCTCCACCACCGACCCGGACTGGTGGTCGGCGCTCGGCGCGATGCTGCGCGCCAGCAAGGGCGTGGCGGAGCGTCTCACCATCGAGATCACCGAAACGTCGGCGATCCAGGACATCGACGACACTCGCGGCTTCGTCAGCCGCGTGAAGGACCTCGGCTGCCGGATCGCCATCGACGACTTCGGCGCGGGCTACACGTCGTTCCGCAACCTGCGCAAGCTCGGCGTCGACATCGTCAAGATCGACGGCGCCTACGTGCAGAACCTGATGGCCTCGGAGGACGACCGCGCCTTCGTGCTCACGCTGATCGAGCTGGCGCAGCGGCTCGGCCTGAAGACCATCGCCGAATGGGTGCAGGACGAGGAGTCGGCGGCGCTGCTGCGCGAGTGGGGCTGCGACTACCTGCAGGGCGCGCTGGTCGGGCTTGCGTCGATCGAGCGGCCGTGGGGTGGCACCGTGCCGGTGGACCGGCGCAAGTCGGTGCGATCGTAGACCCGCTCAGTACAGGTTGCGCTTGGCGTCCTGCCGCAAGGCGAAGTCGATGATCCTTGAGGGGATCAGGAGCTTGAACTGGTCGCGCGCGATCTGCCCGAGCGTCGGAAACGCGCCCCTGGGCAGGCGTTTGTCCGGATTCCAGAGGTCGGACCGTTTCAGCGCCTTGGAGCAGTGGAAGTAGACCTCGCGCACCTCGATCAGCACGACCGAGCGCGGCCGCCTGCCGTCGTGGATGAAGCGCGCCATCAGCGTCTCGTCGTCCGTGACCGACGCCAGCCCGTTGACGCGCAGCATCTCGTCGACGCCGGGCAGGAAGAACAGCAGGCCGACCGCCGGATTGTGAACGACGTTGCCGAGCGTATCGAGCCGGTTGTTGCCGGGGCGGTCGGGGAACGCGAGATGCGTGTCGTCGATCGCGTGGACAAATCCCGGCTCGCCGCCTCGCGGCGACACGTCGCCGAGCCCGTCCGGCCGGGAGGATCCGATGCAGAAGAACGGCGAAAGCTCGATGAAGCGCCGGCTGTGCTTGTCGAGCGCCGGGAACTCCTTGTCCCGCACCGCCTTCGCGGGCTTCGAATAGACCGAGCGCAATGCGTCTTCGGTTTCAAGCCGTTCCGTTTTGTGCACGGTCACCTCGCGCCTGCTGGTGGAGCGGATTTGACATTCGCTACCCATCCAACCGCGAACGCGCTAGCGAATGTCAAATCCAAAGCTCCACCAGTGGCTTATATTTGCCAGTGGTCTTTTGATTCCAACATTCGCAAACACGCCTGCCGAAACGGGATGCGAATGTTGGAATCAGACCACCGGAGTAAGCCCCGTCAGCGGTTTAGCGCGGCAGGCGCTTCGGCAAAAATGGAAATCGTCTAAGCCGGCGGCGCGCTGTCGGGAGCGCGCTCCGCGTATGCCGCAGCGTGGACTATTTGTCCTTGTCGCTCAGCCGGTCGAGACGCCGCTGCATCTCTTCCATCTGCTTCTTGAGATCGCTGATGTCCTCGCCGCCGCTGCCGCCGGTGGCGGAGGCCGGATTGTCGGGAGACTCCGTCTTGTCGCCGCCGGCCTGCCGCGCGAACGGTGCGAACATCGCAAAGGTGCGCTCGAACATCTCCATGTTCCGGCGCACCTGGTCCTCGATCGCTCCGAAGCCGCCGCCGAAGGTCTGGGCGAGCTGGCCGCGGAACTTCTCCTGCTCCTTGGTCAGCGAATCGAGCGACACCTCGAGGTAGCGCGGCACCATCATCTGCATGCTGTCGCCGTAGAAGCGGATCAACTGGCGCAGGAAGTTGATCGGCAGCAGGTTCTGCCCTTCCTTGTTCTCCTGCTCGAAGATGATCTGCGCCAGCACCGAGCGGGTGATGTCCTCGCCGGTCTTGGCGTCCTCGACGGTGAAGTCCTCGCCGGCCTTCACCATCACGGCGAGATCCTCCAGCGTCACGTAGGTGCTGGTGCCGGTGTTGTAGAGCCGGCGGTTGGCGTATTTCTTGATCTTGATCGGCGCGTCGGACTTTGCCATTGGGCCCCTGACCGCTTCCCGGAAAACCGGCCCCCCCGCCGGCGAACAGTCCTTGAAGCGTAAGCGTTTTCGGCGGGGCCGGCCATAGTTTTGTGCAGTGCGCCACCTTGGCGGGCAGGCCGCGAGGTACTATCAAAGAGGGCAGAAATTCCCTCGATCGGCGCGGAATCCCGCCCCCAGCCCAAGGAGAGAGTGCAATGCAAGACGATATCGTCATCGTCAGCGCGGCCCGTACGCCGGTCGGCGCCTTCAACGGGGCGTTCGGGAACCTGCCGGCGCATGAACTCGGCAAGGTCGCCATCGAGGCGGCGCTCAAGCGCGCCGGAGTCGAGGGCGGTCAGGTCTCCGAGGTCATCATGGGACAGATCCTGACCGCCGGTCAGGGCCAGAATCCGGCCCGCCAGGCCTCGATTGCCGCCGGTATCCCGGTCGAGAGTCCCGCATGGGGCGTGAACCAGCTCTGCGGCTCCGGTCTGCGGGCGGTCGCGCTGGGCTACCAGGCGATCCTGAACGGCGACAGCGAGGTCGTCGTCGCGGGCGGCCAGGAATCGATGAGCATGTCGCCGCACTGCCAGCATCTGCGCAACGGCGTGAAGATGGGTTCGGTCGATCTCATCGACACCATGATCAAGGACGGTCTGTGGGATGCCTTCAACGGCTATCACATGGGCACCACCGCCGAGAATGTCGCCAAGAAGTGGCAGATCACCCGCGCGCAGCAGGACGAGTTCGCGGTGAAGTCGCAGAACAAGGCCGAGGCCGCGATGAAGGCCGGCAGGTTCAAGGACGAGATCGCACCTGTGACGATCAAGTCGCGCAAGGGCGACATCGTGGTCGATACCGATGAGTATCCGAAGGCGGGTGTGACGCTGGAGTCGATCGCCAAGCTCCGCCCGGCCTTCGACAAGGAAGGCTCGGTGACCGCGGCGAACGCGTCCGGCATCAACGATGGCGCCGCCGTGGTCGTGCTGATGAAGGCGAGCCAGGCCGCCAAGCTCGGCAAGACGCCGCTCGCGCGCATCGTGTCCTGGGCGCACGCCGGCGTCGACCCGTCGATCATGGGCACCGGGCCGATCCCGGCCTCGCGCGCCGCGCTGAAGAAGGCCGGCTGGAAGCACGAGGACCTCGATCTGGTCGAGGCCAACGAGGCGTTCGCCGCGCAGGCCTGCGCGGTCAACAAGGACCTCGGCTGGGACACCGACAAGGTCAACGTCAACGGCGGCGCGATCGCAATCGGTCATCCGATCGGCGCGTCGGGCGCCCGCGTTCTGACCACGCTGCTGTTCGAGATGCAGAAGCGCAATTCCAAGAAGGGCCTCGCCACGCTGTGCATCGGCGGCGGCATGGGCATTGCCATGTGTGTGGAGCGGTAGCGAACACGCACCGTACGAGTGTGCGTGGAGCGCTAGCAAACCCGGAAGGCATGCGCGTGGACCGCTGAGCGGTTCTTTCGCACCGCATCATGGAACGTGAGGGCCACGGAATCCCGTGGCCCTTTCTGATTCACGTCTTTAGTCTGTCTTTTCGAAGGGACAGAAGAAAAGTTCAGGAGGGGTTACATGGCTCGCGTCGCATTGGTCACCGGCGGAACCCGCGGCATCGGCGCCGCGATCTCGAAGGCGCTGAAGGCTGCGGGATACAAGGTTGCCGCGAACTATGCCGGCAACGACGAGGCCGCGAACAGGTTCAAGGCCGAGACCGGGATCGCCGTCTACAAGTGGGACGTGTCGTCGTTCGACGCGTGCGCCGCCGGCATCAAGCAGGTCGAGGCCGATCTCGGGCCGATCGAGGTGCTGGTCAACAACGCCGGCATCACCCGCGATGCAACCCTGCACCGCATGAAGCCCGAGCAGTGGAGCGCGGTGATCAACACCAACCTCGGCTCGCTGTTCAACATGTGCCGCAACGTGATCGAGGGCATGCGCGAAAGGAAGTTCGGCCGCATCGTCAACATCTCGTCGATCAACGGCCAGAAGGGCCAGCTCGGCCAGACCAACTATTCCGCCGCGAAGGCGGGCGAACTGGGCTTCACCAAGGCGCTGGCGCAGGAGAGCGCGCGAGCCGGCATCACCGTGAACGCGATCTGCCCGGGCTACATCAACACCGAGATGGTGCAGGCGGTGCCCAAGGACGTGCTGGAGAAGTCGATCCTGCCGCTGATCCCGATCGGCCGGCTCGGCGAGGCCGACGAGATCGCGCGCTGCGTGGTGTTCCTCGCCGCCGACGATGCGGGCCTCATCACCGGCTCGACGCTGACGGCCAACGGCGGGCAGTATTTCGCCTGAGTGATTTCGCGAGTGCGGCTCCATCGATTGCGCCCTCTCCCGCAAGGGAGAGGAGTCTCTCGCAGTGTGCTCGCGGAGAGATCATTCCGGCTCCCAATCCTTCGGTGCCAGCTCGAACCCCGAAAATTCGAATCCCGGCGCGACGGTGCAGCCGCATAGCGTCCAGTCGCCGAGGCTGACCGCGGCCTGCCAGGCATTGGCTGGCACGACGCTCTGGGGGCGTTCGCCGTTGGCGAGATCGTTGCCGAGCCGGATGACCCTCGTTGCGCCCCCATCGTGGACCTTCAGCTCCAGCGGCGCGCCGGCATGCCAGTGCCACGTCTCCACCGCATCGACGCGGTGCCAGTGCGAGCGCTCGCCCCGCGCCAGCAGGAAATAGATCGCGGTCGAGGCGGCGCGACCGTTCACGGTGACCGGATCGCGAAAGGTCTCGCGGTAGTGTCCGCCCTCCGGATGCGGCTTCAGATCGAGCAGGCGGATCACTTCGGCTGCGGTGAGGGCGGATAGCAATGCCTTGCTCCGTTGAAATCCTCGACCAGCGTGCCGCCCCGTCCGTCGTCCGACAGATAGCTCGGCCTGACCGGTGACTTGCCGTGGCCGCCCGGAATGTCGAGCACGTATTCCGGCTGGCACAGGCCGGAGACGCGGCCGCGCAGCCGCCGCATCAGCGACTGGCCATGCTCGATGGACGTGCGCAGGTGCGCGGTGCCGGGCGCCAGATCGGCATGGTGCAGGTAATACGGCTTGATCCGGGTTTCGACCAGGGCGCGCATCAGCGCGGCGAGCGTTTGCGCATCGTCGTTCACGCCCGCGAGCAGCACCGACTGGCTCAGCATCGGGATGCCGGCGTCGACGAAGCGCGCGCAGGCCTCGCGCGCATCGGGCGTCAGCTCGCGCGGATGGTTGGCGTGCAGCACCACGTAGGTGGCCTTGCCGTCTGTCTTCAAGGCGGCGACCAGCTCCGGCGTGACGCGCGACGGATCGGCGGCCGGCACGCGGGTGTGGACGCGGATCACCTTGACGTGGGGGATGTCGGCGAGCCGCTTCATCACCGCGGCGAGGCGGCGCGGGGAGAGCACCAGCGGATCGCCGCCGGTCAGGATCACCTCCCAGATTTCGTCGTGTGCGGCGATGTAGGCCAGCGCGGCGTCGAGCTGCTGCGGCGTCAGCGGCTCCGCATCGGGGCCGACCATCTCGCGGCGGAAACAGAACCGGCAGTACACCGCGCAGACGTGGGTGAGCTTCAGCAGCACGCGATCCGGATAGCGGTGCACGATGCCGGGCACCGGCGAGTGCGCATGGTCGCCGATCGGGTCGGCCAGTTCCTCCGGCTGCGCCTGGAGCTCTGCCGGATCGGGCACGAACTGCCGCGCCAGCGGATCGTGCGGATCGGCCGGGTCGATCAGCGCAGCCATCGCAGGCGTGATCGCGACGGCATATTGCGCTGCGACGCGCTCCAGCGCGGCACGCCTTTCGTCGGGAGCGAGTCCGGCCGCGGCGAGGTCGGACAGATGGCGCAGGGTTTTGGGTGCGGCGTTCATGGCGGTTCCCGCGGACGGTCACGATGGCGGCGCCGCCGGGCGCCGGTTTCGCGGGATCAATAAGCCGTTTGCCGCCGCTCTCCCACCGGAATCTGCCGGTCAGGCGGCAGCGGTGGCCTGGGCCGGCAGCCGGGACGGCAGACAGGCGGTGGCTGCGAAGATCACTGCGGCTGCTGCTGCCATCACGCGGAACAGCATGTCGAAGCCATAGGTCGCATGGATGAAGCCGATCAGCGGCAGCGACGCCGCCAGTACGGAAAACGCAACCACGTAGCGCACCGCATAGATGCGGGCGCGCGACGGGCCGCCCGCCAGCTTGCCGATCATGAAGTCGGTGATCGGAATCTGCCCGAACGCCCCGATCATGAACCCGAGTGCGCCGGCGAGCGCCCAGCCTCCTGTCAGGCTCGGCATCATCGCGAAGAACAGGATCTGCACTGCCGCGGCAATCATGAACACCGGCCGCGGCCCGAACCGGTCGAGCAGGCTGCCGACCACAAGCTGCGCCATCGAGGCGATGGCGAACACCGCGAATGCGAACGCGCCCAGCGCGGTGGCGATGTCGCCCTGCGCCGGCAGGCCGGTCGCCGACAGCCAGGCGGTGACGTCTGCGGCGATGCCCTGCAGGCGCTCGTCGAACACCTTGGGCAGCGCGAACGTGGTGGACTGGAAGATCAGGCTCGACACCGCGGTGGTGACGAACACGATGATCGAGATGCGCATCAGGATGGCCCGGTAGTCCGGCGTCACCGACCCGCCCGCGGCCGCCCGGACCGGCGCCTCGCGATGCCGCTGCACGATCGGGGTCCACTGATGCGCGGCGTAGAGCACGCCCAGCACGATCGAGAAGATGCCGGGCGCGACGAACGCCACGCGCCATCCGCCGTGATCGATGAAATAGCCGGTGACGAGCGCGGCGCTGGCAACGCCAAGGTTGCCCCAGACGCCGTTCACCGCGATCCGCATGCCGGTGTTGCGCCAGCGTTGCGTGACGATGGCGAGCCCGACCGGGTGATAGATCGCGCCGAACACGCCGATGAAGAACAGGCCGATACCGACCTGCAACGGCGTCTGCGCCAGCGCGGTGGCGATCGAGGACAGCCCGATGCCGATGAAGAACACCGCCACCATGCCCTCGCGGCTCCATTTGTCCGCGAGCCATCCGGCCGGCAACGAGAACAGTCCGAATGCGAAGAAGCCGGGCGTCGCGTAGGCGAGCAACTGGCCGTAGCTCAGCCCCCATTCGCGCGTCAGTGTCAGCGCAGCCACGGTGGCGAAGATCAGCGTGAACATGTGGTCGAGGAAGTGACCGATATTGAGGAACAGGAAGTGGATGCGGTCGCGATGCATGGCTGCCTCGGGAGGATGGCGGACAATGTAGCCTTGGCCTGAAGGCGTTGCTATGCCAATCTCTATCGAGATTCTGCCAAGGCGCTCCCATGGCCCCGCATGTGCCCAAAGGCCGCAGCACCGAAGCTGCCGACTACCAGAACGTGCCGCGGCCGATTGCGGCGATGTCGAAGACCTTCATCGAAGGTTCGGAGATCCCGCCGCATCATCATCCGCGCGACCAGTTCGTCTATGCCGTCACCGGCGTCATGCGGCTGCGCACCAGCAACGAAGCGTGGATCGTGCCGCCCGACCGTGCGGTCTACATGCCGGCCGGGGTCGAACATTCGATTGCCATCCGCGGTGTCGTGACCATGAGCACGCTTTACATCGCACGCCGCCCGACGGACGACCTGCCGGAGGCGCCAATCGTGCTGGAGGTCTCGTCGCTGTTGCGCGAACTGGTGCTGGCGATGATCGGCGAGCCTTTGGTGTACGACGAAGCGGGGCGGGGCGGCACCATCGCCCGGCTCATCTTCGACGAGATCGCGCGGGCGCGGCGTCTGCCGCTGGTCATCCCGATGCCGCGCGATCCGAGGCTGCTGCGGGTGTGCGGCGCGCTGCTGGCGGACCCTTCGAGCCGCCGCACGCTCGACGATTGGGCCGGCGCCTCCGGCGCATCGGTGCGGACGCTGGCGCGCCTGTTCGAGGACGAACTCGGTCTCGGCTTCACGGCCTGGCGGCAGCGCGTGCGCTTTCACAACGCGCTGGAATCGATCGTGTCGGGCGAGCCGATCGCGCGCGTCGCCGAGCGCAACGGCTATCGCAGCGCCAGCGCGTTCTCGGCCGCGTTCCGCAATGCGATGGGGCAGGCGCCCTCGTCGTTGCGGTCTGCCGAACTGGAGGCGTGAATATAACGAAAAACGGCCGGAGCGCTGCGGCCCCGGCCGTCGACGACACGATCGTGGCCGCTGCTACTTCGCGAGGCCAGCCGATTTGACCATGACGGCCCAGGATTTGACCTGGTCTGCGAAATAGCTGCCGCTCTCGGCCACGCTCTTCGACACGGGATCGAACCCGGCCTTGGCGAGGCGCTCCAGAGCGTCCTTGTCCTTCATGCCGGTATTGATCTCTGCATTGAGTCTTTGCACCACGGCGTCCGGAGTCTTGGCCGGCGCGAACACGCCGACCCACGATCCGGAGTACACATTGGGGAAGCCCATCTCGCCGAGCGTCGGCACATCCGGGATCGCGCCGTTGCGCTTCTCGGCGGCGACCGCGAGGCCGCGCAGCTTGCTTTGCCGGATCTGCGGGGTCACCGGCGGCAGCGTCAGCACGATGGAATCGACGTGGTTGCCGAGCAGCGCGGTGATGGCCGGTGCGCCACCCTGAAATGGCACGTGCGTGTACTTCACCTTGGCGACGTCCTTGAAGAAATATTCCGCGCTGATCTGCGGTCCGGTGCCGGGACCGGCCGAGCCGTAGGTGAAGGGCTTGTCCTTGGCGCTGGCGAGGAACTGCTTGAGGTCCTTGGCCGGGTTTCCGGGATTCACCGCGATCACGTCGGGGCTGTAGGCGACGAACGCGACCGGCCGCAGATCGCCCTGCTCGAATCCGCGGTTCGCGGTGGCGGTCAGGTTGGCGGCAAGGCCCGAGGTGGTGACCAGCAGGGTGTAGCCGTCCGGCGCCGAGGTTGCGACGGCTCTCGCCGCGATGTTGCCGCCGGCGCCGCCGCGGTTCTCCACCACGAAGCTGCCTTTCATGCGGGTGTCGAGCTTGGAGGCCACCAGCCGTCCGATGATGTCGGCCAGTCCCCCGGCCGGAAATGCCACGACCACGGTGACGTTCCTGGACGGGTAGGTCTGCGCCACGCCAGGCTGCGTGAAGGCGGCAAGACCGAGCGCGGCAACCGTCAGTGTGCCGACCACGTTGCGTACGACGAGCATGGCAGTCTCCTCCCCAGTTTTTATAAGTTACTAGTGTCCTTCCGAAGTTCGCAAATGAGGGTGCCACACAATGGCGCGAACTTCGGAATCGGGACACTAGTGCGGCGGCGTCGCCGCGGTCAATGCGGTGCAAGATTTGCCGGATTGCCGTTCAGCCGGCCGTCGGCGCCCACAGCACCTGCTCGATGCGCGTGGCGCCGCCGGCCAGCATGACCAGCCGGTCAAAGCCGAGCGCGATGCCGGACGCCTGCGGCATTCGCTTGAGAGCGGCGAGGAAGTCCTCGTCGATCGGGTAGCGCTCGCCGTAACGGCGCTCCCTCTCGTCCATCCATGCCTCGAAGCGGCGTCGCTGTTCGGCGGCGTCGGTCAGTTCGCCGAAGCCGTTGGCCAACTCGACGCCGCAGACGTAAAGCTCGAACCGCTCGGCCAGCCGCGCGTCGTGCGCGCACGGCCGTGCCAGTGCGGCCTCCGGCACGGGGTATTCGGTCAGGACGGTCGGACGGCCGATGCCGAGGTTGGGCTCGATTCGCTCGCTGAGAATGCGGC
The DNA here is from genome assembly GCA_964528635.1 of uncultured Rhodoplanes sp. Classification (GTDB taxonomy): domain Bacteria; phylum Pseudomonadota; class Alphaproteobacteria; order Rhizobiales; family Xanthobacteraceae; genus Z2-YC6860. The sequence goes on along the minus strand of CAZGSW010000048.1, from coordinate 8,951 downwards.
TGAACACATCCGACCAGGTGTCGTCGGCGGCGACCTGGATTCCGGCGCCGCGCGCGGCATCGGCCAGCCGTGCCGTATCGGGTGCGGCGTTGTCGAGCGTCGCCAGCAGATCGACGCCGGCGTGGCGACGGAAGGCGTCCGCGACGGTCAGTCGCTCGGGATCTGCATGCGGATCGCAACTGCGTCCGCCGAACTGCCAGCGCGCTGAATCCGCCGCGCCGGCAGCCGCGGCAAGGATGGCGGCGCAATCGCCCATCAGCGTCTCGCAGGACTCACCCGCGCGATACCACTCCAGCATGGTGAACTCGGGATGGTGCAGGGCGGTGCGCTCGCGGTTGCGGAACACGCGCGCGAACGTGACGATCCGGCGCTCGCCGGCGGCGAGGAGCTTCTTGCAGGCGAACTCCGGCGAGGTGTGCAGATGCATCCGCCTGCGCTCGCCGTCCGGCGCGATCAGGTCGGTGGCGAAGGCGTGCAGATGCGTCTCGTTGCCGGGCGAGACCTGCAGGATCGGCGTCTCGACCTCGGTGAAGCCCTGCGCCGAGAACCAGCCTCGCAGCGCGCCCTGGACCCGGCCCCGGACCGTCAGGAACGGCCGCCGGTCGGCGTAAACGGCAGGATCCCACCACGGGGAGGGGGCGTCGGTCGGCATGCCTGATTTCTAGAGCATGATCCCGAAAAGTGGGAACCGGTTTTCGGAAAGATCATGCTCAAACAAGGAGCTAAAGCAGGATGACGATTCAAGGGCAAGTCATCCCGCTTTAGCCGAAAATGCTGGCGAAGCGCGTCAGGATCGTTATGTTGCGGCCCGAATTCGGCGGATTTGCCCCGCCCTTCCAGACATCTGAAAAGGAATTATCCGTGAGGGTCATCGCCAGCTCCGTCCGCAAGGGCAACATTCTCGAAATCGACGGCAAGCTCTACGTCGTGCTGACCGCCGAGAGCTTCCATCCCGGCAAGGGCACGCCGACCACCCAGATCGACATGCGCCGCATCAGCGACGGCGTGAAAACCACCCAGCGCTACAAGACCACCGAGCAGGTGGAGCGTGCCCACGTCGAGGACCGCGAGTTCCAGTTCCTCTACGAGGATGGCGACGGGCTTCATTTCATGAACACCGAGAACTACGACCAGTTGCAGGTGCCGGAGGACGTGGTGGGCGACGGCAAGCCCTATCTGCAGCCGGAGATGAAGGTGATGCTCTCGGTGTTCGAGGGCATGCCGGTCGCGATTCAGCTTCCGCAGCGCGTCACGCTGGAGGTGGTGGACACCGAGCCGGTGACCAAGGGCCAGACCGCGTCATCGTCGTACAAGCCGGCGATGCTGTCGAACGGCGTGCGCACCAACGTGCCGCCGTTCATCAGCGCCGGCACGCGCATCGTGGTGATGACCGAGGACGGCTCCTACGTCGAGCGCGCGAAGGATTAGAACGGTCCGGTACCGGCGGCCTTACGCCTTCGCTGGAGCGGGCGCGTCGTCCTGCGAGCGGGTGAAAGCGGCCCATACGCCATCGTCGCCATCCCACGAACCGCGGCTCGCTCCCTTGGAGTATTCGGTGGCCCGCTGCTCGAAGAAGTTGGCGTGCTCGACCCCGTTGAGGATTTCGACCAGCCACGGCAGCGGATGCGGTTTGACCTGCTCGTATCCGCCCTCGGCCGTCTCGAAGTAGCCGAACACGGGCGTCAGCTTGAGCTGCGTCAGGCGCCAGTCGGCGACATAGCGCACGTATGAGTGGATTTGCGCGGGCTTCATGCCCTCGATCTCGCCCAGTCCGAACGCCAGCTCGACGAAGCTCTCCTCCAGCTTCACCATGGTTTTGGCAACGTCGATGATGTCGTCGCGCACCGCCTGCGTCGCCGCGCCGGTCTCGCGATTCCATTCGTGGAACAGCTTGATGACGCCCTCGCAGTGCAGGCTTTCATCGCGCACCGACCAGCTCACGATCTGGCCCATGCCGTTCATCTTATTGTGGCGCGGGAAGTTGAGCAGCATCGCAAAGCTCGCGAACAGCGCCATGCCTTCGGTGAAAGCGCCGAACATGGCGAGCGTGCGCGCCACGTCGCCGACCGTGTCGACGCCGAACTGGTGCATGTAGTCGGCCTTGGCGCGCATCTCGGCGTAGTCGCGGAACGCCTCGAACTCGGTCTTCGGCATGCCCAGCGTCTTCAGCAGCAGCGCATAGGCGTCGATGTGGACCGTCTCCATGTTGGTGAAGGCGGCCATCATCATCTGCACCGTGAGCGGCTGGAAGATCGGGATGTACCGCTTGAGGTAGTTGTCGCCGACCTCGATGTCCGACTGGGTGAAGAACCGGAATATCTGCGTCAGCAGCGCGCGCTCGTTCGGCGTGACGCGGTCCGACGCCCAGTCCTTGAGGTCGCCGCCGAGCGGCACCTCCTCGCCCATCCAGTGGGTCTGCTGCTGCCGCTTCCAGAACTCATAGGCCCAGGCGTAGCGGTCGACGTCGTAGGTTCCCGTGGAGTCCAGCAGGCCGACGCGACCTTTTCCGATCAGCGTGCGGGGGTCGACGTTCGAGAGATCGGTTACTGACATGCGAGACACTCCTCGTAATCGGTGCGTGTTGCGGCGGCGGGCCGGCTTGCCGTTTCGTCCTTGTCGATCCGGCCTGCGAAGGCCGCCCGCGAAATCGACTTGGAGCGACAGTAGTAGAGGCTCTTCACGCCGCGCTTCCACGCCGTCCAGTGCAGCATGTGCAGGTCCCACTTCTCGATGTTGGCCGGCAGGTACAGGTTGATCGACTGGCTCTGGCAGATGAACGGCGCGCGGTCCGCGGCGAGTTCGACGATCCAGCGCTGGTCGATCTCGAACGCGGTCCGGAACACCGCCTTCTCGCGTTCCGACAGCATCTCAAGATGCGCGACCGAGCCCTCATGCTCGATAATGGATTGCCAGACCGCCTGGTTGTCGGCGCGCTTGCCGGCCAGCACCTTCGCGAGATGCGGGTTGCGCACCGGGATCGCGCCGGACAGTGTCTTGTGCGTGTAGATGTTGGCAGGGATCGGTTCGACGCAGGCGCTGGTGCCGCCGCAGATGATGCTGATCGAGGCGGTCGGCGCGATCGCGATCTTGTGGCTGAACCGCGCCATGATGCCCCGCTCCAGCGCGTCCGGGCACGCCCCGCGCTCTCGGGCGAGCGCGACGGATGCCGCGTCGGCGTCGCGGCGGATCTTGCGGAACATGTTGAGGTTGAACGCCTTGGCGGTGGCGCTCTCCATCGGAACGCCCTTGGCCTGCAGGAACGAATGAAAGCCCATGACGCCGAGACCGACCGAGCGCTCCCGCAGCGCGGCGTAGCGCGCCCGCTTCATGCCGTCCGGCGCAACCGTGATGAAATGCGTCAGCACGTTGTCGAGGAAGCGCATCACGTCCTCGATGAAGCCGGGTTCGTCCTTCCACTGGTCCCAGGTTTCCAGGTTGAGCGACGACAGGCAGCACACCGCGGTGCGCTCCTCGTCGCGATGATCCAGCCCGGTCGGCAGCGTGATCTCGCTGCACAGGTTGGACGTCGTCACCTTGAGGCCGAGTTCGCGCTGGTGCTTGGGCAGCGCGCGATTGACGGTGTCGACGAACAGAAGGTACGGCTCGCCGGTCTGCAGCCGCGTTTCGAGGATACGCTGCCAGAGCTGCCGCGCGTCGACGTCGCGGATCGGTTCGCCGTTCTTCGGGCTCCGCAGCGAAAATTTCGATCCGGTCTCCACCGCCTGCATGAATTCGTCGGTGACGTTGATGCCGTGGTGCAGGTTGAGGCTCTTGCGGTTGAAATCGCCCGAAGCCTTGCGGATTTCCAGGAACTCCTCGATCTCGGGATGATGGATGTCGAGATAGACCGCGGCCGAGCCGCGCCGCAGCGAGCCCTGGCTGATCGCCAGCGTCAGGCCGTCCATGACATGGATGAACGGGATGATGCCGGAGGTGACGCCGCCCTTCACCTTTTCGCCAATCGAGCGTACGCGGCCCCAGTAGGTGCCGATGCCGCCGCCGTTGGCGGCGAGCCAGACGTTCTCGTTCCAGGTGCCGACGATGCCCTCCAGCGAGTCGGACACCGAGTTGAGGAAGCATGAGATCGGCAAGCCGCGCGTGGTGCCGCCGTTGGACAGCACCGGTGTCGCCGGCATGAACCACAGTTGCGACATCGCGTCGTAGAGCCTCTGGGCGTGCGCCGTGTCGTCGGCAAAGGCGCACGACACGCGCGCGAACATGTCCTGGAAGCTTTCGCCCGGCAGCAGATAGCGGTCGGTGAGGGTGAGCTTGCCGAA
>CAZGSW010000048.1:0-4574 GCA_964528635.1 uncultured Rhodoplanes sp. | reverse complement strand
ACCCCGCCCGAGGACGTTCGTTCGGTCACGGCAGGTCTCCTGGCTCGCGGGTCGCTGCGTTCGCCAAGCCTTCCCGGCGCATTCGTGCCAGTGGCCGTAGATGACGATCGCTCGCCGCTTACAGTTGCGGGGGCAGCTTCGGCTTATCGTTTCCGACGCACCGAATTCCCTCTTAGCTTCGCGCCACTAGATGTAGAGCGAAGACCGTGAACGCCCCATATGGGCGGTATGCCTGGCGATTCGTCAAGCGGATTCGCGTGGCTCATTCGGGGTGAGGATAAGTCCGGGGATTCGTTTCAAAAAACGTGAGGCCGCCGCGATCCCGCGACGGCCATCGTTGTCTCGATAGCCAGTGCGCGGGGCGGCAAGCCCCGCCGCCTCGCCGTTCTAGAATTTGTTCTTCCGCAGCCTGATCTCGGCGAACACTTCATTGGCCGGCTTGCCGGCCATGCCGACCGCCGCCGCAACGTCAGCAACGTCGGCGCGCAGGAACACGTTGGCGGCCTTCTCCTCGTCGATGCTGGTCGGCACGGTGTGCCGTCCTGCCGCCACCTGCTTCTCGGCCTGCGCCGCGCGCGCCGCCAGCGCCTTGTTGGCCGGCTCGATGCTCTGCGCGAACTTGATGTTCGCCAGCGTGTATTCGTGTCCGCAATAGACCATCGTGTCGCCCGGCAGGTCGCGCAGCTTCTTCAGCGAACTCCACATCTGGTCCATGGTGCCCTCGATGACGCGGCCGCAGCCGATCGAGAACAGCGTGTCGCCGGCGAACGCCACCTTGTCGGCGTGAAACCAGAACGTGATGTGGCCCGCGGTGTGACCCGGAGTCTCGATCACGTTGGCCTCGAGCTTGCCGACGCGTACCTTGTCGCCCTCGCGGACGGTCTCGTCGACCAGCGGGATCTTCGATGCCTCGGCGGCCGGCGCGACCACCCGGCAGCCGTACTTCTTCTTCAGGTCGGCGATGCCGTCGGTGTGGTCGGCGTGGTGGTGCGTGACCAGAATGTCGGTCAGCTTCCAGCCCTTTTCCTGCAACGCCGCCTCGACCGTCGCGGTCTCGGGCGCGTCGATCGCGGCGACGGCCCCGCTCTCCGTGTCGCGGATCAGGACGCCGAAGTTGTCGCTGCGGCAGCGGAACAGGTGGATGTCGGCCGGCATGATGGTTCCTCTGGTTTTGCGATTTTCCGGACCGTAGCACGGCCGGCGGATCGTGAGAATTTCGTCCGGTCGGTCCGGAATGACGCCCGCAGCGCCTGTGCTAGAATCGCCGCATGTCGCTCGACGTCGTCGATCTGCGGAACTTCTACGCCCAGCGCCTCGGCGAGGTGGCGCGCGAGTCGATCGGCCGCGGGGTGCGCAAGCGGTGGGGCAACACCGCGGGTCTGCGCGTGCTCGGGCTGGGCTATCCTTCGCCCTACCTCGGTCAGTTTCGCGAGGAGGCGGAACGCTGCCTCGCCTTCATGCCGGCGGCGCAGGGCGTGGTGAAATGGCCCAGCGCCCATCCGACGCTGTCCGCGCTGGTCGAGCCGTTCGATCTGCCGCTGCCGGACGCGTCGGTCGATCGCGTGCTGCTGATCCACGGTCTCGAAATGTCGCAGGACGCCGCCGCGCTGCTGCGCGACATCTGGCGCGTGCTGGCGGCGGGCGGCCAACTGCTCGCGGTGGTGCCGAACCGCCGCGGCGTGTGGGCGCGCATGGACAACAATCCGTTCGGTCACGGCCGGCCTTACTCGCGCTCGCAGATCACCAGCCTTCTGCGCGACACCTGGTTCACGCCGGTGGCGTGGAGCGAGGCGCTCTACGTGCCGCCGATCGAGCGAAGCTGGTTCCTGCGCTCCGCAGTGGCGTGGGAGCGCGCGGGCGCGCTGCTGCCGGGGGCGTTCGCCGGCGTGCATATCGTCGAGGCGGCGAAGCAGGTCTATCGCGCCCTGCCGGCGCGGCCGCGCAAGCGCCAGCTTGTGCCGGAGCTGCCGGTGCTGGCGCCGTCACCGGCGCCGGGCGGCGTCTGAAACGAAACGGCCGGGCAGGGCCCGGCCGCTCCACGGAATCATTGGACCGTTGCTATTCGCCGCCGGTCGCTTCCGGGGCGTCGCTGCGTCCTTCCGGGCCGCCACCCTGGTGCGGCGGACGGCGGCGACGGCGGCGATGCATCGGAAAGCGCTCGCCCTGGCCATTGCCGTCGTGACCGTTCGGCGCGCCGTACTGCGGAGCCTGCGGTGCCTGCGGCTGGCCGCCGGTGATGAAGGAGGGAAGGCCGCCGACATCCTCGCTGTTCGGCTGCGGCTGTTGCTGCTGCGGTGGCCTGCTGTACTGCGGCTGCGCATTTCCGAACGCCTGCGGCCCGCCATAGGGCTGCGGCTGTTGCTGCGGCGGCTGAAACGACGGCTGCTGCTGGAAGCCTTGCGGGATCTGCGTCGGCTGGCCGTCCATGTCGCCGCTCTCGTCGCCCGCACCGGCATCGCCGTTGGCCTGCGGTGCCGGTTGCGGCTGGTAGTGCGGGTTCTGCTGGCGGAACTGCTCCTGCGCCGCCGCGATCAGACGGAAATAATGCTCGGCATGCTGATGGTGCGCTTCGGCGGTGACGTGATCGCCGGCGGAGGCGGCATCGCGGGCAAGTTGGAGATACTTCTCCGTGATGTGATGCGCGGTGCCGCGGATCTTCACGTCGGGCCCGTTCGATTCATAAACACGGGTCAGCGGGTTGTGATGATGACCGCGGTTCTGGTTGTGGTGCTGGTTGTTGTTGTTGCGGTTGCGTCCGCGCATGCGCTTGTTTTGGCCGTTTCTCATCATGATCGCCTGCTCACCACTCCCTTTAACGGCGGTTCATGGCCGCCGGATTTCCAATAACCGCCGAGCACGTCGCAGCGCGGCACATTCCAAAGCGCAAGCACAGCGCGATAGCGCAAGCACAGCGCGATCCAAGCGCAAGCGCGCCACGCGCAAACACTGCGCGCAAAACACTATGCCGCCTGTGGCGAACACGACGTTCGCCCGGCCGCAACAACCGTTGCCGTCACCCGGCCCTCTGGGCTGGTCGGTTGCCTGCGCGTCGATTTGTTATGTCACAAAGCCCGATGCGCGCTCGATCGGCTGCTTTTCTGACCTGAATTGGCTATTCCCGACCCGGCTCTTCTACTGGTCTGTTGGCCTCCGCTCGCCTCGCCGTGCCGTCATTTGGTGGCTCGGGGCTTGGAGCGGTGCGACCCGTATCGGGTCGATTCCGTAACCGGAAGCTAGTCGGTTACGGACCATAATCCAAGCGATATTTTGCCGGACCGCAATGCTCTTTTTCATGGCGTAAACGCCGCCACACGCGCGGGTAGCGCACGCCCGATGCCTGAAAGATCGGGTCTGGCGGGCATCGGTTCAAGGCCGCCGGCGCGCAGCAGTTCGGCCACCGGCCGCTCCTGGCCGAGCCCCAGTTCGACCACGAGATGCCCGCCCGGGGCGAGCAGCCGCCGCGCATCGGCGGCAATCGCGCGATAGCACGCGAGTCCGTCGTTGCCGCCGTCGAGTGCGCGGCGCGGATCGTGCCGCACCTCAGTGTCGAGGCCGTCGATCTCGCCGGATGCGATGTAGGGCGGGTTGCAGACCACGAGATCGAAGCCGCCTTGCAGCGCCGTCGCGAAATCGCAGGCGACGAAATGCGCGCGTTCGTGGAGATCGAGCGCACGTGCGTTGTCGCGCGCCGCGCTCAGCGCCGCGGGATCGATGTCGGTCGCGACGCCAGCGGCGTCCGGCAGTTCGGACAGCAGCGCGAGCAGCAGCGCACCGGTGCCGGTGCCGAGGTCGGCGATGCGAAGCGCATGCCCGCGCAAGCGTCCGGAGCCGACCAGACCGAGCGCCGTCTCCACGACAGTTTCGGTCTCCGGGCGCGGCACCAGCGTGGCCGGCGTCACCCGGAGCGGCAGGCCCCAGAACTCCTTGATGCCGACGATACGCGCCACCGGCTCGCCGGCCTGCCTTCGCGCCAGCATGCCGTCGAGTGCCGCCGCCTGCGTGCCATCGAGAATCCGGTCCGCCTGCGCGATCAGCGCGGCATGATCGAGCGCGGTGGCGTGGCCAGTGAGGATGCGTGCATCGAGGTCGGCGGTGTCGATGCCGGCTTGCCGCAGCGTCTGCGCGGCGATGCGGCGCGCCGCGCCGACCGTCAGGCCCGGCGCGAGGCCGGGCGCGGTCACTGCAGGCCGTCCTCGGCCGCAAGCAGGCTCGCCTGATGCTCGGTCACCAGCGCGTCGACGATCTCGTCGAGCGCCTCGCCTTCGATCACCTTCGTCAGATTGTAGAGTGTCAGGTTGATGCGATGGTCGGTGACGCGGCCTTGCGGAAAGTTGTAGGTGCGGATGCGTTCGGAGCGGTCGCCGGAGCCGACCTGGCCGCGCCGCTCCGCCGCGCGCTCGGCGTCGCGCTTGGAGCGCTCGGCGTCGTAGAGCTTGGCGCGCAGCATCGTCATCGCCTGCGCGCGGTTCTTGTGCTGTGAGCGCTCCTGCTGAACGGCCACGACGATGCCGCTCGGAATGTGGGTGATGCGGATCGCGCTGTCGGTCTTGTTGACGTGCTGGCCGCCGGCGCCG
>CAZGSW010000047.1:3082-22924 GCA_964528635.1 uncultured Rhodoplanes sp. | reverse complement strand
AACCGCCGACCTCCTCATTGCGAACGAGGCGCTCTCCCAGCTGAGCTATGGCCCCTACCGAAGGCGCAAATGGTGCGCCCCAGCGAGTGGGGGCCATTTACGGCCCGGCATGCGCAGAGTCAAGAATAGGCCCGGTCCGGGGGTTCGGTCGGCTTGTTTGGCGGCAGGGGAGCCTTTAACGTCCGTTCCGTGTCCGGAGGCCCGAAAACGCCGTCATGCGCTCGATTCTCAACGTCATCCTGCTGGTTCTCGACCTCTACATCTGGCTCCTGATCGCGGCCGCCATCCTGTCCTGGCTGGTCGCGTTCAACGTGGTCAACGCGCGCAACCAGTTCGTCAGCATGGTGGGCGATTTCCTGTACCGGATCACGGAACCGGTGCTGCGGCCCATCCGCAACATCATGCCGAATCTGGGCGGGATCGACATCTCGCCGGTCATCGTCATTCTCCTGATCATCCTGATCAAGGATATTATCGTCCGCTATATCTACCCGTCGGTGTTCTGACGCGGCGGTCGCGCCCGGCACCCGCGGTTTTTCACGGGGGTGGCACCATGTTCGCTCAAGCGGTCTCCAGCGCGTTTTCCAACTATGTGAACTTCTCGGGCCGGGCGAGCCGGACCGAGTACTGGTACTTCGCGCTGTTCCTTTTCATCGTCGGGGTGGCAACGTCCCTGATCGACTACGTCGCGATGCCGGACATCGAGTGGTCGCCGCTCAACACCATCTTCTCGCTGGCCACCTTCCTGCCGAGCCTCTCCGTTTCGGTTCGCCGCCTGCATGACATCGATCGCACCGGCTGGTGGGTGCTGATTGCGCTGACCATCGTCGGCCTGATCGTGCTGCTGATCTTCGCCTGCACGCGCGGCACGATCGGCAGCAACCGTTTCGGGCCCGATCCGTGGGGCGGCGCGGGGCAGCCTGCTCCTGCGCGCACCGGAACCTTCGTCTGAACAACAGTGTCCGGCGCGTCGGGCACGGGGCGACCCTGGCGGATTGCGGCGCCGGGGCTCGTCGTCGCCGTGCGCCTGACGCCGCGCGGCGGCCGCGACGCGATCGACGGCATCGAGCAGCGCAGCGACGGACAATGCGTCCTCAAGGTGCGTGTGCGCTCCGCGCCCACCGGGGGTGAGGCCAACTCCGCGCTGGTGCAGCTCATGGCTCGCTCGCTCGCGGTTCCGCTGCGCTCGGTGACGCTCGTTGCGGGGGCGGCATCCCGCGTGAAGCGGCTGGCGATTGCGGGCGATGGCCCAACGCTCGCCGGCGCGCTGGAGAAGCTGGTGGGATCATCGGCTTGAGCATGATCTCGTCCGAAAACCGGTTTCCACTTTCGGGATCATGCTCTAACAATCCGGCATGAGCGCACGCATCATCGATGGAAAGAGCATTGCCGCCGATCTCCGGGGCAGAGTTGCCGTCGAGGTGACGCGGCTGTCGTCGCAGCATGCGCTGACGCCGGGGCTTGCGGTGGTGCTGGCCGGCTCCAGTCCTGCCAGCGAATCCTACGTCGGCAGCAAGGCCAAGGTGACGCGCGAGACCGGCATGCGCTCGTTCGATCACCGCCTGCCGGAATCGGTGAGCCAGGACGAACTGCTGGCATTGATCCGGCAGCTCAACGCCGATCCGGCGGTGCACGGCATTCTGGTGCAGTTGCCGCTGCCGCCGCAGATTGATGCGCAGGCGGTGCTCAACACCGTCGATCCGGCCAAGGACGTGGACGGCTTTCATCCGGTCAACGCCGGGCGGCTCGCGACCGGACTGCCGGCGCTGACGCCGTGCACGCCGCTCGGCTGCGTGCTGCTGGCGCGCACGGTGCACGATTCGCTCGCCGGACTGGAGGCGGTGGTGGTCGGACGATCCAACATCGTCGGCAAACCGGTGGCGCAACTGCTGCTGAACGAGAACGCCACCGTCACCATCGCGCATTCGCGCACCCGCGACCTGCCGGGGGTCTGCCGCCGCGCCGACCTGCTGATAGCAGCGATCGGGCGGCCGGAATTTGTTCGCGGCGACTGGATCAAGCCGAGCGCCACGGTGATCGACGTCGGCATCAACCGGGTGCCGGGTGTCGCCGGAAAAAGCCGGCTGGTCGGCGACGTGAACTTTGCCGAGGCGGCGGCGGTGGCGGGCGCGGTCACGCCGGTTCCGGGCGGGGTCGGGCCGATGACCATCGCCTGCCTGATGGTCAACACGGTGCGTGCGGCCTGCGCCATCGCAGGGTTGCCGAAACCGGGCGTATAGACTGAACCGGCCGGCCGTTCCCGCAACCAATGATCATGACCCGGACGACATGCGCGATCATCGTGGTCGCGACCTTTCTGACGCTGCCGGTTTCGCCAATGGCGGCGCAGACGGTCAGCCGCGTCTACACCCAGTTCGACGCGGAAAAATGCCGTCACACCCGCGGCCGGGATGTCGAGGATTACGGCTCATGGTTTTGCACGGGATACGGCGGCATCCCGGTGCGGCTGGCCGCGGGCGATCAGCGCATGTTCGTGAGCTTCGGCCGCAACGCAGCGAAGGAGCGCGCGGCGAGCGAGACGTTTCCGGGCTTCAACAGCGCCTACAAGGGAACCATCGAGTGGCGGATCGAAACGTCGCCGGGTGGAAAGCCGAGGCCGTTCGCCACCGTTCTGCGCTGGAGTGTGATGCTGGAGGGCGATCGGCCGGGCGCTGACGGCTTCATCGCAAGCAGCGGCCGCGTTCTGGTGGTGACCCGGCTGAACCCGGGCGGCGTTTGCCACGTCGGCTACATCGACGCGCGGGCCAATCCGAACGCCAACGAACTGGCGGCGCGGCTCGCCGACGAGCGGGCACGAGACTTCAAGTGCGGTATCGACAAGCCGCTTGTGGCCGGCAAGGTGATGCCCGGCCTTCATATGCCGCGGGGCAACTGAATTGCGCTTTCGGGGTGCCGCAAAAAGAATGCCCGCACCGAAGTGCGGGCATCAGGTGGATAGCCTGATCGGTTGAATTCGTGTCAGCCGTTCCAGGCGTAGGCAACCTTGTCGAGGCAGCGTTCGCCGAACCGCTCCGAGGAGCGGGCAACGGCCTTGCCACCCAATGCACTGTAGAATTCCACGGCGGGATCGTTGTCGGACAGCGCCCAGACCACGAGGCTCTTCATCCCGCTCTGGCACAGATCGCGGCGCGCCGAGGTGAACAGACGGCGTCCGAAGCCGAGCCCCTGGTATTCGGGGCGCAGATAGAGTTCGTAGATCTCGCCGTCGTAGAACAGGCTGCGTGCCCGGTTGCGTCCGTAGTTCGCGTAGCCCGCGACCTTGTCTCCGAACGCCAGCAGAGCGATGCGGCTGCCCTTGCGGATCGCGCTGTCCCACCATTCGGGACCGCGGCGGTTGATCAGCTTGTCGAGCTCGAGACCCGGGATGATGCCCTGATACGCCGCACGCCAGGCTTCATCGTGAGTCTCCGCGATAGCCGTCGCATCGGACGGCTTGGCGCGGCGAATTTCGATGAGGACTGTGCTCATAAGCGGAGTATGAGCAAGCGTTTCGCGGCGCTTCAAGCGTTACATGACGACCCACAAAATCGATGTGGATTACCCTGCGTATTTTTACGGCGGAGCCGTAGGGCGATTCCGCGAGAAGCGGCAGCAGTTCTGGACTTTCGAGGGATGTGGCGCGCGCGACACGCGGCAAAATCAAAACGCCGACTGGATTCGTTCCGGACGCCGATCTTCGTTGCGAATCAGCACGTAAGCGAAATTTTCGGCACGTAAAGCCGAATCAGCGGCGAACTGATTCTCGTCACGTCGGACGGCGGCGGATTGGTTCGGCGGTGCGAAGGAAGGCCAGCCGCGTCGCTTGTGAGTCGCGGTGGAAGGTGTGGTGCACAACCCGCAGGCAGGTGCGGTGCAACGTCACGCTTCGGCGGCCTCGCGGCTGCGCTCGTCGCGCTTGCGTTCGTTCGGGTCCAGCAGCCGCTTGCGAAGCCGGATCGATTTCGGGGTGATTTCGACCAGCTCGTCGTCCTCGATGTAGGCCAGCGCCTTTTCCAGCGTCATCCGGATCGGAGGGGTCAGCCGCACCGCCTCGTCCTTCGAGGTGGTCCGGATGTTGGTGAGCTGCTTGCCCTTCAGGACGTTGATTTCGAGATCGTTCTCGCGGGTGTGCTCCCCGACGATCATGCCCCGGTAAACCTTCCAGCCGGGCTCGATCATCATAGGTCCGCGATCTTCCAGCTTCCACATGGCGTAGGCGACCGCGTCGCCCTGGTCGTTGGAGATCAGAACGCCGTTGCGGCGGCCGGCGATATCACCTTTGTGCGGGCCGTAGTCGTGAAACAGCCGGTTCATGATGGCGGTGCCGCGGGTGTCGGTCAGCAGCTCGCTCTGGTAGCCGATCAGGCCGCGGGTCGGGGCATGGAACACCAGACGGGTGCGGCCGCCGCCGGACGGCTTCATCTCAACCATCTCGGACTTCCGCTCCGACATCTTCTGGACGACCACACCGGTGTAGTCGTCATCGACGTCGATCACGACCTCCTCGATCGGCTCCTCGAGCTGGTCGCCGCCATTGGTGCGCAGCAGCACCTTGGGACGCGACACCGAAAGCTCGAAGCCTTCGCGCCGCATGGTTTCGATCAGGATACCGAGCTGCAGTTCGCCGCGTCCGGCCACCTCCATGGCGTCGTTTTCGTCGGACGGGGTGACGCGGATCGTGATGTTGCCCTCCGCTTCGCGCAGCAGCCGGTCCCGGATCATGCGGCCGGTGACCTTGTCGCCCTCGGTCCCTGCGAGCGGCGAGTCGTTGACGCGGAACATCATCGCCAGCGTCGGCGGATCGATCGGCTGGGCGGGGATCGGCGCGCTCACGTCCGGCGCGCAGATGGTGTGGGAGACCGTCGCATTCGGCAGTCCCGCCAGCGCAACGATGTCGCCGGCACCGGCCTCGTCGATCGGTGTGCGCTCCAGGCCGCGGAACGCCAGCACCTTGGTGATGCGGCCGCTCTCTATCAGCTTGCCTTCGTGGTCGAGCACCTTGACCGCCTGGTTCGGCTTCACGGTGCCGGACGTGATGCGGCCGGTGACGATACGGCCGAGATAGGGGTTGGCTTCGAGGATGGTGCCGAGCAGGCGGAACTCGCCGGGTTCGATCACCGGCGGCTTGACGTGGCGAAGCACCAGGTCGAACAGCGGTTTCATGCCCTGGTCCTGCGGACCTTCCAGCTTCTCCGCCATCCAGCCGAGCTTGGCCGAGCCGTACAGGATCGGAAAATCGAGCTGCTCGTCGGTGGCGTCGAGCGCTGCGAACAGGTCGAACACCTCGTTCACGACCTCGACCGGGCGGGCATCCTGACGGTCGACCTTGTTGATCACCACGATGGGCTTGAGGCCCATCTTCAGTGCCTTGGACACGACGAACTTGGTCTGCGGCAGCGGGCCTTCGGCTGCGTCCACCAGCACGAGCGCGCCGTCCACCATGTTGAGGATGCGCTCCACCTCGCCGCCGAAGTCGGCGTGGCCGGGCGTGTCCACGATGTTGATGCGGGTGTCCTCCCAGACGATCGAGGTCGCCTTGGCGAGAATGGTGATGCCGCGCTCGCGCTCCAGGTCGTTGGAGTCCATCGCCCGCTCGGCGACCTTCTGGTGTTCGCGGAAGGATCCGGACTGCTGGAGCAGCCGGTCCACGAGCGTGGTCTTCCCATGGTCCACATGGGCGATGATGGCGACGTTGCGCAGATTCATGATGGGACTGGAATGAGGGTCGGCGCGGGCCCCTGTGGACCCGCTGTTGCGGCGCAATATAGTGATCGGCAACCCGGAAGCAACCGAAACGAGCACTGGAACCACGGGTTGGTTACCGGGCAGGCTGGCTGCACCTGCCGCCTGCCGGTCCTATGATCCAGCCAAAGGAGTGTTCCCATGGCGCAGAAACTGACCGGGCAGCCCCGCAACGACGCCCTTCGGACGATTTCCGGCTGGAGCGAGGTGCAGGGCCGCGACGCCATCGCAAAGACTTTTGTGTTCAAGGATTTCAACGAGGCGTTCGGCTTCATGAGCCGGGCCGCTCTGGTGGCCGAAAAGATGGATCATCATCCGGAGTGGTCCAACGTCTACAAGACGGTGGAGGTGACCCTCTCCACCCACGACGCTGGCGGGCTGACCGACCTGGACATCAAGCTGGCGGCGGCCATGGATGCAATCGCCGCCCGCTAGAAAATGCTCCGGAAAGGGCGGGAACCCGTTTTTCGGAAGGATCATGTTCGAACTGACGAGCCAAAGCGGATGGCAATGCGAAGAAGCGTCCCGCTTTGAGGTGTCTTGCAGGGGCCGCCCCGGGACCCCATTTTTTGCCGGGTTGCCCGGAGGCTGACATGAACGCGAGTGCTGCTGGCTGGACGGATGACGAGGCGTCGCGCCGGAAGATGGCGCGCGACGAGGCGACCGTACGCAAGGAGTTCTGGGGCAAGCTCAAGCGCTTCGCCGCCCAGCTTCCGTTCGCCGAGGATCTGCTCACGGCGTATTACTGTGCATTCGACCGCAGCACGCCGAACCATGTTCGCGCGGTTCTGCTCGGAGCGCTGGCCTACTTCGTAATGCCGTTCGATTTCATGCCTGACATTCTGCCGATTGTCGGTTTCACCGACGATGCCGCGCTGATCGCGGGCGCGATCAAGCTGATCTGGATGCATATCAAGCCGGATCATCGCGAGGCGGCGCGCGAGGCGATGGCCCGGCTGCGTAACGAATGACGGCAGCGGCGTCTACATCGTCAGCACGGTCTTGCCCATGACGCGTCGCGCTGCGATGTCGTTGAGCGCGCGCTTCGCATCCGCCAGCGGATAGGTCGCGTGAACGTGCGCGCTGAGCTTTCCCTCGGCGCACCAGCGCAGCAGATCGGCCATGTTGGCGCGATGCGCGGCCGGTTCCCGCTCGGTCCACGAACCCCAGAACACGCCGCGGATGTCGCAGCTTTTCAGCAGCGCGAGGTTGAGGGGCAGCTTCGGGATTTCGCCGGCGGCGAAGCCGACCACCAGGAAGCGGCCCTCCCATGCAATGGCGCGCAGCGCCGCTTCCGCATAGGGGCCGCCGACCGGATCGTAGATCACGTCGATGCCGTGCTCGCCGCCGAGCCGCTTGAGCTCGTTCCGCAGGTCTGCAGTGGCATAGTTCACTGTTTCATCGGCGCCATGACGGCGGGTGAACTCAAGCTTGTCGTCCGACGAGGCGCAGGCGATCACCCGCGCGCCCATGATCCGGCCAAGCTCGACCGCAGCCAGCCCGACTCCGCCGGAGGCGCCGAGTACGGCCAGCGTTTCACCCGGCCTGAGCCCGGCGCGGTCCTTCAGCGCGTAGTAGGAGGTGCCGTAGGTGACGACCAGCCCGGCGGCACGGTTGAAATCCAGCCCCTCCGGCAGCCCGATCAGCCGGTCCACGGCAATCGCGATCTTTTCCCGGGCGGCGCCATACCGCGCATAGCCGGCCACCCGGTCCCCGGGCGCGAATCCGGTCACGCCCGGGCCGACGCTCTCGATGGTTCCGGCGAACTCGGCGCCGGGCGAGAAGGGGAACGGCGGCTTGTACTGATACTTTCCGGCAATGATCAGCGTATCGAAGAAATTAAGCGCCGCTGCGGCAATGCGTATCACTGCCTCGCCGTGCGCGGCGACCGGGTCCGGCAGGTCGCCCAGTTCGAGGTCGGCCGGCGTGCCGGGACGGGTGCAAAGCAAGGCCTTCATGCTACGGTATTCCCCGATCGTCGGTTCAGGCCGCTTGATCCCACAGCGGGTCGGTCCGCCGCAGCCTGAACAGACTTTCCTTTCCTGATTTTGCCCATTATTTCGATATACTTGCACTGATTTGCAGTTGGCGGGCGGCAGAACTGACGGGCGGCAGGCGAGGATCAATGACATTGAAGCGATTTGTCCGAAGCATACCGCTCTGGTGCCTGGCGGTGGCGGCAATGGGCGGTACGGCGGCGGCGCAGTCGAAAGATCCGACGGCTCAGGCCACCTTGCTCGGGCAGTTCGGGGACTGGGGGGCCTACACGGCAACCCCCGGCGGGCGGAAAATCTGTTTCGCGCTGTCGAAGCCGACTTCGATGACCGAGAACCCGCCGAACCGGCGCTCTTCGGCCCATCAGGTCTACATGTTCGTATCGTCGCGTCCCACCGACAAGGTCAGGGACGAGGTGTCCTTGCTGGTCACCAACTACCAGCTCAAGTCCGGCAGCGACGCCAACGTGAAGGTCGGCGATGCGGCCTTCGTCATGTACACCCAGAACGACGGCGCTTGGGTCAAGAGTTCCACCGACGAGGCCAAGCTGGTGGATGCGATGCGCAAGGGCTCCGAAATGGAGATCAAGGCCGTCACCTCGCGTGGCACCGAGACCATCGATCTTTTTTCGCTCAAGGGCATCGCGCAGGCGCTGGACCGCGTCACGCAGGAATGCCGATAAGGTAGTGCCGACAGGCTGAGTGCGCGGCGAGACGCCGCGCCGGAACCAATGACTGCGACGCTCGACACCGATATCGCGCTCGAGAAGATTCCGCTCGAGCGTTACGTGCCGCCGGCGAAGCCATCGCTCGCGGGAATGACGCGTGCCCAACTCGACGATGCGCTTGGCAGCGCCGGCGTGGCTCCTGCACAGCGCAAGATGCGGGTGCAGCAGCTCTGGCACTGGATCTACGTGCGCGGCGCGCAGGACTTTGCGCAGATGACCAGCGTGTCGAAGGATCTGCGGGCGGCGCTTGCTGCACGCTACACGCTGGCGCGGCCCGAGATCGTGGCCGAGCAGGTGTCGGTCGACGGCACCCGCAAGTGGCTGCTGCGGCTGCCCGGCGAAACGCCGGGTGAGCGGTCCCACGAGATCGAATGCGTCTATATCCCCGAAACTGACCGCGGCACGCTTTGCCTGTCGAGTCAGGTCGGCTGCACGCTGAACTGCTCGTTCTGCCACACCGGCACGCAGCGGCTGGTGCGCAACCTCACCGCCGGCGAGATCGTCGGGCAGGTGCTGGTGGCGCGCGACCGGCTCGGCGATTTCCTGGGCCAGACGCGCGCGGCCGGGCCCGGCCTGCCGACCGAGGGCGACCGCTTCGTCACCAACATCGTGATGATGGGGATGGGCGAACCGCTCTACAATTTCGATGTGGTGCGCGACGCCATCGGCGTCATCTCGGATGGCGAGGGTTTCAGCATCTCCAGGCGGCGCATCACGCTGTCCACGTCGGGCGTGGTGCCGGAGATCGGCCGCGCCGGATCGGAAATCGGCTGCATGCTGGCCATCTCGCTGCACGCGGTGCGCGATGACCTGCGCGATGTGCTGGTGCCGATCAACCGGAAGTATCCGATCGCGGCGCTGCTCGACGCCTGCCGCAGCTATCCGGGCGTCTCCAATTCGCGGCGGATCACCTTCGAATACGTGATGCTCAAGGGCGTCAACGATTCGCTGGCCGAGGCTCGTGAGCTGGTGCGGCTGCTCAAGGGTATCCCCGCTAAGATCAATCTGATCCCGTTCAATCCCTGGCCGGGCTCGAAGTACGAGTGCTCGGACTGGGAGCAGATCGAGAAATTCTCCGAGATCGTATTCAATGCCGGCTACGCGTCGCCGGTCCGCACCCCGCGCGGCCGCGATATCCTCGCCGCGTGCGGCCAGCTCAAGAGCGCGACCGAGAAGCTGTCGGCGCGAGAGCGCATGGCGTTGCGGGCCATGGCGATGACGGACTGAATGATCGTCCTGCGCCTGCTGCTGCGTTTCCTCGTCGTGCCGTTTGCGGCGACCGTTGCGGTTGCCGCTGCGATGTTCCTTATCCTCATGGCGCACTGGAATCGCTTCGTCGCGCTGGCGGAAGCCAATCCGGCTCCGCCCGACGATCCGGCGCTGCTGTTCCTTCTGCTCGCGCCGGCCATGGTGATGTCGGCGGCGGCGATGGCGATGCTGGCGCCGGCTGCGATCGGCGTGTTGATCGCGGAGGCGTTCGCCATCCGCTCCTGGGTCTATCATGTCCTCAACGGAGGCCTCTCCATGTCGCTCGGCTGGTTCGCCATGGAGGAGATGCGAAAGCCGTACGAGATTTTCGAGGAACCGCTGATGGTGGTGGCTGCGGGGATCGTGGCGGGGTTCGCCTATTGGGCGATCGCAGGCTGGAACGCCGGGTTCTGGAAGCCGGTGTTCGGGGAGACCAAGGCTTCATCGCTACACTGAGCGAGCGGTTTGCCGGGCACGTCCGAGACAAGGCCGGCATGACAGCGGATGGATCGTTGCCGCCGGGGTTTCGAGGCTTCTATGCTGCGGGAGTCAGGAGCGGGCTGGATAGCCCGGGCTTGGATGATTGCACTGAAAATGCGTCACGGGCTCCCATGAAAGCGGACGACATCGGCACCGCCGCCGACTGGCGTCTCGAGTATCTGTTCTCGATCGGCGCATCGAGCTGGCTCATCCACCTCGGCGTGGTCACGCTGACGTTCGTCGTCCTGAACGAAATCGGTACTGCCGTCTGGGGGCAGGGCTGGGTGGTGGCATGGTTCGTGGTCATGCTGGCACTGACCCTTGTGCTGGCCGGGCTCAGCCTGGCTTATGTCCGCAAATGGCTCCCGCGCGTGCCGGCACGATGGTTCGGTGCCGGTCATTCTGTAGTGACCGCGTTGATCGGGCTGGCCTGGGGGGGTGGCGCGATTGCCTGTGCGCTGACCGGCAGCTTTCAGACCGTGGTGTTCTATACGTTGGTGCTGGGTGGCACCGCTCTCGGCGCGGTCAGCTCCCAGCACGCTTTTTTGCGAAGCTGCATATTGTCGGTCTGGACCTCGGTGCCGCTCCTGGCGCTCGCCTTCATCGTTTATGGACGCGATCTTCAGTCGTCGGCGATGGCGGGCATGATCCTGCTGTTCGGCGCAACGCTGACGATCCTGGCTTTGCGGATGCACCGGTTTCTGGCCGACAACGTCGCGATGTCCCGCGACCTGGCCAGCAAGAACCAGCAGCTTTTCGCGACGGCAGCACAATTGCAGGAGGCACATGACGCCAGGTTGCGCTTTCTCGCCCAGGCCAGCCATGACCTGAGACAGCCGATCCATGCCATCGGCCTGTTCATCGAATGCCTCAAGGGCCTGCGGCTCGGACGTGAAGGGCGGGACATCCTGCAAAATGTCGACCGCTCGCTCGATTCGCTGTCGCGTCTGTGCCGGTCCCTGCTCGACCTGTCCGCCATCGATGTCGGCCAGGTCAAGCCAAGTCTGGTTGATGCTCCCCTTGCCGAAGTGATCGGGGACGTAATCCGGCAGGCGCAGGAACCGGCCAGGCTGCAATCGGTGCGCTTGCGGTCGGTCCGGACCCGCCTGTGGGTGCGGACCGATCCCGCACTGTTGCACGTCATGCTGCAGAACCTGGTTTCGAACGCGATCAAATATGCGCCGGGTGGCAAGGTTCTGGTTGGGGTGCGCCGTTGCGGTGCGAGTGTCGTCATCGCGGTCATCGATCAGGGTCCGGGAATCATGCGGGACGATCATGACCAGATCTTCCGCGAGTTCGTGCGTCTCGAGAAACATCGTGGCGGGCGCATCGAAGGCATCGGCCTCGGGCTCTCGATCGTCAAGCGTCTGAGCGAGCTGATGGCGGTCCGGATCGCCTTGCGGTCACAGCCCGGCCGCGGCAGCGAGTTTCGCATCGAGGGACTCGTGGCCGTTCCGCCACGGGTCGATCCTGCCACGCAGGTGCCGCGCAGCCATCAGCGCAAGCTGGAAGGACTGCGCGTGCTGATCGTCGACGACGACGAAAGTGCGCGGGAAAGCACGGTCAGAATTCTGGCGCGCTGGGGCTGCTCGGTTCGCGCCACGGCCAACCCGGCGATCGAGCTGGAGACCGTTCGCGATATCGACTTTATCCTGTGCGACCAGGACCTCGGCCTCGAGCGCAACGGACTTGAAATCATTCATGAACTGCGCGCGCTGGGCCGGGCAGACATTTCCGCAGCCATCACGACAGGGTCCGACACCGCTGTTCTGCGGGAACAGACGGCCGCCGGCGGGATCACTGTTCTTTCCAAGCCCGTCAGACCCGCCCAGCTACGCTCGCTGCTGCTGGCCGCCGTGACCGGCCAGCCTCAGAGCATGCCGAGTTCTGCAGCAATTCCCGCAGCGGCGGCCCGGGTGGGAACCTCCAGAGCGCGCAACACCGCCGAGACGTGAATCCGCACGGTAAACGGGGAGATGCCCAGCTCCCGGGCGATCTCCTTGTTCGATCGTCCAGCCGCAATCGACCGGAGCACTTCGCGCTGCCGCACCGAAAGCCGTGACAGCCGGTCTGACGGCATCGGACCGCTCTCGCTGATCGTGCTTTCGGTCCGCACGACGATGTCGCCGGCAAGTACCGCGGTGATCGCCGACACGATCTCGCTCGACGAGATCGCCTTGCTGATGAAGCCATCGGCGCCGGCATCCATCACGGCGCCGACAGTTTCGGCGTCGTCAGACATCGATACGACAACCAGCGACGTCGCAGGATAGGCGCTTCGCAAAGCACGGATGCTTGTCGGCCCTTCGAAGCCGGGAAACACCAGATCGAGCAGCAGGAGCACAGGCGGTGCCGCCTCCGCCGCCGCGCGGTCAAGCTCGGCCGCAGTCCCGACCTCAACGATCGCCGCACCGGGTACGGCGCGCAGCACAATCCGGCGCAGGCCATCGCGAAAGATGGGGTGATCGTCGGCGATGATGATGCGGTCGGTCATGAGGATGATTGTCGGCTGGACCGCAAGCCTTGGCTTTTGCCACTTGTCGGAAAACCAGAATTCAAACGCGTAACATTCTGTCGCGAGCCCATCAATAGTACGCCTGACCTACTCGATCGCATGAATGAGGAGGCTATGGTTTCTTGTGGTGCTTCTATTCGAGACAACGACGTCAGGCTCGCACCTGAACCAAGGAAAGACAGGCTATGAAGATACATACGCTAGCTGTGGCCTTTGTGTGCGGCAGCACTTTTGTCGCCGGGTCAGCCTCTTCCGCTTCTGCGCAAGCTGAACTGTTGGTGAAAAATGCCGCGGGCGGCAACATCGGCGCATACTTCAGTGCGACTGGTGAACACACGAGGTTGATAGACAAAGGCCCAGGCTGCAGATTCTACATCAATCGTCGCAATACGAATTACGAAGCACATTTCTCCAAGAACGCAAGTTTGGAGAGGAGAAACGGCTCAGTGATCTGTCGCTGGTAGCTGTTGTCGATTTCATCAACAATGAACGTTGCTCTGGCTCGATCCAGAGCCAGAGCAAAAAAAGATACAGGGATGATCGGTCTTGTGACGGTTGCGATTTCGTTACCTCATCTGGCGAGGGTGACAGCGCTTGCCGCACTGTCGCTGGGCATTGTTGCGACGACGACAGACATTGGGCGCGCGCAGTCCGTCGTGAACGCGTTCCAGGCATGGCAACGGATGAATTGCGCAGGCAACGCAAGCTGCCTTGCAAGCACATATAAAATCGAGCGGCGAGGAACGACGCATGTCGTATCCGGCGGCGAGTTGAGCGCCATTGCGCGCAGCATCATCGACGGCGCGAATGGCTATCTGATGATAGACGACGAAGGAACGGGTGGGGGCAACGGGGTTACCGAGGCGGCGATTTTCCGGATGGCGTCCGGCCCCGCCTTGTTCGTGATCGCGATGCGCACATACGAAACGTTTCAGGTTCGTAGCGGCACGATCGAAGTTTATCGTTGGCATGGCAACACTCTAACCCGGGCTGATGGATCGTTTCCCAAGCCGGAACCGCGCGATTTCGTGCCGGGCGTCGACACCACGCAAGAAACCGGGTTCGCCCGCAGCGAAGACGGCTGGAACGAGACTGTGTTTCATTTGCCGCGTCAGGGACGGACAATTGACGCTTATCTTCTAAGATTCGACATCGACCGGTGCATCAAGGACGACTGGCTGGGACAACCACGATCGATGCGCTCCGTGAGTTGCAGCAATGCAGCCAGAGAATACAGGCCGAACATGGCGTTGACCTTTGACAAGGTTGAAGAACGGTTCTGGCGCGGGCCGCTAAGCACAAAGAAGGCGCCACCGCTAAGATAGCTTTCGGCGACAATAGTTCGATTTGCAAACCATACCGCGCACGCCGCCGTAGCAGAGATTGATTGGCGTCACCGGGGAATATGTCCTCACATGAGAATAAACGTTCGGCGATTTCCGTTGTCGGCCGCCATCGCGGCCACTTTTCTTGCAACGAATCCGTCAGCTTCACAACATGCTCTTGATCAGGATGGCGTACCGGTAGAGATAGCGAAATCAGTCGAGAAGCGGATCAAATCCTGCAAGGGCGATGTTTCGTCGTTGCCGACGTCGCTTTTTTCACTGGACATGAACGGCGACGGGCGCCTCGACTATGTGGTGAATTTCGAAAATTTTGATTGCGAGACCGTCCCGTCGCCATATTGCGGAACAGGCGGATGTCTTCACGAAATCTGGCTGTCGGGCAGAAATGGCTTGAAGGTCGCGTTGTCGCCTTATGCAAACCGGATCGCCGGCGTCGACATTATCGATGGCAGGCCCGCGCTTCGGCTGCTTGTGCATCATCGATATTGTACACAGCAGCCTTGCTATCAGAACGTGGTGTGGTCAGCAGGGAAGCTTGTCGTGGTCGGCGTCTCAAATTGAGCGGACCACCACCGGGTAGTTTTCTGGTCAATCGGGGCGTCACCAGGAATGCGGTATCATGTATGTTAAAGGCGATCGACTGGCTCAGAATCGTCGGGCTGCCGGCCGCCACAATCGTCTTCGAGGACTTCCACGATAGATCGTGGTCGATAGGGCCAGCCGCGCCCGGCGAGTTGCCGCAGACGCTCCATGATCGTCACAAATTGCGAGGCTTCAAGGCCGAGATTGCTGGGCAACCAGCCCACAGTGCCGTCCTTGAGACGAAAGTGCGGCACCTGCCGACCTTCATATGTGGGGCTGGAGCCAAACAGATCGACATAAAAGTGGTCGACATCCGCCCAGGCATGGCGCTCCTCGCTGAAACCCCGAGCGATGGCAAAGCCGCCGCTGTCGAGGCGAACCCGCCCGGCACCCAGAAATATGCTCTTGAGCCCGTAGTAGGAGATCACGGCAGGAAACGAGAATGCGAGGAGAAGGCTGGCTATCAGCGGCGTATTTGTAAAATGCATCATCGTGAAAACAGCGAGGCCGAAAGGCCAAACCCCCGCGACGGCCAGGATCGGCGTAATCCGTGAGCCCGCAATCTCGATTTGCCACGGATCTGCAGATATTTCAGAGTCCATGCCCTTTGGGTCCATGACCGGACATCCGTGTTCGAGGGTTTATCCGACCAAAAATTCAGTGTCCCTTCCAGGGCTTGTCCCGAGAATATCGTATGTCGGTTCTGATGAAGTGATCCACGGGGACAAGCCTGTGAGTTGGGTTGCACAGAAAAGGAAAGCACAGGGCACAAGAAAAAATCGCCGCTCCGGAGAGCGGCGATTCGAGTTGCCGGATCTTCCCGGATGTGTGGAGAAAAACGTCAGCGGCGGGTCTGCTCGGCCCGCGCGGAGTGCGCGTCGAGCTTCTCTGCGAAGGCGGCGACGGTCTTGGCGTAGACCAGCGCCTTGTTCCACTTGCGGATCACTTCGAAGTTCTCGGAGCCTTCGGCGTAGGACTTGCC
The DNA here is from genome assembly GCA_964528635.1 of uncultured Rhodoplanes sp. GTDB lineage: Bacteria > Pseudomonadota > Alphaproteobacteria > Rhizobiales > Xanthobacteraceae > Z2-YC6860. The sequence continues at coordinate 7,307 of CAZGSW010000047.1, read as the reverse complement.
CGGCTGCCAGCCGTAGCCCTTGAAGTAATTGGCGATGGACGCGAGCGTGTCCGGCACGCTGCGGATCAGGTCGCGGCGGCCGTTGCCGTCGAAGTCAATGGCGTACTTGTTGTAGGAGGACGGCAGGAAATGCGCCTGGCCGAGTTCGCCGGCCCAGTCGCCGCGCAGGTCGGCGGGCGACAGGTCTCCCTTCTGCACCAGCGTCAGCGCCTCGAACAGCTCGTTCTGGAAGAACGCGCTGCGGCGGCAGTCGAACCCGAGCGTCGCGGTGGCGCGCAGCACCTCGTGCTTGCCGGTGTGGGTGCCGAAGTCGGTCTCCAGGCCCCACAACACGATCGTCATGGCGCCCGGAACGCCGAATTCCTTTTCGATCCGGCGCAGCACCGGCATCTGCTCATTGAGGTGCCTGGAAGCGCGCGTCCAGCGCTGGTTGATCCGCGGCGTCGCGAACTGCTCGAAGCTCTGCTTGAACACGCCCTGGCGGCGGTCGGCGGCCAGCACCGAGGGATCGAGCGTGACGTTGCCGAGCAGCGACAGCGTCCGCGGCGTCAGCCCCTTGGCAGCGGCTTCCTTCTTGAACTCGCCGAGAAAGGCATCGAACCCGCCCGGCGGATTGCACTGCGCGGCAAGCGCAGGCGCGGCAAGCGTGAACGACAGAACGGCGGCTGCGGCATAAGCCCGGACGATACGCATGAACACAAATCCCCTCGCGGCTGAAAATCCGCGGAGACAGCTACCGCATGTCGGGTGCCGGCACGTAGCGTGTTCCGGTTGTGAGGTTAAGCGGCGCGGTTAAGGCCCGCGGTTAACGGCGGAACCGGCGCGCGGCCCGGGCGTTGTCGTGCCGTTCCAATGTGGAGTGCTCTCATGAATGCGCGCAATTGGGTCGTGCCGGGTCTTGTGTTCTTTGCCGGTGCGGTGTTCGGCCGGCTGTTCGGTGTCAGGCCGCTGGTGAAGGGTGCCGCCGCCGCGGCCACCATGGCCGGGCTGCTTCCTCCCGCAGAGCCTGCGCAGGCACGGGTCACGCACCGGCCGGCGCGGCGGCGGACGCCGCGGCGTTCGTCCCGGGGCTGATTCCAGGGACATTCCTCATCTTGGTGCGCGGTCCTCGCCGCGCGCTTTGGCTTGCGCACCGCGCCATTCCCCCTATAGTCCGCGCGATTTTTCACTCACCGGTGGATCGCGCCAATGGCTCAAGGCGACATCAAGAAGGTGGTGCTTGCCTATTCGGGCGGCCTCGACACCTCGATCATTCTCAAGTGGCTGCAGACCACATACGGCTGCGAGGTGGTGACCTTCACCGCCGATCTTGGCCAGGGCGAGGAGCTGGGCCCGGCCCGCGAAAAGGCGCTGCGCGCCGGTATCAAGCCAAAGAATATCTTCATCGAAGACCTGCGCGAGGAGTTCGTGCGCGACTACGTCTTCCCGATGTTCCGCGCCAACACCGTGTATGAGGGTCAGTACCTGCTCGGCACCTCGATCGCGCGGCCGCTGATCGCCAAGACGCAGATCGATATCGCCCGCAAGGTCGGTGCCGACGCGGTCTGTCACGGCGCAACGGGAAAGGGCAATGACCAGGTCCGGTTCGAGCTGTCGTATTACGCGCTGGAGCCGTCCATCAAGATCGTGGCACCGTGGCGCGAATGGACCTTCAAGGGCCGCGAGGAGCTGCTCAAGTTCGCGCGCGATCACCAGATCACCATCACCAAGGACAAGGAAGGCGAGGCACCGTTCTCGGTGGACGCCAACCTGTTGCACTCGTCGTCCGAGGGCAAGGTGCTGGAGGATCCAGCCAAGGAAGCGCCGTCCATCGTCTATCAGCGCACCATCTCGCCGATGGATGCGCCCGACAAGGCGACGGACATCGCCATCGGATTCGAGCGCGGCGATCCGGTCAGCCTCGACGGCGAACGGCTTACGCCTGCAACGCTGCTTGCCAGGCTGAACGATCTCGGCAAGGCGAATGGCATTGGGCGGCTCGATCTGGTCGAGAACCGTTTCGTCGGCATGAAGTCGCGCGGCGTGTACGAGACACCGGGCGGGACGATCCTGCTGTCTGCGCATCGCGGCATCGAGTCGATCACGCTCGATCGTGCTGCGGCGCATCTCAAGGACGAGATCATGCCGCGCTATGCCGAGCTGATCTACAACGGCTTCTGGTTCACGCCCGAGCGCGAGATGCTGCAGGCGCTGATCGACAAGAGCCAGGATCACGTCGCCGGCGAGGTTCGGCTCAAGCTCTACAAGGGCAACGTGATGGTGACGGGACGCGAGAGCCCGAACTCGCTGTACTCGTCGACGCTGGTGACGTTCGAGGACGACCGCGGCGCTTACGACCAGAAGGACGCGGCCGGCTTCATCCGGCTCAACGCGCTACGGCTGCGGACGCTCGGCGCACGCAACAGCAAGCTCAAGGGCCGGTAGGTCCCGTCACAGCTTCACGGTGACCTTCCGGTTCTCGCCGAGGTTCGGCTTCTGGCCGGTCATTTCTCGACGATCCCAGGCCCGCTGTCCGCCATGCGACTCAAATCGTGGCCCCGGCTGCGGTTCCGCGCCGGGTCTTAAACGACGGCCATGGCATCCTACATATCGTCCGGGATTTTCCCGCTGGGAGTGCACCGATGATCTATGTGCTCGCGTTCTTCGTGCCGCCACTGGGGCTGCTGCTCAACGGCCAGCCCCTGTCGGCGATCCTGAACCTGGTCCTGATCGTGCCGTGCATCCTGTTCGGGCTGGCGTTCCCGATCCTGTTTCTGGTTCCGTCGGCGCACGCCATCATCGCAATCTCGATGAAGCGGGAAGACCGCCGTCACCGCGAGATCGTGGACAGCATCGAGAAGCACGGGCCGCCGCCGAACTGGCGGCCGTGACGTGGCGATGCCGGCCAGGCTCTCAGGCCGGCGTGTGGCAGACCGCTTCGATGTTGTGGCCATCCGGATCGAGGACAAACGCGCCATAGTAATTCGGGTGGTACTGCGGCCGCAGTCCGGGTGCGCCGTTGTCGCGCCCTCCGGCCGCCAACGCCGCTTTGTGAAAGGCATCGACGCTGTCGCGGTCGTTCGCCACGATCGCCACATGGAGCGGCTTCTCGAGTTTGCCTTCGCCGCCGATCCAGAAATCCGGCTTGCCGCCGGCGCCGAACCCGGCGGCCGGATGGCCGCTTGGGTTGTTCCTGGCGTCGACCTCCATGATCAGGGCGTATCCAAGCGGCGCCAAAGCCTTTGCGTAGAAGGCCTTGGCGCGCTCGTAGTCCGACACGGCGAAGCCGACGTGATCGATCATCTGGTCCTACTTGCCTGCCAGCAGTGGAGTGATGCGCCGCACCGTAGCACGCCGGTTCTGCTCTTCGGGACCGTCGGTGGGCACCTTCAGAAACTGCTCGCCGTAGCCCTGCGTGGTCAGGTTTTCTGGCGGCACTCCGAACGCCTCGGTCAGCGCGATTGCGATGGCTTCGGCACGGCGGTCGGACAGCGACAGGTTGTCGATGTCGGCGCCGACCGCATCGGTGTGACCTTCGACCAGAAACACCTCGTTGGGGTTGCGTTCGATCGCCTGGCGGATCGCCGCGGCGATGATCTCAAGGCTGGGCGCCTGGTCGGGCCGCACCTCCCATGATCCCGTGTCGAACGTGATGGTGTCGATATCGACGCGTCGCATGCGCTCGCGCAGGTTCTGGTTGTAGCGGACCTCGTCGAGCGAATACGGGCGCTCGATTGCCATCACGGGCGGCGCGATCAGCGTCTCATAGATCAGGGCGCGGTCGGCGCGGCGCGATTCCACGATATAGCGTTCGCGCGGAATCCGGATCACCGGCGGTGGCACGTCGATAACGAAGTTGAATCCGCTGCGCTGCGGCCCGCGCGTGTTGTCGATGATGACGACCTCGCGGCCGTCCTTGCCGCGGCGGATGCGTCGCAGCAGCCGCCCGTCATCGCTGGTGACGGTGATGATCGCGGTGCCGTCCGGCCGCATCGCAATGGTCCGGGTCTCCGAGCCACGGCGCTCGGTGCGGACGTCCTTCGCCCGGTGCCGGAAGCGGTCGCCCTCGTCGTGCTGGATGATGGTGCGATCGCCCTCGCGGATGATGACGCGTCCGGGTTCGCGGATAGTGACCCGGTTGCCTTCGCGGGACTCCCGGCGGCGGTCGCGGAAGTCGTCGAGCCGCCGGACGTCGCGATCGCGCTCGCGCGATTCCTCCCGGGCCGCAGGGGCGGGGGATTTCTGC
>CAZGSW010000047.1:0-2982 GCA_964528635.1 uncultured Rhodoplanes sp. | reverse complement strand
GGCTTCTGCTGTTGCGGCGCGGTGGGTTTTTCCTGCCGCTCCGCAGCGGGTTTCGGTGGTGTGGTCTGCCTTTGCTGCTCTGCGGCGGGCTTCTGCGGTGCGGGCGGCTTGGCCTGCTGTGCCGCGGCGGGCGGCGCCGGAGGCTTGCGCTGCGCATCGGGCGGCGGGGCACCCTTGCCGCGTGGTGGTGCCTCCTTGGAAGGTTCCGGTTGCTTGGGAGGTTCCGGTTGCGCCTGCGCGAATGCCGGAGCGATCGGGACGATGGGCAGGACAGATGCGAGTACGATCGCCGGGATGACGGTTCCCGCAAGCAACAGGTTCTTCAACTTCATCACGATTCCTTGGTTGAGGTTTGCCCGCTGAACGAGTGCAAGGCGGTTAAGCAGCGGCCGGGAGCCATCGCATGACGGCGTGGTGGCGTAACTGTGAGTCGAAACGTCCGGGCCCATGCCGCAGTTCCCGATCCGCGGCAAAATGCAAACGCCGCCCGAAAGGGCGGCGTTCACGGCATTTTTTTGATGTCCGGAAGTCGCGGCGGATCGCTGCGCGAACTACACCTGCCGCTCAACCATCTTCAGCTTGATCTCCGCGATCGACTTGGCGGGATTGAGTCCCTTCGGGCACGCCTTCGTGCAGTTCATGATGGTGTGGCAGCGATAGAGCCGGAACGGATCTTCCAGGTTGTCGAGCCGCTCGCCGGTCATTTCATCGCGGCTGTCGACGATCCAGCGGTTGGCCTGCAGCAGCGCGGCCGGGCCGAGATAGCGGTCCGGGTTCCACCAGTAGCTCGGGCAAGAGGTCGAGCAGCAGGCGCACAGGATGCATTCGTAGTGGCCGTCGAGCTTCTGCCGGTCATCGTGACTCTGCTTCCATTCCTTCTCCGGGGTTGCAGACACGGTCTGCAGCCACGGCTTAATGGAGGCATACTGGGCGTAGAAGTTGGTCAGGTCCGGCACCAGGTCCTTCACCACCGACATGTGCGGCAGCGGATAGACGCGCACAGTGCCGGAGATCTCGTCCATGCCCTTGGTGCAGGCCAGCGTGTTCGAGCCGTCGATGTTCATGGCACACGAGCCGCAGACGCCCTCGCGGCAGGAGCGACGAAAGGTGAGCGTCGGGTCGATCTTGTTCTTGATCCAGATCAGCGCGTCGAGAACCATCGGGGCGCAGTCGTCGCGGTCGACAAAGTAGGTGTCGATCCGCGGGTTTTGCCCGTCCTCCGGATTCCAGCGGTAGACGCGGAACGCGGTGACGTTGCGCGCGCCGGCGGGCCGCTTCCAGGTCTTGCCTTCGGTGATCTTCGAGTTCTTCGGCAGCGTCAGCTGAACCATGGCAACCTCGCGTGGGAGATTTCGTCTGTCGTTTGCTCAGGCATGGCCGTGCCCGGCTTGCGGTGTGTGCCCGACCGGCGTCATCAGCGGCCTCGACATGCGGCGCTTCTCGATGACGACGATGGTCGGATAGAGGTGCATGCCGTGCGCGGCATTGGCGAACGCGTCGGCCTCGTTCTCGACGCCCTCGCGCCAGAACCAGGCATTCATCTCGTCGATCAGGTCCTTGAGGAACTCGACGAACGTTCCGGGCTTGCGCGGCGCGCCGCCGTACACTTCGTCGACATAGGACGAGAACAGATCCTCGCAACTGTAGACGCCGTCCTCGGCGATGTGCCGGAACAGCGTGCGGAAGGTGACGATCTGGTGGTCGTGGGCGTGGCTGCCGTCGTCGATCAGGATGTCGATCGGCCCCGTCTCGGCGGCCAGCTTCTCAAGAAATGCGGGGTCGCCCTGGTCGCCGATCACGATGCGGGTGCCGGGAGCCTCGAAGCGCCGGCAGTCCGGGTTGTTGTCGACGCCGAAGATGCGCGCTTTCGGTCCGAAATAGCTGCGCCAGATGTCAAGCGAGCCACCGCCCGCCACGCCGATCTCGACCAGGGTGATGTCCCGGTCGCGGAAGCGGGCCAGGTGGCGGTCATAGACCTCGTAGTAGTGGCTCCACTTGTTGACCACATGGCCGCGATGCATGGCGACGATCCGATCGAGATCCGACCGCGCATGCCACAGAGCCGAAAGGCGGCGGCCGCCTTTGATGGTCCGTGAGCGGATTCCGAACATTGGTCCTCTTGATCGCTCAGTACACGCGAGCCTTCGGCTCGATGTAGCTGACGTCGTTGGTCAGCGTGTAGGTGTGGACCGGGCGGAAGTCGATCTTCACGTTGCCCTTGTCGTCAATCCAGGTCAGCGTGTGCTTCATCCAGTTCTTGTCGTCGCGGTCCGGGAAGTCCTCGCGGGCATGGGCGCCGCGGCTCTCGGTGCGGTTGACCGCCGCGTCCATGGTGACGACAGCCTGGACGATCAGGTTGTCGAACTCCAGCGTCTCCACCAGGTCCGAGTTCCAGATCAGCGAGCGGTCGGTGACGCGCACGTCGGATGCGGACGCGAACGTGTCGTGGATCAGCTTCTTGCCCTCTTCCAGCACCTCACCGGTGCGGAACACCGCGCAGTTGTTCTGCATGACGCGCTGCATGTTGAGCCGCAGCTCGGCGGTCGGCGTGCTGCCGTTGGCGTGACGCAGCCGGTCGAGCCGCGCCAGTGCAAGCTCGGCGGAATCCTTCGGCAACTCGGGCTGCTTGTCGCCCGGCGTCAGCGTGGCAGCGCAGCGCAGCGCAGCGGCGCGGCCGAACACCACAAGGTCGATCAGCGAATTGGAACCGAGCCGGTTGGCGCCGTGCACCGACACGCAGGCCGCCTCGCCGAGCGCCATCAGCCCGGGCACCACGGTGTCGGGATCGCCGTTCTTCTTGGTCAGCACCTCGCCATGATAGTTCGTGGCGATGCCGCCCATGTTGTAGTGCACGGTCGGCAGCACCGGGATCGGCTCGCGCGTGAGATCGACGCCGGCGAAGATGCGCGCGCTCTCGGAGATGCCGGGCAGCCGCTCGGCCAGCACCGCCGGATCGAGATGGTCGAGGTGCAGGAAGATGTG
>CAZGSW010000046.1:10345-23225 GCA_964528635.1 uncultured Rhodoplanes sp. | reverse complement strand
GCCCAGCAGTTCTCGTCGTCGATCGGCACCCAGAAGTGGCCGTGCACCGGATGGTCGGCGCGGGGCGGGATCATGGTGAAGGCCGGCATCACCCATTGCGTGATACGCCAGTAGTAGTTGCCGTTCTCGGCGTTCCTTCGTGCGCCGATGAACAGGCCGCCGGGGCTTTCGACCACCTCGAACACCGGCTTCTTGTCGCCCATGTTGTACTGGTTGCCCTTCGAGCCCTTGAACAGCGGATCCTTGTTCAGCTCACCCGAGTGCAGGAACGAGACGTGGCTGGAGTCGATGCCGCCTTCCATCGCCTGCAGCCAGTTGCATTCCTGAAACCGCTTCGACATGAAGCTGCGGTCGGCCGGCACCATGGCGAATTCCCACTCCGGCAGCGGCGGCTGCAGCTCAGGCGGACCCATGTAGGTCCACAGCACGCCGCCCCGCTCCACCAGCGGATACGACTTCAGCTTGATCTTCTGGCAGAAGCCGCTCTCGGTCGGCTCGGATGGCACCTCGATGCACTGGCCGGTGTGGTCGTACTTCCAGCCGTGATAGGGGCAGCGCAGCCCGTTCTCCTCGTTGCGGCCGAACCAAAGCGAGACGCCGCGGTGGGCGCAGAATTCGTCGGTCAGGGCGTAGCGGCCCTGCGTGTCGCGCCAGGCCAGCAGGCGCTCCGAGAGGAGCTTCACCCGCACCGGCGAGCACTCGTTTTCCGGCAGTTCGGAGGCGAGCAGCGCCGGCTGCCAGGACAGCCGGAACATCTTGCCCATCGGCGTTCCCGGCCCAGTCTGGGTGAGGAGGTCGTTCTGTTCTTTCCTGAGCATCGCTGGCTCCCAATTCTGACGCTATGTAGCGTCCGACCGGAAAACGACACAACCCCTGCGGGGGCCGCGCGTTGACCTGGGTCAACGCGCATGGTGTATGTTCCGGCGCATCCGAATGCGGTCCGGCCGGATTTTATCTGCCGCCGCAGTCCCACGAAACCATGAATTCGGACCGGACGGCCGTGACCAATCGCGTCGAACTCTGCAAGACCGACGATGTCGCCGAAGGAACCGCGTTGCGGGTCGAGGCGGGGAACCTGATCCTCGCCGTGTTCAATATCGAGGGCCGGTTCTACGTCATCGACGACCAGTGCACCCACGGCCCGGGCTCGCTGTCCGAGGGCTACATCGACGGTGACGTGGTGGAATGCAACTTCCACAACGGCCAGTTCGATATCAAGACCGGGGAGGTGGTGTCGCCGCCCTGCATGATCCCGGTCAAGACCTACCCGGTGACCGTCGAGAACGGCACGGTCACCATCGAGGTGGATTGAAAGCGGCCCGCAGTAAGCGATAAATTGGTATTCCGCATACTGAAACGTCCTTGGATCCGGGAGAACGCCGATGCTCCGCCGCCCGCTGCTGCTTGCGACCGTGCTCGCGATGGCTGCCGCCGGTTTGAGTACCGCAGCGCTGGCCCACCCCGGTCATGACGGAGGGTCAGGTGTTGGGCTTGCCGGTGGTTTCGCGCACCCCTTCACCGGCCCCGACCATTTGCTCGCCATGGTTGCGGTTGGTCTCTGGGCGTCGCAGCTCGGACGCTCCGCGATGTGGACGCTGCCGGTGGTGTTTCCGGCGATGATGGCGCTGGGAGCCGCGCTCGGTACCGGCGGCGTGATGGTGCCTTGGATCGAAATGGGCATCCTGGTGTCGGTGGTGGTGCTTGGTGCCGCCGTTGCGCTCAGGGTCCAGGCGCCGCTCGCGATCGGCGCGGTGCTGGTCGCGGCCTTCGCTGTGCTGCATGGCTTCGCCCATGGAGCCGAACTGCCGTCCGACGGCTCGGCATGGCTGTACGGTCTCGGCTTCGTTGCGGCGACGCTGATCCTGCATGGCGTCGGCATTGGCGCCGGGCTGCTGGCGCAGCGCCAACTGGTTGCGCGCACGGCTGGTGGCGCCATTGCCGCGCTTGGGCTGCTGCTGTTCGTGGTGCAGGTCTGACCTGATTGCTAGACCGGTTCCGGCGTAACGGCTTTCCCCGGCGCGTCCGCAGGTTCGCCCATCACGATCACGCGGTCATGCAGGTCTGCCAGCGACTCCGACCGGCTTGCTGAAACCACGATGGTGCCGGGCAACCTTTCGAGCACCGCCGCCAGCGTATGCCGGGTCCGGCCGCCTTGCGTGAGCGCGTCGGCGTCGTCGATCAGCAGCACTGCGGGCTTGAGCAGGAGCGCGCGCGCGAATCCCACAAGCTGCTGCTCGCCCGCCGGCAGCACGATGTTCCACTCGGCCTCATCGCCCAGTTTGTTGGTCAGGTGGCCGAGCCCGACGGTCTCCATTGCATCGATGATTTCGGCATCGGTCACCTCTTCGGCGAGCCGCGGCACGGTGAGCGCTTGCCGAAGCGTTCCGAGCGGGAAGTAAGGGCGCGCCGGCAGCGTCAGCACGCGCGCGGGTTCGGGTGTACGGATGGTGCCGCGACCGAACGGCCATAGACCCATACTGGCACGGAACAGCATCGATTTGCCTGTGCCCGACGGACCGCTGATCAGCAGCCGGTCGCCCGCTCCCAGATTCAGCGCAGGAAGCGTTGCGATGCGCTCGCCATCAACGCGGCTGAGTGTGACATCGTTCGCAGCGAGCAGCGTCTCCGGTTGTGTCGAGAGCGTGAGGTCGGCATTCGGCATTTCGATCCGGTCGGAGCGCTGCAGTGCAAGCTCCATTTGCCAGACGCGGTCGAGCGATGCCTTCCATTCGGCAATCTTGCTGTATGAGGTGATGAAGTAGGAGAACGAGTTTTCGACGCGCTGGAACGCCGCCGCCGCTTGCACCAGCACGCCGAGCGGGATCGCGCCGACCATATAGGCGGGCGCTACCACCAGCGTCGGGAACACCAATGAGACGTGGCTGTAACCGTAGATGAAGGCGGAGAGTCGCCCCTGCACCGCAGCCAACGACACCCAGGTGTCGATCAGTGCGCCGATCCGACGGCCGATTTCGGCGCGCTCGACCGGCTCGGCGCGCAACAGCGCGACCTCCTCGGAATGATCGGTGACGCGTGCGGTGGCGTAGCGCAGATCCGCTTCGCGGCGCTGGATCTGGAAATTCAGCCCGATCAGGCGGCGTCCGACGAAATGTGCGATCAGCGTGCCGATCCCGGCATAGACGAGCGCGATCAGCAGGAGGTAGCCGGGGAACGATAGATCGACGCCAAACAGCGGCATCGGCGTGGTTGCGGAGATGCCCCACAGGATGACTGCGAACGAAATCAGCATGACCACGACACCGACCAGCGCGCTGCCGATGTCGTAGGTCTTCTGGATCAGCACCCCGATGTCGTTGGCGATGCGCAGGTGGATGTTGTCGACGTTGGAATCCGCAAAGCGCACGCGGTAGTGCCTGCCCTGCGCCATCCAGATGCCGACGAAGCGTTCAGTCATCCAGCGCCGCCAGCGCATCTGGAAGTGCTGGCCAACCCAGATCATGGCGCCGCCGATGAAGGCGTTGCCCAGCACGATGAAGCCGAAGATGACAAGCTCGGCCTGGACCCGGCCCCAGTCGCGGGCTTCGAGCGCGTTGAAGAACCGGCCCTGCCACTGGTTGGTCAAAACCGCGATATAGACCACGGCGAACTCGGAGGCGACCACCGCGGCGAGCAGTGCGCGGCCGCGCCAGCGATCTTCGGAGCGGAAATAGGGCAGCGCCAGCGTGGCCATCGCCCGCAGCGCAAGCACGATATCCTTCATGGCGTCACCCTCCGCGCCCAGTAGAGCATGGCGGGACGGGTGGAAGACAGCGGCGCGCAATCAGCCGGACGGCTTTGCCGGTGAGCCGGGGAACAGCAACGACTTGATGACCACCGGAACCGCACCGGAGGCGTCCAGCATGGCGCCGATGTCGATGTAGTCGAATTCCTTCAGCTCCAGGCCATCGATCGATACGATCGGGTTGGCGAGCTTCATTTCTTCGCGCAGATGGATGCCGAGTAAGCCGCCGACATCGCCGTCACCGGCCAGGATGACTGGCCGGTCGTTCGCTCGCGCTGCGGACAGGCCATCGACCGCGCCGCGGCAGAACGCATCGAGCCGCTGGTAGGTCGCAGAGCCGCGCCACGGCACGAACAGCGCAACCGGCATCTCGCTGCCGGTCAGATCGAGGCGGCGGAGCATGGTCCGGATCGCATCGGCTACCGCCGCCGGATCGATGGTCTCGCCGTCGAGCTGCAGCGGCGGGGCGATCACGGGCACGTTGCGCAGCGGCAGCACGTCGAGTGGCGACAAGTAGATCGTGCTGCCGGAGAGCTGGATGGTATATTGCGATGCCCCGACCACGGTGGCGCGGATGCCTTCCACCGGCTCCTCGAGCCTGGAGCAGAATATCTCCACACGGGCGCGAATCTCCGAAGCCAGCAGCGGCCCGAGATCGCCGAACTTGTGGCTTTCGTTGCCGTAGATGAATTCGGACACGCCACCGGAGAACTGCAGCGCGCCGACCGGATCGCCAAAGCCGACCGGCTCGGTGCGCATCAGGCTCACGCCTCGCACTGCGGGAGCGCCGCCTTCCATGGCTTCAAACAGGCGATCCGCCATCAGGCTGGCGATGGCACGACCCTGATCGAGCGTGATCCTGCCGCCGATCGTGACGTCGATGCCCAGTTCCGCCGCGTAGCGGGCGCCGGCGTCCTCCACCCGTAGCACGGTGCCGTCACCAGCGAGACAGATCAGCCGCGCGCCGACATCGAGCGCAGCGGCGTCAATCACCTTGCCGTCGACGCAGACCGCGATCTTGGAGGTGCCGCCGCCGACGTCGACATTCATCACGGGGCACCGGTCGCGGATCGATCGCGCCACCGCACCCGAGCCGTAGGCCGCCATAATGGTTTCGAGGCTGTCGCCCGCCGACACGGCAACCATCTTGCCGGCCTGCCGCGCAAACAGATCGCCGATCGCGCGGGCGTTGTTCCGTCGCGCCGCGACGCCGGTGAGGATCAACGCGCCGGTGTCGATCTCGTCGGAATCGACCCTGGCATCGGCATATTGTTGTCGGATGAATGCGCCGAGCGCCTCGGCGTCGATGGTCTCGTCCGAGGCATATGGAGTAAGCAGGATTTCCGAACCGTAAAAGGTCTCGCGTTCGCTGACCACGTAGCGGCTGTCGAGTCGCTCCATGACAACGCGCGAGAAGACAAGGTGAGACGTCGAAGATCCGATATCGATGCCAACGGTGAGCAGGCAGATCTGGTCCTCACCCTCCAGCGTGCGCCCGGTCGAGGAAAAAAAGACGCGTCCACCTTGGCTGTCCTGTTCGAGGGGCATTTATCGCGGGTTCCGGTCTTGCTGCGTTGCAGCCAAGCCTGAGGGCTTAGGAAAGCACAGTACTCCCAATTCAGGCCGCCGCCGGTCAAGCCGGAGCCACCGGGCCGCATTGACAGGCGCGCGGCCCGACTCAATGCTGGGCAATCAGCAGGGGTGCGGTCGACACCATGACGACAGGTATCCTGGAGATCGCGAATGTCGGCATGACGTTCGGTGAAGGCCCTCAGGCGATTCGGGCCCTGGACGGGATATCGCTTGCGATCCGGGAAGGGGAATTCGTCTCGATTATCGGTCCGAGCGGCTGCGGCAAGTCGACCCTGTTCAGTATCGTCGGTGGCCTCGCTTCGCCCTTTGAGGGAAGGGTGCTGATCGACGGCCGCCCGGTGGACGGCGCGCACCGCGACGTCGGCATGGTGTTCCAGGAGGAGTCGACTCTTCCCTGGCGGACCACGCTGCAAAACGTCGCTTTTCCGCTCGAGACGCAAGGTGTGTCGAAGTCCGTGCGCGAAGAGCGTGCGCGGCATTTCATCCGGCTTGTCGGCCTGGAGGGCTTCGAGAACCACTACCCGTCGCAGCTTTCCGGCGGGATGAAACAGCGTACCGCGGTGGCTCGGGCGCTGGCTTACGAGCCGCGGATCATGCTGCTCGACGAGCCGTTCGGTGCACTGGACGAACAGACGCGGCTGCTGCTCGGCGACAAACTATTGGAGATCTGGTCGGCACTGAAGCAGACCATGCTGCTGATTACGCACAACATCACGGAAGCGGTGCAACTCAGCGACCGGGTCGTGGTGATGACGTTCCGGCCGGGCCGGATCAAGCGGGAAATACAGATCGACCTGCCGCGTCCGAGATCATCAGATTTGATCGCGACTGCGGAATTTGGCCGCTATGTGGGCGAAATATGGAACTTGCTGCGCGATGAAGCGAGCCGCGGCATGAAAGAGTCGGAGCGGCGTTTGGCGATGAGGTGAGGGTGTCCGGACCCCAAAAATGGGGACGGAAAGAACATCAGGGAGGACGGTCATGACGAAGATCTGGATATCATCGGGCACCGCTTTTGCGGTCGGCATTCTTGCTATCGTTTCGTCGGCGCACGCAGCGGATCGGGTGCGCATCATCGATTCTCAGCGCATGGCCTTCTCGCATATGGCCGTGCACAACGCGGAGTCGGAGGGTTTCTTCAAGAAGGCCAACATCGACGCCACGATTACCTTTGCGGCGGGTGGCTCGGAAACTTTGCAGGCGCTTGTCACAGGCAGCGCCGAGATTGCCTTCGGGGTCGGCGTCCTGAGCGTGATCGGCGCTCATGCCAAGGGCGCGCCGGTGACCATCGTCGGCAACGGGATGCGCGGGACGTCAGACGTCTATTTCTATGTTCCCAAGGACAGCCCGATCAAATCCCTGAAGGACCTCGACGGCAAGGAGCTGGTGTATTCGCGCCCCGGTTCGACCACACACATGCTGGTGCAATTCCTCGTGAAGGATCTCGGCATCAATCCGAAACTCGTCTCGGTCGGTGGCATGGCCGCCTCGCGCACCCAGGTGATGTCGGGCCAGGTGGCGAGCGGCTGGGCGGCATTTCCGGTCAACTACAATCTGGTTCGCAAGGGCGAAACCCGGATGATCGGCAGCGGCGCCGACTCCAAGGGTCTTGCCAGCGATACCATCCGGGTCATTGCCGCCAATTCGGAATGGGTGAAGAAGAACCCGGACGTGGCGAAACGGACGATGCAGGCCCTCTGGGACGGACTGAAGTTTACCTACGAGGGCGGCGACCGCGCTTTCAAGAACTATGCCGACAAATGGAAGCTTGAACTGGAGGACGCCAAGGCGGCGCCGAAGTTCACGACTTTCGAACAGGTGACGTTCTGGCCGCTCGGTAACATGGATCATGTCTTCAAGCTGGCGCAGGAATTCAAGCAGATCGACAAGCCTTTGACCGATGAACAGAAGAAGAGTCTGGTCACGGTCGTATTCGATCCGTTGAAGAAATAGCCGGTACGAAAAGGCGCCGTCGCAAAAAAGGTGCGGGTGCCTGCGAGGAATGCATGCAAGGTGCCGAAAGGTTCGCTGGTCGCCTCCTGACTTCGCCGCTGATCGCCGGGATCGGCGGCGTGGTCGTACTCGCAGCGATCCTGGAAGCTGCGGTCGTCTCCGGTCTGGTGCCGTCGCTTGTGGTGGCCCGGCCGAGCGACGCCATTGCGGCGATCATGCCGTTGCATCGCGACATGGATCTCGTGAGCAATTTTCTCGTGACCTTCGGCATGACGTTTGCAGCGATTGCGATGGCAATCGCTGTGGGTGTGCCGCTTGGCTATCTGTTGTACCGGCGGGAGGTGCTCGGTGAGGCCTACGAGGGCTGGCTCGCCGCGGCCTTTTCGGCCCCGATCGTGCTGCTCTATCCGCTGTTTCTGGTGATCATCGGCCGCTCGCATCTCACGTTGATCGTGATGGCGTTCGTGCCGGGCGTCATCCCGATCATCATCCAGACGCGACAGGGGCTGCTGAGCACCCCCCGGACGTTGATCGACGTCGGACGAAGCTTCAATGTTTCAGAGCGTGACATGTTCTGGAAGATCATGTTGCCGGCCGCCGTGCCCAGCATGTTCACGGGCATGCGCATTGGCGTCATGTACGCATTGGTTACGGTGGTCGCGATCGAATATCTGATCGATTTCGGCGGACTTGGACGAATCGTGTCGGATATGTACTTCCGGTTCAACATCCCCGGTACGTACGCCAGCATTCTTTTCGTCGTGCTCGTCAGCATGCTGTTCTACTTCTCGCTCAACAAGGTCGAGAAATGGTTGAGGCCCGTCTGACCGCTTCGCCGGCCTCACGCGCAGCCGGCCTGCGCTGGACGCCCAACCGCGTCCGGCTTGTGACAGTGATTGCCGTCGTCTTGCTGTGGGAGGCGATGGCGCGCTCGGGCTTGTTTTATCGTGACGTAGTGCCGTCTGTCGTTGCAATCGCGTCTGCTGTCTTTAACGAAATCACGTCGGCCGCGTTGTATCACCATCTCTGGATCACGTTCGCCGAAGTCGCGGTCGGATTTGTCTTCGGTGCGCTGCTGGGCAACGCAGCCGGCATTCTGCTTGGCACGCGGCCGTTCCTGCGGGCAGCATGCGAGCCCTACATCAATGCGATCGGCTCGACTCCCAAGGTTATCTTTCTGCCGATTCTGTTTCTGATGTTCGGGATCGGCATCGAATCGAAGATGGCCAAGGGTGCATTGTCTGGTTTTTTCCCGACGGTGTTCAGCGCCACCGCAGGCATCCTGATGATCAACCCGGTGCTGATCCGGGTGGGGCGCAGCTTCAACCTGACGCGCAGGCAGATGATTTCGAAAATCTATCTGCCGGCAATGATCAATCCGGTGATCGTAGGGCTGCGGCTCGGGCTTGCCATCGTCATCATAAGCGTGCTGATCGCGGAGCTGAAGTTCTCGCAGGCCGGGCTTGGCTTCCAGCTTGCGCAATACTACGAAGCGTTTCAGATCGCGCCGATGTACGCGATGATCATCATCATCTTTGCGCTTGCCGCCCTGGCCAACTGGGGCATGACCGCCGTGCAGAACCGGGCCAACCGCCATCGTAATGTCGATGGCAAGAGGTCATCCGGGGGCAGCCTTTCAGTGAATTGACCAAGGCAGCCTGATCCAGTTTCTCCGCTCTCAAATGAAAAAGGCGCGGCTCGCAAGCCACGCCTTCTTGTTTGGCAACCGGCGCTGCCTGGTTACGGCTTGAGCTTCAGCAGTGCATCCGCGTTGCCGTGGCAGAGCTTGGCTTTATCCGCCGGCGAAAGCGCGACCTCGTCGAGGAACTTCTTGCCCTGCGGATCGAGCGCATATGGGTAGTCAACCGAGAACATGATGCGGTCGATTCCGAACGTCTGCAGCGCGGCGATGAACGGTGGCTGGCTGAAGATGCCGCTGGTGGTGATCCAGACCTGCTCCTGGATCTGCTGGCTCGGCGGCCGCTTCAGGTGCGTCACGTCCGACACTGAGGTCTCGTCGACGCGCACCAGCATGACCGGCAGCATCTCGCCCATGTGGCCGACGATCAGCTTGAGTTTTGGATGCTTGTCGAGCGTGCCGGCGAACACCATGCGCAGTACGTGGATCGCGGTCTCCGAATGCCAGCCCCAGCCGGCGCTTTCCAGCACGCGGCCGGCGCCGGGCTCGAGCCCGTCGTAGTAGGCCTTGCGCACCGCGTCCGGCGGCAGGTGCGGGTGGATGTAGAGCGGTACGTCGAGCTCGACGCAGGCGGCGAGCAGGTCGTCGTAAACCGGATTATCGAGGAAGCGGCCCTCGCAAGTGCCGTTGATCATGGGACCGACGAACTTCAGGTCCTTGACGGCGCGCTTCAACTCCGCCGCGCAGTCCTTCGGGCTCGCCATTGGCAGGACAGCCCAGCCGGCAAATCGTTTCGGGTTCTTGCCGCATGCGGTTGCCAGCGCGTCGTTCAGGTCGTGCGCCAGTGCGACGCCGTCGGGGCCTGGCACCAGGTCCGGGCCGGGGCCGGTGTTGGAAATCACGTGAACGGTGACGCCGGCCTCGTCCATGTACTTGAGGCGGCGCTCGCCTATCTCCGGCGCCAGCTCCATCGGATTGGGCCGACCGACCGGTGGCCTGCGCGGCCGGAAGCCGCGGGCGGCGATTGCATCCTGTGGGATGCGCTTGACCAGTTCAGGAACGGTAAAATGCTCTTCGAGTGCAACAACGCGCATGGATGGACTCCCTCCGATTTGGCGGGTGAGTTGTCGCATTCATTGTTACAGTGAGGCAAGCGGACGTGTAGCTGGGAGCGAACAGTTCGACGTTGACCGCGCGTCCGTCGCAGGGCGATCCTCGGAACTGCAACCAACTCACTCCTTCGGCAATTCGCCCCTGTAGTCCTTGTCGTAGTATTCGAGCTTCATCCGATTCTCGACGCCCTCGCGGGCGAGCCGCTCGTCGTATTCCTTCTTGATGAAGGGATCTTCCATCCAATACGGGATGGCGCTGCCGCCTTCCGTGATATCCATGCCGGTGTAGTCGATGTGCTTCTCGCCGGGCGGGCCGGGCTCGCGGCCCGGATTGTGCGGGCCGAACCATGCGGTCAACCGAAGCGGTTCTTTCGATGCACCGAAGTGCTGATGGAACCAACGTGCGCCGCCGGGCGCCGCCGAGACCATGCCCACGGGCTCGTAGTCGACGCGCTTGATCTGGTCCTGATGCCCGTCCTGCCAAGGCGTAACACCGCAGCGCTCCGGCCAGGTGTAGGTGTAACCCTTGCCCTTGATGCAAATCAGGACTGCGGCTGAGGTGTGGGCATGCGCCTTGGAGTAGCGGCCGTTCTCATGCTGGCCGATCCAGAGATAGAAGGTGTTTCCGGTCATGAACGGCTCTACGCGCCGTGAGCCGGGCGAGCGGCGGTTGTCGAGCGGCAGATCGCAGTTGACGATGTCCGGCACGAAGTTGGTGCGGCGCATGGCGAGGCCGCGCACCGGATCAGGCTCGATGTCGTCATTGTACTTGTAGAACGTGTCAGCGCCGGAGAAGCGGTCGCGAAACTGGAACGGGTTGTCAAAGATCGCTCCGACGTTGTTCATCAGGTTCATCAGGTTCGGTGCGGTGGTGCCGGCAAGCAGCAATGCGGGCGCCGATGACGCGTTGACGATGCGATGCATCGCATTGACCGGAATCGAGAACAGCGAGTTCTTCTGCCACTCGAATACATGGCGCTTGTTGTCGCCATCGAGCCAGACCTCGGTGGTACCGCGGCCTTCGACAACGAAATAGATCTCTTCGTAGAGATGCTTTTCGGGATTGAGCGCGCCCGCACCCGGGACTTCGATGACGTAGCAGCCCCATTTGCCTTCGGTGCCGTAGAGCTGAATGTAGCTGCCACGGCCACCGGTACGCTTCCATGGCGCCAGTGGGAGGTTCTGCACCTTGCTCACGCCGATATCTCGATAGACCGGGATGCCTTCGGACTCCATGAACAGGTCGTATGGCGTCTTCGGCCTTTCGAACCTGCCGAATCCGGCGCGCTGGCTGCCGGTGGGTTCATGCCAGTGCACCTGTCCCGGAACGTCATGCATGGGTTTGCTCCAGTCGGGTTGCGGGCACTTTCAATGCGCCGCACTTGCGGCTCAGTCCGGTGCGTGGCTCCGCAAAAGGCCCCCGGTCGGCATGCGGATCGATAGCCCGAAGTAGGAGGAGTCATTGCGCTGTATGTTGTCGTAGCCGGGCACCCGCCGTCCGTCCGACATGTCGTAGGCCCGCAGCGAGGTCTGGCTCTCGTAGCCGAGCGATCCGCCTGGAATGGTTACGCGGGGTATCGGCGTGAGCTGTTCGCGCGGAATAGGACGTTCGACGGCGCGTGCAGCGGACGGAGACTGGACAGCGGTTGCGGTTCCCGAGATGGCAGGCTGGGCCGATTTCTTCTTTGTTGCAGTCGAGGTCGCCTGCTTCTTGGCGGAGTTGGTCTGCTGTGCGTTGCCGGTTGCCGAAATGAGGCACGCAACGGCCGCAAGAGCGAAGAAGCTGTATCGAGATTTCATTGTCATCCGTGGTCCACGATTCGGCAGTCGTTCTACATTACCAGCATTGCTGTTTTTTTTGACACTGCCCGGTGGGGCGCAGCGTGACAATTCGTTGCCCGCCATGTCAAAATCTCCGACGGGCCAACAAGCCCCAAACATATCCAGGGAGGAATTGAAGGTGTTGATCCGAGCATTTGTCGCGTCGATTTTGGCCGCAGGTCTGACCGCGGGGCCGGCCTCAGCGCAAAACTGGCCGTCCCGAAACATCACGGCAATCATTCCGTTCGCACCCGGCAACGCCAACGATATCACCGCCCGCGTTTTGTTCGACCAGGTCTCCAAGCAGCTTGGTCAGACGATCGTGATCGAGAACAGAGGTGGTGGCGGCGGCACCATAGCGGTCGGCCAGGCCGCGCGCGCGGAGCCGGATGGCTATACCATCCTGTTTCACTCGGCCTCTTTCGCCGCGGCCTACGTGACGCGCAAGACGCTGCCATACGACACTCTGAAGGACTTCACGGCGGTGAGCGCGACGGGCGTGTCCCCCAGCGTGCTGGTCGCCGCGCCGTCGAAGGGCTTTAAGACGGCCGCCGATCTGATCGCCGCTGCTAAGGCCAAGCCTGGCGCGCTGAATTATGCGTCGGCTGGCATCGGATCGGCGTCGCATCTCGCCGCTGAGAAGTTCCGCGTGGCGTCCGGCATCTCGGCGCAGCACATTCCGTTCAAAGGCCCGGTTGAAGCGCTCGGTGAAGTGATGGCCGGCCGTATCGACTACTACTTCCTGCCGCTCGCGCCGGCGCTTGCCAACATCCGCTCCGGTAAGGTCATCCCGCTGGCCATCAGCTCCACGGAGCGCGTGTCGACGCTGCCGGACGTGCCTAGCGTGGTAGAGATCGGTCTGCCGGGCGCGGTCTATTCGTTCTGGAACGGGATTTTCGTTCCCGCGAAGACCCCAAAGGCCATCGTCGACCGGCTGCATGTGGAGGGCCAAAAGGCTGTCGCCAACGAAACGGTCAAGGAGCGGCTGGCAAAAATGGGCATCGCCACCATGAAGATGTC
>CAZGSW010000046.1:0-10245 GCA_964528635.1 uncultured Rhodoplanes sp. | reverse complement strand
CCGAGGATTGTGATACACGTGCCGCGGCGGCGGGGGACTGGCTCCCGCCGCAATCCGTTGGCATAAGCTCAATCCCATGGCCCCGGCGCACCCCGAGTCGAAGCCCCTCCTTCTATCCCGGCGCTTTGCGCCGCTGTTCTGGTGCCAGTTCTTTTCGGCATTCAGCGACAATTTCCTGAAGACCGCGCTGGTCTTCTTGATCCTGTTCAAGATCGGTGGCAGCACCGGCGAAACCCTCATCACTCTGGCGGCGGCCACATTCATCGCGCCGTATTTCTTCCTGTCCGGGCTCGGTGGAGAGCTGGCCGACCGCTACGACAAGGCGGTCGTCGCGCAGCGCCTGAAATTCGTCGAGATGGGCGTCGCGCTGATCGCGGTGGCCGGGTTCTATTTTCATTCGGTGCCGCTGCTGTTCGTCGCGCTGTTTATGTTCGGTGTGATCGGCTCGCTGTTCGGTCCCATCAAGTACGGCATCCTGCCGGACCATCTGGCGCGCTCGGAACTGCCCGCAGGCAACGCACTGGTCGAAGGCGCGACATTCCTCGCCATCCTGCTCGGCACCATCGTGGGCGGCCTGGCTGCCAGGGATGGCGGCGATCCTGCCGCCTTCGCCGGCATGATGATGGTGTTTGCGCTGATGTGCTGGGTGTCGAGCCTGTTCATCCCGCGCACCGGGGAGGGCGCGCCCGATCTTGTGGTGTCGCGCAACATAGCGGGATCGACCATCTCGCTGCTTCGACACATCGCAAGCGACGAGCGGCTCATGTGGGGCGCGCTGGTCAGCAGCTGGTTCTGGCTGGTTGGCGCTGTGGTGCTTTCGATTATGCCGCCGCTGGTCAAGACGGTGGTTGGCGGTACCGAGGAGGTCATTACCGTCTATCTCGCGGTGTTCTCGGTGGCTGTCGCGATCGGTTCCGGTCTTGCTGCGTGGCTTGCAGCCGGACGCATCGTAATTCTACCGACGCTGTTGGGCGCCGCCCTGCTCGCGATCTTCGCTGTCGATCTCGGCTGGACCACCTACGGCTTGCCGGCCGTGCCACCTGCCGGAATCGGCGAGGTTTTCACCTCGGCGCGCGGCATCCACATCATGATCGACCTGGCCGGTCTTGCCATTGCCGGCGGTCTCTACATCGTTCCGACGTTTGCCGCGATCCAGGCCTGGGCGGGTGCCGATCGGCGGGCGCGCGTGATCGCTGCAGTCAACGTGTGTAACGCCGCGTTCATGGTGGGCGGCACGGTAATCGTGGCCACGCT
This sequence comes from uncultured Rhodoplanes sp., assembly GCA_964528635.1. Lineage (GTDB taxonomy): Bacteria > Pseudomonadota > Alphaproteobacteria > Rhizobiales > Xanthobacteraceae > Z2-YC6860. The sequence goes on along the minus strand of CAZGSW010000046.1, from coordinate 8,991 downwards.
GCAGGCGTTCGGTGTCACTACACCGATGCTGTTTGTCATCGTCGGACTGGCGACCGTGGTCGTGGCGGTTGTCATTGCTTTTACGATGCCGGCCAACTGGATGACGGATTTTCTGTCGATCGTGTTTCGGGCTTTCTACCGGGTCGAGGTGGCGGGCCTGGAGAATCTGCAGAGGGCCGGCCCAAACCCGATCATCGCGCTCAACCACGTCAGCTTCCTCGATCCGCCGGTGGCGATGTCGCTATTGGGCAAGGATCCGGTGTTTGCGATCGATGTCGGCATCTCGCAGCAGTGGTGGGTCAAGCCGTTCTTGAAATTCACGCGTGCGATGCCGCTCGACCCGACCAAGCCGATGGCGGTTCGTACGCTGATCAACCTCGTCAAGGATGGCGATGCACTGGTGATCTTCCCCGAAGGCCGCATCACAGTGACCGGCAGCCTCATGAAGGTCTATGACGGCGTCGGGCTGATCGCCGACAAGGCGGATGCGATGGTGGTGCCGGTGCGGCTGGAGGGGTTGGAGCGGACTCCATTCAGCCGGTTGGCGCGCAGCCAGGTCAGCCGCAAGTGGTTCCCAAAGGTGAAGGTCACGGTGCTGGAACCTGTACGGCTGACCGTCGATCCGGCGCTCAAGGGCAAGGCGCGACGCCAGGCCGCCGGCGCCGCGCTTTACGAGATCATGTCGAACCTGGTGTTCCGCACCACCTCGACGGATCGCACCGTGTTCCAGGCCTTGATCGAGGCGGCCGAACTGCATGGCATGGGTCGCGTGACGGTCGAGGATCCGGTGGCGGGTACCCTGACCTACAAGAAGCTGCTGCTTGGATCGGCGGTGCTTGGACGCAAGCTGATGCGCTACGCCCCGGTTGGTGGCACCGTCGGCGTCATGCTGCCGAACGCCAACGGCGCAGCGGTGACGCTGATGGCGCTGATGTCGGCGGGCCGGGTACCCGCCATGATCAACTTCACTGCCGGCGCGGCCAACGTGCTGGCGGCCTGCAAGGCGGCGAAGGTCGAGACCATCCTCACCGCGCGAGCGTTTATCGAGAAGGGCAAGCTGGACGGCCTCGTTGCCGCCCTCGAGCGCGACGTGAAGATCGTCTATCTCGACGATATTCGTACCGAGATCGGGCTGCGCGAGAAGCTGCAGGGCCTCATCGAATACAAGAAGCCATTGGTTGAACGGAAGCCCGACGACTGGGCGGTAATCCTGTTTACTTCCGGCTCCGAAGGCACGCCGAAGGGTGTGGTGCTGTCGAACCGTAACATCCTCGCTAACGCCGCTCAGGCGGTGGCGAGGATCGACTTCGGCCGCGAAGACAAGGTGTTCAACGTGCTGCCGGTGTTTCACTCTTTCGGGCTGACGGTGGGGTTGATCCTGCCGCTGGTGTCCGGCGTGCGGATCTATCTCTATCCGTCGCCACTGCACTACAGGAACGTGCCCGAACTGGTGTACGGTGTGAACGCTACCATCCTGTTCGGTACCGACACCTTCCTCAACGGCTATGCACGGGCTGCTCATCCATACGACTTCCGTTCGTTGCGTTACATCCTGGCCGGCGCCGAGCCGGTGAAGGAGACCACGCGCCGCATCTATCTCGAGAAGTTCGGGTTGCGGATACTGGAAGGCTACGGCGTCACCGAAACGGCACCCGCGCTCGCGCTGAATACGCCGATGTTCAACAAGTTCGGCACCGTCGGTAGGCTGCTGCCCGGCATGGAGGCGCGGCTGGAGAAGGTAGAAGGTGTGGAGGAGGGCGGCCGGCTCTACGTGAAGGGCCCGAACGTCATGCTTGGCTATCTTCGCGTGGAGAATCCCGGCGTGCTGGAGCCTCCGGCCGAGGGCTGGCATGACACCGGCGACATCGTCACCATCGATTCGCAGGGCTTCATTGCGATCAAGGGCCGGGCCAAACGCTTTGCCAAGATCGGCGGCGAGATGATTTCGTTCGCTGCGGTCGAGGCGCTGGCGGGCGAACTGTGGCCCAATGCGCCGTCGGCGGTGGCTTCGGTCCCCGATCCTCGCAAGGGCGAGCGGCTCATCATGATGACGCAGCAGCCGAATGCGACGCGGGCCGAGTTCCAGGCGTTTGCCCGCGGCAAAGGGGCGTCCGAGCTGATGACGCCCGCAGAAATCGTGGTGGTCGACAAGCTGCCTCTGCTCGGTGCCGGCAAGGTCGACAACATGGCGGTGACGAAGCTGGTGCGCGAGATGGCGGCGGCCAGGCCCGTACCGGCTGCGGCCGCAGGGTAACGTCGCACCTTGTCATGCCGGGCGCCCGCTTCGCGTTCCCCGGAATGACAGCCGGACGGCCAGTTGCTAGGCTTCTTCCAAACACACGGAGGAAGTCATGAACGTCGCCACCAAACCGGAATCGACATTTAAGCTCGAAGCTGTGCATCCGGACCCGTCTCAGGCGCACAAGATGCCTTATGCGCCGGCGATCCGGATCGTCGGCGCATGTGATCTGATGTTCCTGTCGGGCGCAACCTCTTCGCCGCTCTATCACAATCATCCGCATCAGGATCACGAACACATTCATCCGCACTCCATCGAAGAGCAGACGAAGAACGCAATGAATGCGATCCAGTTGATCTTGGACAGCGTCGGCGCAAGCTGGAAGGACGTCATCAAGGTGACGAAATATCTCACCGACTTCCGTGAAGCCGACGCGATGCACAAGACGATGCATGCCTATTTCGGTGACTGGCTGCCGGCATCGACCACAATTTGCATCAACCAGCTATCGTCGCCGGGTGCGCGCATCGAGCTGGACATGATCGTCGCGCTGCCGAAGGGTGCAGCAAGCAAGTAAGCCTCGCTACGAATACAGCGGATGCATTTACGCCCTCTCCCGCAGAGGGAGAGGGCGTAGCAAGGAATGGTGTGTAGGCGGTCGAGAAATGAGGCCGCCGCTATTCCGCGGCCTCGGTCCGCACCTTCGGTGCCTTCTTCGCCCAGTAGTCCGGCGCGGCTTTCGACTTCTGCAGTGCGTCCATGGTCTCGAAGCCCGGCGCCATCGACCCATCCTCACCGGGCAGGATCTGATGGTGCTCGATGTTGAGCGTGCGCAGCCAACGTTGTTGCCCCATGGTCAGCGCGATGAAGTAGCCGATCTCGACCAGTTCCGGCTCGCTGAAGTGGCTGTGCAGGCGGTCCCAGAACTTCCGGTCGACCGGAAGATCCCAGGTGATCGCCTCGGCGTAGGAAAGAGCTGCCTTCTGCTTCTCGTTATATTTCGTCGACGACTCGAAATTGATCAGGTCCCTGGTCTGGTCCTCGATCACGTCACCGGCCTTTGCCGCCTTGATGGAGCGCTGGTTGCCGCAGAACTCGCACAACACCGAGCGCGACACATAAAGCCGGCACAGCTCCTTGATGCCATGGTCGGCGATTCCGGTGTGAAAAACGTCACGCCACGAATTGGCGAACGACCAGAATGCGGCCGGCACATGTGCGCGGATCGCCTGGCTTTCCGGACGCGGGGTACCGTAGGACTTGCAGCGATCCAGCTCGGCAAGCATCGCCTGGTCGGTCATATCCTTCGGCTCGACATAGCTGATGTAAGGTTTGCTCATCGCGTTTTCCCTTCTATGCCCGGCAGGGCACGCTTAACGGCCGTTAGCCATATTGCCCTAACGGTAACGATCGATCAACGATGCGCAAACGGCGCATGGTTGCTGCGGTTGCGCGGAAGGGCTGCCCACGTCGCGCGCCCAAGTTTCGCATGCTCTGCAACATTGGTTACGCCCGGAGTAAGGTTTACCGTTTTCGATGCAGGCGGCACAGCAATTTGTGTAACTCGAACGATCCGCCTCATCTCTCGTAAACGATAGCATTTCAATCAATCTTCAGTATGGCGGAAAGTGCGTGTTCCGCTTCACCAATTCAACACCACCGGGTCGCGATAACGGCGCACACAAGAATTGTTGGCGTAACCCGGAAGAAGTCCCGTGCGCACCAGTACCATCGTCATGACCGCGTTCGCCGTGGTGTTCGGCTTGCTCGCCGTGTTCGTCGCGCAGAGCTGGCTGGACAGCCAGGCTGAAAAGCGAATGAAGAACCTCAATGCGCAGAAGAGTCCTGTCGCAACCCGAACGATCGTTGTCGCGTCCAAGCCGCTTCGCTTCGGTAACGAGCTCACCGCTGCTCATCTGCGCGAGTTGCCGTGGCCGGACGAGGCGCTGCCGAACGGTTCTTTCCAGACGGTCTCCGAACTGCTCGCCGGCGGCAAGCGTGTCGCGCTGACGGCAATCGAAGTCAACGAGCCGGTGCTTGCCGCCAAGATTACGGGCTCCGGACAGCGCGCCACTCTGTCGTCAATGCTGCGCGATGGATTGAAGGCCTTCACGGTTCGCGTCAATGACGTGGACGGTGTTGCCGGCTTCGTGCTGCCGGGAGATCGCGTCGACGTAGCGCTGACCCGGCAGATCGACAAGACTGCTGCCACCACCGACATCGTGCTGCAGAGCGCACGCGTGCTCGCGATTGATCAGGTCGCCGACGAGCGTACCGACAAGCCTTCGGTCGCCAAAGCGGTGACCCTCGAGGTCGATGTGATCGGCGCGCAGAAGCTCTCGCTTTCGGCCAGCATCGGCACGCTGTCGCTGGTGCTGCGCAAGGCCGGCGATTCCAATTCGGAATATACGCGCCGGGTCTCTCTGCGCGACCTTGAGAGCGCGACCACGCCGGTGGCCAATGCGAAGAAAACGCCTGAGACGGCAACGGTCACGGTCACACGCGCCTCCGTGCGCCAGGAATACAATGTGCCGATAGAGAAGAACGCAAACGTGCATGCGGCCGCTGTGGGGCGGTGAGCTGCAGGCGGAACAAAACGGGGAAGCTGGGGAACAACAATGATCAAGGGAAAGACGTCAAAAAAACAGACGTTGGACAGGAGCCGCCTGTCTGTGTTGTCGCTGTTCGTGGCGGCGCTGCTCGCGGTGGCTGGACTTGCGCTGAGCTTCGGCGAGGCGCAGGCCCAGCGTGTTATTCAGATCGGTGCGCAGAAGCGTACTGCGACGATGCAGGTTTATATCGGCAAGTCGGAAGACGTGCGCACCGACACGAGCTTCGTCGATATTGTGGTCGGTGACCCGCAGGTGGCCGACGTCAACCCTTTGACCGACCGCACACTGTCGATCCTCGGCAAGCGGAACGGCACGACGCGCGTTTCGGTCTATGCCGAGGGCAAACGGTTGATCGGAGTGTTCGACGTGGAGGTGGTGTTCGACACCACCCTGATCCAGTCGGAAATCCGCAAGCGATTTCCGAGCGCCAACCTGCGAGTGACGGCGGTGAACGGCAGGATCATGTTGTCGGGCACTTCGCCGGACGGTCCAACTCTGGATCGCGCCATGCAGATTGCGCGGCAGTTCGGTCCGGACGTGATCAACACGGTTGAAGTGATGTCGCCACAGCAGGTGATGCTGGAGGTTCGTTTCGTCGAGGCGACACGGCAGGCGGGACGCGAGCTTGGCGTGCAGTGGAACTACTTCGGCCAGCGTCACCTCGGCAACATCGGCAACCGCACGCCTGCGTCGCAGCTTCCGGTCACCAACACCGGACCGAGCCGCTTCAAGCAGCCCGGTATCAACGCTGGCGGTAGAAACGTGGGCGAGCAGAACCTGACGATCTCTCCGATCGATGTGGCCGGCGTGTTGTCCGGCACCGCGCCGTTCGGCGTCTGGGTGTCCAAACTGCTGCTCGGCGGCGTAGAGACCGACGTGATCATCAACGCCTTGGAACAGAAGGGCCTCGCCCGCAGCCTGGCGGAGCCCAACCTGGTTGCTCTGTCCGGCGACACCGCAAGCTTCCTGGCTGGCGGCGAGTTCCCTGTGCCGGTCCCCGGCGCGCTTGGTCAGGTCACGATCGACTACAAGCGCTACGGCGTCGGTCTGGCTTTCACGCCGACTGTGCTGTCCAGCGGCCTGATCAATATGAAGATCGAGCCGGAGGTCAGCCAGCTCGATCACAGCAACCCGGTGCAGGTCGCGGGCATCTCGATCCCGCCGTTGATCGTGCGTCGCGCCTCGACCACGGTCGAACTGCGCGATGGCCAGAGCTTCGTGATCGGCGGGCTGCTGCAGAGCGAGGGCAAGAATGCGATGTCGCAACTTCCCTGGATCGGAGACGTACCGGTGCTCGGCGCTCTGTTCCGCTCCACGCAGTACCAGAAGAACGAGACCGACCTCGCCATCATTGTGACGCCGCGACTGGTTCGTCCTGCGCGTCCTGGTGACATGGTGCGCACGCCGCTCGACAACACGCTGCCGCCCAACGATGCCGATCTGTTCCTGATGGGCAAGACCGAGGTGCGGCGTGAGGCGGTGCGGGCGATGGCCGGCATCCCGCCGCGCCACTTCACCGGTCACATGCTCGATTTGCCGAAGGGAGGGGCAAATGTCATCTCAGTCAGGAACTAGGCATGCGGCAGTCCTGGCGCTGTTCGGCCTGGCCGTGTTTGGTCTGATGCTGGCCGGCTGCTCGGATATCTATTTCGACCGGCGCGAGACGGTGTCTCCCCACGCCGGCGACGCCATGGCGGCCAACCGGGTCACTCACATGATTGATCCGTGGTCGCCTGCCAGCGCCAACCGGAACATCACCTTCAACGGCGAGAAGATGCAGACGGCGCATGAACGTTATCGCACCAACCGGGTGATTCCGCCGGTCAATGCAACGACATCGTCGGTGCAGTATCAGCAAGCCCAACAGGCGGCGCAGTCTGCTTCGAACGGGCAGGCTACGTCAGCATCGGGCAACGGCACCAAGCCCTGAGCGCGAGTCGAAGCGACCATGCGAGTTCCAGGATCGACGACCCCTGCCAACCGGACGGGTGTGACCGTTGTCACGACCGATCCTGCGCTTGAGCAGATGGTTCATGCGACCTTCAGGGCAAGCGCCCAGATTGATCTCAAGGTGGTCGGATCGAGCATCGTCGAAGCTGCGGACGCGCTTGATACGGATACTGCAACGGTCATCATCATCGATCTTGATCCCGCCAATGCCAACGAAATGCAGGCGCTGGACGACCTGATGGGACGGATCGGCTCATGGCCGCCCGTGGTTGTCGTGACACCGAGCTTCGACGCCGACGTGGCTCGCCGGCTGATGCAAATGCGGGTGGCCGACTTCCAGGTCAAGCCGGTGCAGCCTGTAGAACTGGTGCGAACCTGTGCTCGGGTGGCTCGCCCGGTGGCCACCGAAACCAAGGAAGCGCAGATCACCACGTTCTTTTCGGCGGTCGGCGGCGCCGGCGTGACCACCATTGCGATCCAAACCGCCATGCTCCTCATGGGTGGCGGCTCCGTCCGCGGCCGGCCGACCACCTGTCTGGTCGATCTGAACTTCCAGAACGGAGCTTGCGCCGACTATCTCGATCTCGAACCGCGGCTTGACCTGAACGAGATCGAGCCGCGCCCGGAGCGGCTCGATCGGCAGCTTCTCGAAGTCATGCTGAGCCAGCACCGGTCCGGTCTTTCGCTGATCGCTGCGCCGAACCGGCCGGCCGAGATGCGCAGCTTTGATCCGGTGATGGTGACTCGGCTCCTGGACCTGGTGTCGTCGCACTTCGATTATGTTGTCATCGACATGCCACGCACCTGGTTCTCCTGGACCGACAACGTGCTGCTCGGTTCCAACCACCTCTACATTGTCAGCGAGATGACGGTGCCGAGCCTGCGCCACGCCAAGGGCCTGGTTGCCGCGATCCACGAGCGGCTTGGCGAAGGCCCGCAGCCGCGCGTCATCGTCAACCGTTTCGAACAGCGCATGTTTGCACCAGGGCTGAAGAAGACGGACATCGTGATGGCATTGGGCAACGACTTCGCCGGTGCGATACCGAATTCATATCAGCTTGTACGCGAGGCGATCGACCGCGGCGTGCCGCTCGATGAGGTCAAGCCCGGCAACAGGATCACCGCCGAGCTGAAGAAGTTGATCCAGCCGGCGATGCCGAAGAAAGCCGCTGCCGAGGGTTCACTGCTGCGTAAGCTCAGCCCGTCGTGGAACAGGGGCGCGGCATGAACGCCATGACTGGGCGTTTCAGTCTGCGCCGCGCGCCCGTGCCCGCTGCGCCCGCAGCCGGACTGCCGACGATACCTACGGAGCTTCCCGCCGAGCCCTCGCTGCTGGCGGCCGCTAAAGTGTCTGCCGAGACCAGGTCCAGGCCGGCCGCGGAGGCTGAAAATCCTCTGCTGAAGGACAAATTTCTCGATGCCAAGGTGCGGCTGCATCGCCGCCTGATCGAGGAAGTCAATCTCTCGGTCCTGGAGAAGCTGCCCGAGGACGAGATGAGGGCCCAGATCCAGCAACTCGTCACCCAGTACATCGTGGTCGAGCGGCTCGCGCTCAACGCCCACGAGCTGAATGCCTTCGTCTCGGAAATCCTCGACGAGATGACCGGGCTCGGGCCGCTGGAGCCGCTGCTCAAGGATCCGTCCATATCCGATATCCTGATCAACGGTCATGAAAACACCTTCGTCGAGCGCGGCGGCCTGCTCGAACCGGTGGCCTGCCGGTTCAAGGACGAAGCCCATTTGCTTCGTATTATCAACAAGATAGTCTCGGCTGTGGGCCGCCGGGTCGACGAGTCCCACCCGCTTTGCGACGCCCGCCTGCTGGACGGCTCCCGCGTCAACGTCGCGGTGCGGCCGATCGGGGTCGATGGACCGCTGGTGTCGATCCGCAAGTTCTCCAAAAAGCCCTTCAACCTCAACAAGTTGGTCGATATCGGCGCAATCAGGCCGCAGATGGCGGAACTGCTCGCCGCCGCGGTGAAAGCACGTGTGACAACCATCATTTCCGGCGGAACAGGCTCCGGAAAAACCACCATGCTCAACGCTCTGTCGGCGTTCATTTCCGAGAAGGAGCGTCTCATCACCATCGAGGACGCCGCCGAACTGCAGCTCCAGCAGCCGCATGTGGCGCGCATGGAAACACGGCCACCCAACATCGAGGGGCACGGTGAAATCCGCCAGCGCGAGCTG
>CAZGSW010000045.1:19952-23275 GCA_964528635.1 uncultured Rhodoplanes sp. | reverse complement strand
AAGGTACAGCGTAGGGCGAGCCGCCCAATCCGACAGCGGACATACGGTCTAATCCAGCCTTCTGCTCGAACTCCATCGGGCTCAGATATCCGATCGTAGAGTGTCTGCGCTTCGGATTGTAGAAGCGCTCAATGTAATCGAACACGTCGGCTCTGGCCTCATCCCTTGTCCGGTACATCTTGCGCGCCGTCCGTTCGGTCTTGAGCGAGGAGAAGAAGCTCTCCATCGCCGCATTGTCCCAGACGTTACCGGAGCGGCTCATCGAGCAGACGACACCGTTGTCGGCCATCAATCGCTGGAACTGTTCGCTGGTGTACTGACTGCCGCGATCGGAGTGATGCAGCAGCGCATCGGGCTTGCCGCGCCGCCAGATCGCCATCACCAGCGCGTCGGTGACGAGTTGGGCTGTCATCCCTGCGCTCATCGACCAGCCGACCACGCGCCGCGAGAACAGATCGATCACGGCTGCCACGTACAGCCATCCTTCTGCGGTCCAGACATAGGTGAAGTCTGCGATCCATTTGCGGTTGGGTGCAGGCGCTTCGAAGCCACGGTCGAGCACGTTCGCAGCAACGGAGCCGGCCGGCCGATCACCCAGATCAGGTGGCAGACGACGCCGTCGGGGCCGTGCTTTGAGGGCCTGGAGCCGCATCAATCGCTCGATCCGGTGCAGTCCGCACGACACGCCCTCGGCGGCAAGATCACGCCATATCCGCCTGGCGCCGTAGGTTCGATCGCTGCCAAGGAAGCTCGTGCGCACTTTGGTGCTGAGCTCTTCATCATCACGGCTGCGCTTGCTGCGCGGCCGTGTCAGCCAGGCATAGAAGCCACCCCGCGAGACACCGAGCGCCCCGCACATCCAGTCCGCCGGCCAGATCCCCCGGTGCTTCACAATGAAACCGAACTTCACGTCGATTCCTTCGCGAAGTAGGCCGCGGCTTTTTTTAGGATGTCCCGCTCGGCCTTGAGCTTGATGACCTCGCGCTTCAACTGCGCGATCTCCAACTGCTCCGGCTTCATCTGCCCCTGGCCGGGGAAGGCGTGCTGCGGGTCGTCCGAGAACTTCTTCACCCAGTCGCGCAGCTGCGAGGTGTGAACACCCAGATCCTGCGACGCCTGCACATACGATACGCATCGATCCTTGATCAGACGCACAGCCTCAAGCTTGAACTCTCGCGTGAACTTCCGCCTCTCCATGACCCACCTCCAGTCCCATGAAAACACCTAACTCGGTGTCTTCGGAACCGGGTGCAGGCCAAAGGCCTATTTCGATTGCTCAAGGAGCGGCGGGTCCTCGAACGGTTCAAGGGCTTTTTGAGCCCATTGCGGTTGGCGCGTGCGCTCCTCTTGAAGATTGAGGGATGCGATGGCGTGTCGAACGCCTGGTATGAAGACGACGCCATCACAGTTTGCTACGAGTATCTTGGCGACATTTTGCAGAACGCTCCCAAAGAAACAACGCTGGCGGGTGTCACGCGAACAGGCGCCATTGTCGGACCGACACTCGAGGTCTTCCTGCATGAGGTCGGTCACGCAGTCTTTGATTATCTTTCCGTGCCTGTTTTAGGTCGTGAAGAAGACGCAGCGGATCAGTTTGCCGCGTACCTTCTCTTGCAGTTTGCAAAGAACGACGCGCGAAGGCTAATAGCCGGCGTAGCCCATTCTTATCGCATCGACGCATCCAAACCGAGCACGAAGAAGAATCCATTCGCTGATGAACACGGCCTTCCGGCACAGCGCTTTTATAACGTGTTATGTATGGCGTACGGGGCAGACTCAAAGCTATTCGCCGACCTCGTTGAAAAAGAATATCTGCCCAAAGAGCGAGCCGAGGGGTGCGACGGAGAATATGAACAGGTGGCATTTGCGATGGAAAAGCTAGTCCGACCTTATATCGATCAGAGGCACGCAAAGAGGGTGAGAGCCATGCAATGGCTAAGGTTTGATTTGCAGTGACCGTCGCCATCGCTATGTATTCCCCATGCTGTATTCCGAATTCGCCATCGCGTTTTGATCTATCCCCGTACACCGGCTCTTGATCTGAGGCCGCCAAACTGGATCGTTTTTGGTTAGAGTTTTCCGCGCCGATTTCCCGGCTGGGAGGAGCGGAGAACGATGAAGGCATCGAGATTTTCTGACGCCCAGAAGGCGTTCATCCTGAAGCAAGGGGCCGACGGCATGCCGGTGGCGGATGTCTGTCGAAAGGCCGGCATCAGCCAGGCGACCTACTTCAACTGGAAGAAGAAGTACGACGGCCTGCTGCCGACCGAGATGCGGCGGCTGAAGCAGCTCGAAGACGAGAATGGCAAGCTGAAGCGGATCGTCGCCGACCTGTCTCTGGACAAGGAGATGCTGCAGGACGCCATCCGCCGAAAGCTCTGAGGCCTGCCCGGAAGCGCAAGCTGGTCGATGAGATGCGTGGCGAGTGGGACGTTTCGATCCGCCGGGCTTGCGGCGTGTTCGAGATGGACACCTCGACCTACCATTACAAATCTCGCCGCCCCGGACAGGCCCACCTCGAACAACGGATCAGGGAGATCTGCCAGACGCGCGTTCGCTATGGCTATCGGCGGATTCACGTCGTGCTCCGGCGTGAAGGTTGCCGTCACGGACAGAACAAGACGCGGCGCATCTATCGCGAATTAGGCCTTCAATTGCGCAACAAAACGCCCAAACGAAGGGTCAAAGCCAAGCTGCGGAATGACCGCCGGCCAGCAACGCGATCGAACGAAACCTGGGCGATGGACTTCGTGCATGACCAACTCGCGACCGGACGTAAGCTCCGTGTTCTGACGGTCGTCGATACGTTCTCGCGATTCTCCCCGGCACTGGAGCCGCGCTTCACATTCCGCGGCGCCGACGTCGTGGAGGTGCTTGAAAGGGTTGGCCGCCAAGTGGGATTGCCGGCAACGATCCGCGTCGATCAGGGCACCGAGTTCGTGTCGCGCGATTTGGATCAGTGGGCTTATCAGCGTGGTGTCACGCTCGACTTCTCCCGACCCGGCAAGCCCACCGACAACGCCTTCATCGAGGCGTTCAACGGACGCTTCCGAGCCGAGTGCCTGAACGCACACTGGTTCCTGAGCCTTGCAGACGCCCAGAAAAAGTTGGAGGATTGGCGCAAGTACTACAATGAGGAGCGCCCGCACGGCGCGATCGGCAACAAGACGCCGATTAGTTTGCTAAATCACGTTGGCGCAGCCAGCCCGCCATCGTGAAAGAGCCGGAAAACTCTACCCGCCGGCGATCCAAAGTTCGGCCCCGGAGCAAGAGCCGGAAAACTCTACCCGCCGGCGATCCAAAGTTCGGCCCCGGAGCAAGCA
>CAZGSW010000045.1:0-19852 GCA_964528635.1 uncultured Rhodoplanes sp. | reverse complement strand
AAGAGCCGGAAAACTCTACCCGCCGGCGATCCAAAGTTCGGCCCCGGAGCAAGCAAGAGCCGCGCCGATCTATAGTAAAATGATTGAAACTAGCGCGATCAGGACCGCAAGCGCCGCTCCCACGGATGCGATCCGGAGGTGCGTAACAGTCGCTCTAGGAGTCCGAGTATGCTTCATGGAATTGGCGAACATCCAAACGGCAAGATCGTCCAAGCGTTTCACGCTTGGAAGGTCAATAATTGATCTGAGTCAAAAGACTGTGTTCGCGAATAAATACGACACGCATCACGTAGCCCGTTTCGACAGAACGGACAGGGTATGACGTGCAATCATCAACTCTTCGTTGGTCGGGATGACGTACACGGCAACGCGACTATCTCTCTGCGATATCAGCGTATCTCCGTTCGTGTTTGCTGCCGAATCCAGGCTCGCACCGAGCCACTTCAGCCGCGTAACAATATTTGAGCGCATCGTCGGGGAATTTTCACCGACGCCGGCGGTGAAAATGAAGGCATCGATGCCACCCAAGGCAGACGCCAACATGCCGGTATTTAGCGCAACACGGTAGGCGAAGTAATCCAACGCGAACGATGCTTTGGTATCCGAACTCGCTTGCAGTTCGCGCACGTCGTTACTCAGGCCGGACAACCCTTTCAACCCGCATTCGTTGTAAAGCAGTCGCTGCACTTCAGCTCCCGTCATGCCTTTTTGCTCGATGAGGTACAACACCACTCCCGGATCGAGCTGTCCGGGTCGCGTCCCCATCGGCAGCCCGTCCAGCGCCGTGAATCCCATGGTGCTCTCGACGCTGCGCGCCTCGTTGATGGCGCACATCGAGCTTCCGCTACCGAGATGGGCGACAATCACGCGTCCTTTGGCGATCTGCGGAGCGACGTCGGCCAACCGCTCCGCAATGAACTCGTAGGACAGGCCGTGAAATCCGTAGCGCCGGACGCCCTCGTTGTAAAAGCGCTCAGGCAAGCCGTAATGATCGGCAAAGGCATCGTGACTTCGGTGAAATGCGGTGTCGAAGCAGGCGACCTGGGGAAGGCCAGGGCGGTTCGCGAACAACGATCGAATAGGTGCTAGATTGTTCGGCTGGTGGAGGGGTGCCAAAGGCACATAACGTTCGAGCTGCGCCACGACGTCGGGTGTCAACAGAACCGGCTGGCTGTAGTCCGGTCCGCCGTGTACAACGCGGTGACCGACCGCCACAAGGTTGAAGTCCGGCAGTGTTCGCAGCCAGTCGCCAGTCGTCTTGGTCGCTGCGGGAAGGTCGCGGATTTGATTGCTGTCGTAGGTCTGGTCGATGAGCTCTTGCCCATCGGATCGCTGGGCCCGGAGCCTTGGACGCGTGCCTATTCCGTCCATCTGTCCCTTGACGGCGCAGGTCAGGTGGTCGCCTATGCCAATCTCGAAAAGTTGAAACTTCAGGCTCGAGGATCCTGCGTTGACGACGAGGATCGTTTCCATGACAAAAAGCCTAATATGCGAAGTCAGCGCGCGACATTGCACGCTCGGCTATCGCCCTTGAATGCAACCGTGGCATCCCGGCTCAATGCCTTTTTGACCTAAGTCAAAGGACCCACGACTTGGTCCGTATCCTCTGGCACTGGTCTTCTGCGTCGGTGAAACAGCGGCGAAGATTTGATAAGCGTGGAGGGGACCGTGCTGTCGTGGATTTCTGACACCTTATTTCGCGCCATTTCTTTGATACCCAACTGGCTCTATGCCGACGACACTCCCCGATATCTCATCGTCCGCGGCCTGCTGGGGCTGCTCCTGCTGGTCGTCATCATTCTGGCAGTAGCAGTTTGGTCGAATCGCGGATTTCGACGGCCCGGACAGGATCGGCATTGAGTCCTAAACTTGCTTGCTGCTGAGCAGGCCGTCCAGCGTGGCCGCCCTGTCGAGCCCGCCGATCTTTTCGCCAAGGCCGTCGGCCCGCAGCAGGTCGCGCACGCGTCCATGGGCGCCGACAACCCGCATAGCAATGCCTCGCGCAGTCGCGTCCGCATGCAGTTCGTGCAGCATGCGTGAACCTGCGAGATCCATGGAGGGAGAGGCCGAGAGATCGCAGACTATCAGGCGGACATTTGTCGCCGCGGCAAGTCGGCCGATGACCGCATCCCGTACCGCGTCCGCATTGACGTAGAGCAGTGAAGCCTCCGGGCGGAAGGCGATGATGCCCGGCAGCGGCTCATTCTCTGGGTGGCGACCGACATCGGAATAGGCATTTGTCCCGGGGATGCGGCCCAAAAACGCGACGTGCGGCTGTGAAGCGTTGATCAGCAGCAATATGACCGACGCAGCCGCGGCGGTTAAAATGCCGTGCAGAATTCCCAGGTGCAGTACTGCAATGAGCGCGATAGCGGCGGCGTAGAAGTCCAACCGGCTCGTGCACCACATCCGATATAGCGCTCGAAAATCGAACAACCCAAGGATCGCGGTCAGCACCACTGCTGCCAGCACCGCCTTCGGCAGGTTCGCCAGCATGGAGGTGAGATAGAGCAGGCAAAGCGCGAGCGTGATCGAGGCGAACACAAGGGCAAGCGGGGTCCGTGCACCGGCCTTTTCGTTCACCGCCGATTGCGACAGGCCGCCCGCCACCGGATAACCGTGCCCCAAGGCCGCCGCGAGATTGGCCGCCCCGAGGCCGAGGAATTCCTGGCGAGAGTCGAGCGTGTAGCCGTGCTTGGCGGCAAAGGTGCGGGCCGCGGAAATGCTTTCGACATACGCCAGCAGCAGACATCCTGCTGCCAGCGGCAAGATGCCCTCCACGTCGCGCGCTCGAAGTGCGGGAGCGTCGAGGGACGGCAGGCCGGCGGGGATCTCACCGGTGATAGGCACTCCGAGTGCTGGGAGATTGAGGAGTGTTGCCGCAATGATGGACAATATGACTATGGCAAGCGCGACGGGCCGTCCCGGCAGCCACCACTCGCCGACCAGTAGCAGGATCATTGCAACGCCGCCGACGGCGATGACAAGGTAATGGCTCTGTCCGACCTGCGCCGCCAATTGCGCGACCCGATCGAAAAAGTTGTGCCCGCCGCCAGCAACTCCGAGCAGATTCGGCATTTGACTCATGGCGATCGTCGCGCCCGCTCCGATCTTGAATCCGACGAGAATGCTGTCGCTCACAAGCTTGACGAGGACGCTAAGCCGTAGTGCCCACGAAATCGCGCATAGCGCCGCTACGGTTAAAGCAGCGAGGCTGGCAATTTGGGCGTAACGTTGTGCATCGCCATCCGCCATTGCCCCCACCGTTCCGGCGATCATGAGAGAAATGGCTGAGGTGGGACCAACAGCGAGCTGGCGCGAAGACCCCAGCAAGGCGTAACCGAGTCCTCCAAGCAAGTATCCGTACACGCCGACCTCGGGAGAAAGGCCTGCCAGGGTGGCATAAGCCAGCGAAACCGGAATGGCATAGGCCGCCAGTGTTACGCCGGCGACGATGTCGGGACGCAGCCAAGCGGCGCGATATCCGTTCAGCCATTTCAACGGCGGAAAGTATGCAATCACTGTCGATCTCTGGAAAGTTGATCCACACGCTCTCGCATTGAGACGGCGACAGCCTAATAAATCTCGGCAACAAATTTCCGGCCGCGCAAAGACGCCTGATCGTCATACTTTCCCTTATTGGATCGCGCGGCGAGCCGGACTTTCTTTCTTTTGATTTTCTTGTGCGGAATCTTCGACAAGATATGCGCGATGCAGTTAAGCCGTGCGCGCTTCTTGTCATCCGATCGGACGATATACCAAGGGGCGTGCTTCGCGTCTGTCTTCTTCAGCATAAGATCGCGCGCACGGGAATAGTCATACCATTTCTGATATGACTGCACGTCCATCGGGCTGAGTTTCCACTGGCGAAGCGGATCGTTGATCCTCGCAGCGAAGCGCTTGTCCTGCTCTTTCTGTCCGACTTCAAGCCAGATCTTGATCAGAACGATGCCGCTATCGACGATTAGCTTTTCGATGTCGGGGATGGTATCCAGGAAGCGCGCATGCTGCTCCGCGGAGATGAAGCCCATCACGTATTCGACACCGGCACGATTGTACCAGCTTCGATCGAAAATAACGATCTCGCCTGCAGCAGGAAAGTGCTGGATATAGCGCTGAGCATAGAGTTGCGACTTTTCACGATCCGAAGGTGCTGGCAGGGCCACCACACGAAACACGCGCGGGCTGACGCGTTCGGTCAGCGCCTTGATCGTTCCTCCCTTGCCAGCGGTGTCGCGGCCTTCGAATACGATGATGACGCGTAGTGCTTTTTCCTTGGCCCATTCTTGCAACTCGCACAGCCGGACTTGAAGTTTGAGGAGTTCTTTCTCGTAGACCTTCCGGCTCAGATTGCCGTTCTCTTTGGATCCTTTTTTCATAAACGCCTCAGCTCCAACTGAGCGTAATGCCGATGTCTCCTGGCATGCCGTTCGGAAAGCTGACGATCTGAAATTTTATTTTGTAGCCGCGCGGCTGCAGGTGCTTCTGCCAGAATACAAAAAGCTCCTTCGGCAGACCCGTCAGGGTCATTTCCCAGCCCTTCTCCTGCTGGTTGATGGCGCGGCCCCGATCGGTGCAGACCTGGTTGGGAAACGTGCCGACCATGACTTCGGTCAACCCGTTGTTTACGGCACGATTGATGATGGCTGCCGCGCGCTTCATGCGCTCTTCGTCGGATACGCCGGACGGCTGGGACAGCCTGTCCAGCAACTCCTTTTTCTCGGCATCCGCGGCCGCCTGCTTGCGCATGAAGTCGGACGCTTTCTGCGCCTCGACCTCAGCAATTTTCTGTAGGCAATCGGCAGCCTTCGGAAGCAGGTCGTCCGCGGCACTCATGTATGGACTCCGTTTCCAGTAATAGTGAGTTTGATGCCATTGATGTCGGATGGCGATTTTGACTTATCTCAAACGGTCGGCCTGTCAGAGTGTATCGTATGAAGCCGGAATGTCCTGTGGGAGGCATTTGAGCCGAACAGACCCGAGCCCAATGTCGGATTTGCGGTATCCTTGGAATTGAGCAAAATGCAGGGTTAGGGACCGTCAACGTTGCCACATGCACAAGACCTGGTTGATCGCGGATGGGATGCTCTGTTTGTTCCTTTTGCCGGTATCTCCAAAAAAAGCGGTGGTCCGGAGCATATTGATCTTGGACGAGGCCACGTGTGCGACGGCGGACCATTTAATGCCGGCATGGTTTCGGCGATGCGTGCTTCGGTGAATCGTGATCCGTCCAGTCAATCGCAGAGGCTCATCACGGGCGCATTTGGGCAACACATCATGAACCTCGCGGATGGATAATTCACCTGTATTTGCCAATCGATAATCCGGAAGCTTGACGATGGCGGAGGGTAGTGAAGGGAACATTGTGTTCGTCGTCGATGACAACAACGACGTGCGCGAGGGTTTGAAGTCCCTTCTGAATTCAGTGGATATACGATGTGTGGTGTTCCGCTCAACGAGGGAGTTCCTTCAGTGCCAACTTGCCGATGAGCCAAGTTGCCTCATTCTGGATGTTCGATTGCCCGGCACGAGTGGATTAGACCTTCAACGCGAGTTGGTCGATGCGGGAATCAAAATTCCGATCATTTTCATTTCCGGTCATGGCGACATTCCAATGACCGTTAAAGCCATGCAGGCTGGGGCCGTTGGGTTCTTTACCAAGCCTATTCATGAACAGGAATTGCTCGATTCAGTTCACCTTGCCCTGCAACGCGATACCGCGAGGCGTGAACATGAGCGCGTTTTGTGGGAATTGCGGACTCGTTACGAGACTCTCAGTTCCCGGGAGAAGGAAGTCATGGCGATGGTGACGTCGGGTCTCTTGAACAAGCAGACTGCCGACGAGATAGGTCTAAGCGAGGTTACGGTTAAGGTTCACCGCCACAACATGATGAAAAAACTCGGTGCCAAATCGCTTCCGGAGCTTGTGCGGATCGCCGACATGCTCGGCATCGAATATAAAAAGTAAATTATCTAAACCAAAGAATAGATTACGTGTGGGGTCATCTTCTCTTATGTCTTGGGTCACGTGTCTGTCTTAGTCCGGTTCGTTGCCGCTGCAATTACCCGCAGACAGTTGTCCCTGGGACAGTTTGAGAACTGACAAGGTGCCTGCACCTCCCACTATCTCGATTATTGACGACGACGCTTGGGCCCGCGAAGGCATCAAGGACTTGGTTGCGTCGCTGGGGTATCACACGCTCAGCTTTGCGTCCGTGGAAGAATTCCTGGAGTCGGGCTGCGTTCAGATGACGACCTGTATTATCTCGGATTTGCAGATGCCGGGCTTGAGTGGTCTCGATCTTCAGCAACGTCTTGCCGATTGGGCACATAAGCCATCGTTCATTCTGGTGACTGCTTATCCGGACGAGAAGTGCCGGATTCGCGCGCTCGACGCCGGAGCGTGCGGTTTTTTCGTCAAGCCATTTGATGAAAAGTATCTGGTGCAATGCCTGCATGACGCTGCCGGGCTGCCGATCTAAGCGGTCCACGAATCTGCCGCTACCGTATTGAAAATACCTCGGCTTTGTCCTTCCAGCCGATCCGGCGTGGCCAAATCGCGCTGCATGGCACCTAAACCAAAGCATACTCCGCCGAGCCATCCAAACAATTGAGCGTTGCAGGTGCAGGGCGCTCAATGGCGCAACGATGCCGATGAATTGGGGGTGTCTTATGTTGATGTTGCTCACTCGACAGATCGATTCCGGCTGGCGTCCTGGTGTCCCCTCATCGAAAGCGTGGTCCTCGCAACCCTCGTTTCCCAGCCTGATCGAATCGACGAGCGCAACGGCCGCGTATCCGCGCGACGTCGAGGTTTATGGCGAGGGGGAGCCTGCGGAGTATTTTTACATGGTCGTCAGCGGATCGGTGCGCACCTACAAGGTTCTTGTCGACGGCCGCCGGCAAATTTGCGCGTTCCACCTGCGCGGGGACGTTTTCGGCCTGGAGGCCGATGAAGCACATTCGTTGTCGGCCGAGACGATTACAAATTCAAAAATTTTGCAGATTAAGCGAAGCGCTCTGATGGAACAGGCCGAGCATGACAAGGAGGTCGCCCGACAATTTTGGGCGATGACCGGCAGTGAACTTAAGCGCGTTCGGGCACACGCGCTATTGCTGATCAAGACCGCCAAAGAGCGGGTGGCTGAATTCCTGCTGGATATGGCGGAGCGGACGCCCGCGGGTGCATGTGTCGAGCTTCCAATGTCTCGCCAGGACATCGCCGATTATTTGGGGCTGACGATCGAGACCGTCTCGCGGACGCTGACGGATCTCGAGAAGAATGAAGCGATTTCTCTGCCGAATTCGCGCCGGGTAGTATTGCACGATCGCGAGGCGTTGGCGAGTTGCCGTAGATAGTTAGCCGCGTTGCGTAAACGGGTCCGGTTGCTGTCGCGTCTGTTGATCTAAGTCAAAAAGCTCAATCTACGTTTCTGCCTAATACGGGAAGAATAACAAAGGAGGAGTGCATGTCGAAGCGTCAATCCGTGGCCATTGCAGTATGCGTCACGGCGTCGTTTGCATGGGCCGGTGCCGTCTTCGCGCAGCAGAAGCCACAGCAGCAGCCACAGCAGCAGCCACAGCAGCAGCAGCAAAAACTTTCCTATGAAGAGGCTTGGAAGCGGTGCACCGCTGAGATCGACAAGGCTGAGGTTCCCAAGGACTGGCCCAGCCAGCGACAGGCGGCCGGCGCGGCCTGCATGAAGAAATACGGCCATCAGATCTAGAAAACGTCGATACCAGGCGCGCTATCGCCGCTGGACGTAAGTTCAGCGCGATGGTGCGCCGGACCAAGAGCGAAACCAATCGATCTATTCAAGAGGAAAAGGTCATGCAGGCGACTGCCGCGCTCGCGAAGAACCCGGTCAAAACGGACTGCTGGCGTTCGTTCAAACCCGGCAGTTGGCGCACGACCATCGATGTTCGTGATTTCATCATCTCGAACGTCACTCCATACCCAGGAGACGAGAGGTTCCTGGCGGATGCTTCGACGCGCACCAAGGCGGTTTGGGCGAAGCTGCAGCCGTTCTTCCAAGAGGAGCGCAAGAAAGGGGTGCTGGCCGTCGATGCAAAGAATCCCTCGACGATGCTGGCGCACAAGCCCGGCTATATCGATCGGGCCAACGAGGTCATTGTCGGCCTTCAGACCGATCAGCCGTTCAAACGGGCAATTTTCCCATATGGCGGCTTGCGCATGGTGGAGGCGGGCCTGAAGGCCGCGGGGTTCGACGCCGACGCGAAGGTCCACGAAGCGTTCACGAAATACCGCAAGACGCACAACGACGGCGTGTTCGACACCTATACCCCGGAAATCATGAAGTGTCGGAAATCCGGCATTATCACCGGGCTGCCCGATGCCTATGGCCGCGGCCGCATCATCGGCGACTACCGGCGCGTTGCGTTATACGGCGTCGACCGGCTGCTCGAGGTCAAGGAAGACGAGCGCGCGCAGGTCAATGACATGTGGCCCACCGACGAGGTGATCCGCGTGCGCGAGGAGCTCGCCGAGCAGGTGCGTGCGCTGGAAGACCTCGCCAAGATGGGTGAGCTCTATGGCTGTGACATCGGCCGGCCGGCCTCGAATGCGCAGGAAGCCGTGCAGTGGACGTACTTGGCTTACCTCGGCGCGATCAAGGAGGCGAACGGCGCCGCGATGTCGATCGGCCGCATCTCGACCTTCCTCGATATCTTCATCGAGCGCGACCTGAAGGAAGGCAGTCTCGACGAAGCCGGCGCACAGGAACTCTGGGACCAGCTCGTGCAGAAGCTGCGCATCGTCCGCTTCCTCCGGACGCCGGACTACGACGCGTTGTTCAGCGGCGATCCCTACTGGGCGACCGAATGCGTCGGCGGTCTCGATCTCAGTGGCCGGCCGCTGGTGACCAAGAGCAGCTACCGGATGCTGCATACGCTGACCAATCTCGGCCCGGCCCCGGAGCCCAACATCACCGTGCTGTGGTCGAAGGACATGCCGGAGACTTTCAAGCGCTACTGCGTCAAGGTCAGCAAGAACACGTCGTCGCTGCAGTATGAAAACGACGACCTGATGCGCCCCTATTGGGGCGACGACTATGCGATCGCCTGCTGCGTGTCGGCGATGAAGCTCGGCAAGCAGATGCAGTTCTTCGGCGCGCGCGTCAATCTAGCGAAGGCGTTGCTCTACGCCATCAATGGCGGCCGTGACGAGGTGTCGGGCGAGCAGGTGGCGCCGGCAGCGCCGGCCGTGACCGGCGAATTCCTGCAATACGACGAGGTAATGGAAAAGTTCGACCGCACCATGGAATGGCTGGCGCGGACCTACGTGCATGCGATGAACTGCATCCACTACATGCATGACAAGTACTTCTACGAACGTCTCGAAATGGCGCTGCACGACCGCGACATCCTGCGCACCATGGCGTTCGGCATCGCCGGCCTGTCGGTCGTCGCCGACAGCCTTTCGGCGATCAAATACGGCAAGGTTCGGGTGATCCGGGACGATACCGGTCTCGCGATCGACTACAGCAACGAGAGCAACGACAAGACCCCGCAGTTCGGGAACAACGACGATCGGGTGGACAGCATCGCCGCGGAACTCGTGACGCGATTCATGCAAAAGATCCGCAAGCATCCGACCTATCGCAATGCCACGCATACCCAGAGCGTTCTGACGATCACGTCCAATGTCGTCTACGGCAAAGCCACGGGGAACACGCCCGACGGCCGCCGCAAGGGCGAACCGTTCGGCCCTGGCGCGAACCCGATGCACGGCCGCGATGGTCACGGCTGGCTGGCGTCATGCCTGTCGGTGGCGAAGCTCCCGTATCGGGATTCGCTCGACGGCATCAGCTACACCGTCTCGGTCGCTCCGCAGAAGGCGCACCTTTCCGAGCAAGAGCTCGTGGACGGCGCAGTGAAGGCGTTCGACGTGTACTTCGGGCAAGGCGGCTTCCACATGAACTTGAATGTGATCGACAAGGAGACGCTCGAAGACGCGATGAAGAATCCGGACAAGTATCCGCAGCTCACGATCCGGGTGTCCGGCTACGCGGTGAACTTCGTCCGATTGACCAAGGAACAGCAGCTCGACGTCATCAGCCGCACCTTCCACGGTCAGATTTGACCGGGACGGGTGATGTCGCAGACCGAGACCCTCGAGGCGGGCAGCCGGTATGATCTTCGCGTCGGGCATTCGCCCGACGCGCCGGATGAAGCAGACTTTCGCGACGACAGCGGTGTGTTCGGATATGCGCACTCCTACGAGTCGTCGTCCCGTTACGACGGGCCGGGGCTTCGGGTGGTGCTGTTCCTCTCGGGATGCCTGCTTCGATGCACCTACTGCCACAATCCCGATACCTGGCACTTGAAGGACGGAACCCGCATCTCGGTCCAACAGATACTTGACCGGCTGCAAGGCTTTGCGCCGGCGCTGCGTGCTCTCGATGGCGGGCTGACGATTTCCGGCGGCGAGGCGATGGTGCAGTTGGAGTTCACGCGGCGGATTCTGGCGGGTGCGAAGGAAATGGGATTGCACACCGCCATCGAGACGTCGGGCTATCTCGGCGACAGGGTTGACGAACGTTTCCTGTCCGTACTCGACCTGGTTCTACTGGATATCAAGAGCTCGGATCCGGAGACGTATCGCAGAGTCACCGGACGGGAGCTCGCGCCGACGCTGCGCTTTGCCGAGCGGCTGGCGAAAGCCGGCAAGCCGGCGTGGGTGCGCTTCACGCTCGTGCCGGGCCACACCGACGATCCCGCCAATGTGGAGGGCATCGCCCGATTTGTCGCGCCGATGAAGAACGTGGAGTGGGTGGAGGTGCAGCCGTTCCACCAGATGGGCGCCTTCAAATGGAAGGCGATGAACCTTGAATACAAACACGCCGACACCCCGCCACCGTCTCCCGATCTGGTCGCCCGTGTGATTGGGCAGTTTCGGGCGGCAGGCTGCAATGCGCGATGATCGAGCGAATGGATAGACATGCAATCTTGGGGGGAATTTCATGCTTGATCTGGCCCGCGACATCATTGGCACCCAGCCGATCCTGACGCTGTTTCTTGCCATCGGCGTCGGTTACCTGGTGGGTCAGATCAGCATCGGCGGGTTCTCGCTCGGCGTCGGCGCGGTTCTGTTCGTCGGCCTGGCGCTCGGCGCATTCGCTCCCAAAGCGTCGATCGTAGGACCGATCGGGCTGACCGGCCTGATCATGTTTCTCTATGGCATCGGGATTCTTTATGGCCGGCAGTTCTTCGAGGGGATGGCGGGCGCGGCGGGCATAAAGGCCAATGTCCTGGCGCTTGTCGCCGTCTTGGCGGGCCTTTTCGTTGCCCTTGGCTTGGGCCAGATGTTCGGCATCAAGATCGGCCATACGCTTGGAATTTTTGCCGGTTCAATGACGAGCACGGCCACCTTGCAGGCGGCGCTCGATGTCATGAAAAACAGCGAGCCATCGATCGGCTATTCGATCGCATATCCATTCGGTGTGATCGGGCCGATCCTGTGCATCTACTTCATGACCCGGCAGGTCCAGCCGAAGTTTCCGCCTAGGGCGCAGCAGTTTCATATGTGCGAAATCGCGCTGGGTGAGAACTGTGCCGGACAAACGTTGGGCGACGTTCTCAAGGACCTGCCTCCGGGCGTGCAAGTGACGATGGTTCGCAAGGGAAGTCAGAATTTGGTTCCCGACGGACTCATCGCTCTCGCGCCCGGTGACGCATTGCTGGTGATTGCTGACCACAACGACGCCCTTGCTGCCGCGGCCGCAAGGCTTGGACATCTTGAGCCGGGGCGTCTCGCGAGGGATCGCTCGAGCCTGGACTATCTCCGCGTCTTTGTCGGCAAAGCGAGCATGGTGGGAATCCCGCTTTCGCAATTGCCCATGCCCGCCGGCTTCTCGTCCCACCTCCTGCATGTCCGCCGCTACGACATGGATCTCGTGCCGACGCCCGACCTGATGCTGGAATTTGGCGATCGCGTCGGTGTGCTGATGCCGCCCGATCGCAGGGAGGAAATTCGGCGGCACTTCGGTGACACCGTGAAAGCGACAGCAGAATTCAGTTACGTGTCGCTCGGTCTTGGCATGGTGATGGGCGTCTTATTGGGCTTGATCCCGATTCCGGTCCCTGGTGTCGGTGTAGTCACGCTGGGCATTGGTGGTGGCCCGCTGATCGTCGCGCTCATCCTGGGAAAGCTGCGCAGGACCGGGCCGATGCTCTGGACCATGCCGTTACCTGCCAACATCGTGCTGCGGAATTTTGGCCTCGCGATCTTTCTGGCGGCGGTTGGTATCAACGCCGGTCAGCCGTTTGTGAAAACCGTGTCCGAATCCGGACTGACGATGCTGTTCATTGGCGTCGCGGTGCTACTGACGACCGTGCTGATCGTACTGCTGGTCGGCTATTATCTGATGAAAATCCCGTATGACGATCTCGTTGGTGTTGCGTCGGGCGCAACGGGAAATCCTGCCATCCTGGTCTATTCGACCCGAATGGCGCCGACCGAACGCCCCGATATCGCCTACGCGATGATCTTCCCGTCGATGACCATCGTCAAAGTCATCGCCGTGCAGATCGTCGGGCTATTGTTCCTGGCGTCCGGCTAGACCCATGTACGATCAGGCGTCTTCTCCGGACGTCGATCCATCGCCGCCGCATGTCGTCACGTTCGACGCGATCATGCCGGCGGCGATGGCGATCCGTGCCGAGCAGAGTGGCGTCAAACGGGCTTCGACCGATCCGCTCACGATCCTTGTCTTGAGCGTGCTGGGAGGCGCCTTCATCGCGTTCGGAGCCGTCTTTGCAACAACCGTGACTGCGGGAAGCGTCGCCATCACGGCGTCGGACGGCGCGGCCACGCTTTCGGCCGGCTTGCCCTACGGCATTGCGCGCCTGCTGTCGGGTTTGGTCTTTTGCGTCGGTCTGATTCTGGTGATCGTCGGGGGTGCAGAGCTGTTCACGGGTAACAACTTGATCGTGATGGCTTGGGCCAGCGGCAAGGTTAAAACGCGTGCGGTCCTGCTCAACTGGGTCCTCGCCTTCAGCGGAAATTTCATCGGCGCGATCTCCGCGGCCGGGCTGATGTTTCTAACCACGCAATACACGTTCGGCGGCGGGTCGGTGGGACTGGTCGCCTTGACGACCGCCAATTCCAAATCGGGGCTTGCTTTCGTGCCGGCTCTGACGCTCGGGATTATGTGTAACGCTCTGGTCTGCCTGGCGGTATGGATGTGCTACGGTGCCCGCACCACCATCGACCGAATCGTCACGATCGTGCCGCCGATAGCAGCCTTCGCGGCGGTAGGTTTCGAGCACTGCGTCGCCAATATGTACTTCATTCCGATGGGATTGCTCATCAAAGCCGGCGCCCCTGATGCGTTCTGGAAATCTATCGGGAAGACGCCCGCGGATTTTCCGGCCCTGACCTGGGAGAGCTTCTTTCTCGCCAATCTGGCGCCGGTGACCATCGGTAATATTATTGGCGGCTCGATTATGGTCGGCGCCGTCTATTGGTTCGTCTACCTTCGCGCGGCAACCGTTTCGCAACGATAGGGCTGCCCGCGTGCGCGTCGCCATATTCACAGTCGGTATGATCGTTTTTTCGGCAGGTTTAGTCCTGCAATATGGTGCTTGGCTGATCGCTTGGCTAAGTCGGCTTTTCGGTTTGCACCAGCCCGCTGCGACCTATGCGGATTTCGTCGAAGGTATTGCGACGACAATGCTGGAAAGTGGGTTCTTGCGCGTGATGGCCCCGTGGGCCCTGATGGCTGTTGGGGTGACCCTGCTTGCTGTATCCCGCCGCGCCGGGCACCGGAACGACGTGAGTCCGTAATTGCCGCTCGCGCTCTGCCGATTTTGATCTGAATCAATTGTGGGCCGCCGCAGCGGACTAGTCCTAATCATGCCGGCGTGAAACATTGGTTAATCTGGTAAAGCAATGGGCAGTAGCGGAACGAAGCCGTCAAGAATCCCTGCCGTGAAAGCCAAGCTGCTCGAGGGGAAGAGGGGGCTCATCGTCGGCATCGCCAACGAAAACTCGATCGCATGGGGCTGTGCCAAGGCATTCCGTGCGTTCGGGGCCGACGTCGCCGTCACCTATCTGAACGACAAGGCCAGGAAATATGTCGAGCCGCTGGCCCGCGAACTCGAGTCTCCGATCGTCCTGCCTCTCGATGTGACGGTACTGGGCCAGATGGAAGCGGTGTTCGACACCATCGCCAAGAAGTGGGGCCAACTCGATTTCGTGCTGCATTCGATCGCATTCGCGCCGAAGGACACGTTGCAGGGCCGGGTTGTGGACGTGCCCCGCGATGGCTTCCTGACCACGATGGACGTGTCGTGCTGGACGTTCATCCGCATGGCGCACCTGGCAGAGCCGCTGATGCGCAAGGGCGGAACGCTTTTCACCATGACCTACTACGGCAGCCAGATGGTGGTGAAGAACTACAATATCATGGGCGTCGCCAAGGCAGCGCTTGAGAGCGCGGTGCGCTACCTCGCGGCCGAACTCGGTCCCAAGGGCATTCGCGTTCATGCCATTTCGCCCGGACCGCTGGCAACACGGGCCGCCTCGGGCATTCCCGAATTCGATGCGTTGCTCGACAAGGCGAAAGCCAAAGCGCCGACGCGCAGCCTTGTCAGCATTGACGACGTGGGAGCGGCCACGGCCTTCCTGGCGCACGACGCGGCGCGGCTCATCACCGGCGAGACGCTCTATATCGACGGCGGATATCACATCATCGATTAGCTTTTGTCCGGCGAAAGCCTGTCCCGGACTTGATCCGGAGTGGATACCGGTTCGCTGGAAAGGACATGCGCCAATGCGACGGGCGGCCCGGCACCTGAGCCCGTTACCTTTGACATTTGTCAAAGTGTTCTCGTCTGCTCCGGCTGATCGTCGATCCGTTGCGAGGTTCAATGCAATCCGACGGCAAGCCAGACAAGACCAGCGCGTTCCTTCCGCTTCTCGGGATGTTCGGCCCCGTGACCGAATACATGATCGATGCGGCGCAGCGCAGCGTCCTGTACTGCGATGTCATGCGAG
This sequence comes from uncultured Rhodoplanes sp., assembly GCA_964528635.1. Classification (GTDB taxonomy): domain Bacteria; phylum Pseudomonadota; class Alphaproteobacteria; order Rhizobiales; family Xanthobacteraceae; genus Z2-YC6860. The sequence goes on along the minus strand of CAZGSW010000045.1, from coordinate 4,833 downwards.
CACGCGGCAACGCCTATCGCGAGCACGCCGCGCAAACGGCTCCCCATGTTCTCGACTACCAGGTGGAGCTCGTTGTGGACGGCCGGACGCTGGAGCGGCCCGTCAACTATGGCCTCGTCAAGGTCGTCCCGCCGGACGGCGTCGATGTCGACCTGGCAAAGCGGCCGTTCGTCGTGGTCGATCCCCGTGCGGGCCACGGTCCCGGTATTGGCGGCTTCAAGGCCGACAGTGAAATCGGCGTGGCCTTCAAGGCGGGCCATCCCTGCTATTTCGTCGGTTTTCTGCCGGAGCCCATGCCCGGGCAGACCATCGAGGACATTGCGCGTGCCGAGGCGAAGTTCCTCGAAAAGGTGATCGAGCTTCATCCGGACGCGGAGGGCAAGCCTTGCGTCATCGGCAACTGCCAGGCCGGCTGGGCGGTGATGATGCTTGCAGCGATCCGGCCCGAGTTGTTCGGTCCTCTGATCATCGCGGGCTCGCCGCTTTCATATTGGGCGGGTGTCCGCGGCAAAAACCCGATGAGATACAGCGGCGGCCTGCTCGGCGGCAGTTGGCTGACGGCGCTTACCAGCGATCTGGGCGGCGGAAAATTCGACGGCGCGTGGCTCGTTCAGAATTTCGAGAATCAGAATCCGTCGAACACGCTGTGGACCAAGCAATACAATCTGTATTCGAAGATTGACACCGAAGCGCCGCGCTATCTGGAATTTGAGCGATGGTGGGGCGGGCACGTCAGCCTCAATGCCGAGGAGATCCAGTTCATCGTCGACGAGCTGTTCATCGGCAACAATCTCGCGGCTGGCCGCATCCAGACCTCCGACGGCAGGTCCATCGACTTGCGCAACATTCGTTCGCCCATCGTGGTGTTCTGTTCCAAGGGCGACAACGTCACGCCGCCGCAACAAGCCCTTGGCTGGATCCTGGATCTCTACGAAAACGTCGAGGACATCCGGTCGCATGGCCAGACCATCGTCTACTGTATCCACGAATCCGCCGGTCATCTTGGAATCTTCGTCTCGGGCGGCGTGGCCCGCAAGGAGCACAGCGAGTTCTCCAGCAACATCGATCTGATCGACGTGCTGCCGCCGGGCCTCTACGAGGCGGTGTTCGAACCCAACTCCGGTGACGCTGCCAGCGCGGGTCTCGCCAGCGGCGAATGGATCATGCGCTGCAGGGCGAGAACGCTGGATGATATCCGTGCGCTGGGCGGCAATGATGCGGACGACGAACGCCGGTTCGCAACGGCAGCGCGGGTCTCCGAAATCAATCTGGCCATGTACCGCACGTTCGCGCAGCCGTTCGTGCGCGCCCTGGTCACGCCGCAGGCAGCGGAGTTCTTCCAGCGCATGCACCCGCTGCGTATGCAGTACGAGTGGTTCTCAAGCGCAAACCCCTTTATGGCCTGGACCCGGGGCGCAGCGAGCGAGATCCAGGAAAAGCGCCGCCACGCCGCACCAGACAACCCGCTGGTGCAAATGCAGGACAATGCCTCGCGGCAGATCGTGGCGGCTCTGGATGCCTGGCGGGACATGTCAGAACGGATGTCGGAAACGGCATTCCTGTCGATATATGGTTCGCCCCTGCTGCAAGCGGCCGTCGGCATCGACGCCAAGGGCGATGCGAGGAGGCGGTTGGGCAAAGATGCTCTCCATCAGCAAATGGTGCAGGGGCGGATTGCCGAGTTGAAGTCGCAATTTTCGAAAGGGGACCTTCGCGATGCGACCGTTCGCGCAGTTCTCTATATCGGGATGGCAAGAGACGCGGTTGACGAGCGTTCGTTCGAAGCTATCCGCCGTATTCGACAAGATCAGAAGATTATGAACCCGCTACCGATTGCGGAATTCAAATCGTTGGTGCGTGAGCAGTATTTCATGCTGCTGATCGATACCGCCGCAGCGCTTGCAGCGATACCCTCGATGCTGCCGCAGGACCCCGCCATGCGCGCTCAGGCGCTTGAGTTCATCAAGCAGGTCGTCGACGCCGCCGGCGCGCTATCGTCTGAGGGTCAGGAGCGGTTGCTGCACATGGAGACTCTTTTCGCGCGCTTCGCGGACAGCGGGGGACCGAAGCTTGTCCCCCTTCTCAAAGGGAAAACGTCCCCCGGTTCAATCCGTTCCGGTTCGCATCAAAGCGGGAGAACACCGAAATGAGTGGCGCAGATATCGATCAGGATTCCATTGCCGCGCTGAGCCCGCTTGCCCCGTCGCCCGGCTCGAAATACGACCGCCTCATCGCGCGGGCCAAGAGCGTGCCTCCCGCCACGACGCTGGTCGTGCATCCGTGCGACGAAACCTCGCTGCGCGGCCCGATCGAGGCGGCCCAGGAAGGCATCATAAAAGTGGTGCTGGTCGGCCCCGAGGACAAGATCAAGGCGGTTGCCAAGCAGTACGGCATCTCGCTTAAAGGCGTGGAGATCGTCGATGTGCCGCACAGCGACGCCGCGGCGGCCAAAGCGGTCGAAATGATCCGCGAGGCGAAGGGTGAACTGCTGATGAAGGGCAGCCTGCACACTGATGAACTGATGCGGGCCGTGACCTCTGGTTCCACCGGACTTCGGACCGCCCGCCGCATCAGCCACGTCTTCGTCATGGACGTGCCGACCTATTCCGAGACCATCTTCATCACAGACGCGGCGATCAACATCGCTCCGGACCTCGACGTCAAACGGGACATCGTCCAGAACGCGATCGATCTGTGGGTGCAGTGCGGCCTGGGACGTCCGAAGGTCGCCATCCTGTCCGCGGTGGAAACCGTGACAGCCAAGATACCGTCGACAATCGACGCGGCCGCGCTTTGCAAGATGGCTGACCGCGGTCAGATCACCGGCGGCGATCTCGACGGGCCGCTCGCCTTCGACAACGCTGTCGACCCCAAGGCGGCGGAGATCAAGGGCATCAAGTCCGCTGTGGCCGGCCACGCGCAAATCCTGGTGGTCCCCGATCTCGAATCCGGCAACATGCTGGCGAAGAACCTGTCGATTTTGGCGCGTGCCGATGGGGCCGGAATCGTGCTCGGTGCGCGTGTTCCCATCATCCTGACGTCCCGCGCGGATTCCGTTCGCTCGCGGCTGGCGTCGTGCGCCGTGGCCGTTCTTTATGCCGATGCACGCCGGCGCCTTGCACCCATTTCTGCACACTGATTCTGGGGGCACGCTTCCTAACGGTGATTGTTGATGTCGCCAGATGCTGCGATGACGCGTGCGGGGCTGAAAACGCCGAAGGCAGCCGCGATCGCCGGCATCGTGTTTTCCGTACTTTTTCTTTTTGTTCTCTGGCTGCTCCGCCAGTCTGTGCCCGCCGATCCGCTTGAGCCTGGCGCATGGTTGGCGACCGATACCAAATCCGCGGGCCTTGCGCTGAACATTATACCTTTCGCGGGGATTGCATTCCTTTGGTTCATCGCGGTGCTGCGTGATTATGTCGGTCAGCTTGAGGACCGATTCTTTGCGACCGTATTCCTGGGCAGCGGTCTGTTGTTCCTGGCAATGTTCTTTGCGTCGGCCGCCATGATCGGCGCGGTCATCCTGGTGCAGAGCGCGATTCAATCGGGCGAAATGACGAATTCGGCGACGCCCCATGTCGTTCGCGCACTCGCATTCATTGTCATGAATGTCTACGCGCTCAAGATGGCCGGTGTGTTCATGCTGTCGACATCGACCGTCATCATCTACACCGGTATTGCGCCGCGCTGGATCGCGATCGTGGGTTACGCTCTGGCACTGCTTCTCATTGTCGGTAGCTCCTACGTCGGATGGAGCGTGGTTGTATTTCCGATCTGGGTGTTTCTGCTCAGCAGCTATATTTTGACCGTCAATCTGCGTCAGCCGACGGCGAGATCGGCTTGAGCGGCGCGGGCCATTGTGGAAGAAAGCGGGGCCCCGGCGGTCATCGGCAAGCTTCGGAAGGGCTGCTTGTTTCTTTGACCTAAATCAAACCTTAGAATGTATCAGGGGCCAATCTCTCCGATCGGGCTGAAACCTGATCGGGCTGCGATGAGATGACAACTACGATATTGCTGATGACGATACTGACTGGACAAAATCATACCGTTGTCGCGGAGTATGATAATGTTCAGGCTTGCGAAACGGCAGCACAAGCACATCGGAAAGTCCTTTCGGATTTCGATGTCAGGGTCGTCTATAGCTGTTCTTTAAAAGCGAGTTCACGCTAAATAGTCCTCGACCAAGGAGGTCAATCGTGACCGCATCGCTCAATCCCGCCGCGCCGCATCATCTACCGGGCTTCATCACGGCGCCCGGGGAAACCGATACGTGGCTCGTGATCATGGCGATCTTCCTGATCGCCGTCGTATTCGGCGTCGGCGTCCTGTTCCTGCGGCTGCACACCTTGCCCGAGCGCATGGCGCACGGCTCGCAGAAGCTGCAGTTCGAGATCGTGGCGGTGCTGGGGCTGCTTGCGTTGTTCACGCATATCCACCTGTTCTGGGTGGCGGGTCTGATCCTCGCGCTCATCGACCTGCCGGACTGGAGCACGCCGCTGCGGCGGATCGCGGGATCGACGGAAAAGCTCGCCGGCCTTTCACCGGGGGAGGGTGACACCAAGACGGACAAGCCGGCGACGGCCTCCGGCCATCACGGGAGCTGAGCCGTGCTCGAACTTTTCCTCTGCTCCCTGTTGACGATCCTGCCCGACTATCTCTATCGCACGTTACGTGCAGGGAAGGCGGATCGGCAAGGAGATCACGCTGTTCTCGGTGTGGTTTGAGCTGCGGTGGGGCATCATCAGTTGCCTCATGCTGACCGTCGCCCTGATCACCGTCATTTTTTACTTCCATCCGTCGACGGCCAACGTGACCTACTTGTTCAGGGCGGTA
>CAZGSW010000044.1:0-23505 GCA_964528635.1 uncultured Rhodoplanes sp. | reverse complement strand
TCCACAGGTACACCAAAGGGCGTCGTCGTCGAACAAAGAGGGCTTGTGAGCAAACTGACGGCGCTCAAAAAGGATTTCGGCGTAGACGAACAGTTCAGATCCGCGCTTGTCATCTCTTCGGCGTTCGACGCCTCGATCGAACAGACGCTGCTGCCTCTTGTCGGCGGGGGCGCGGCTGTGATCGTCGACGACGAAGTCAGGGCTTCCGCGGCGTCAATCTGGCGCACGGTGTCGGACCAGCGCGTGACGTTTATCAGCTGCGTGCCATCGTATCTGGAGACGATACTGCCCCACGCGGAAGCCGGTCTGAATTTGAGGCATTTGGCGCTGGGCGGCGAACGCCTTTCCATCCAGTTGCTACACAAGATCAGGCGCCACATCACGGTGGATCGGCTGACCAACCTCTATGGCCCGACTGAAGCGACCATTGACGCGGTCAGCTTCGATATTCCGGGCGACTGGTCAGGGACGGGCGTGCCGATAGGTCGGCCGATGCCGAACTACAGGGTCTTTGCGCTGGACGCCCGGCTTCAGCCCGTGCTGCCCGGTGTCATCGGCGAACTTTATATCGCCGGGGATGGCCTGGCGCGTGGTTATCTGAGCGGGGGCGGCCTTTCTGCCGAAAGGTTTGTCGCGAATCCGTACGGCGAGTGTGGAAGCCGCATGTACCGGACTGGCGACCTGGTGCGATGGCGGGAGGATGGAGTTCTCGAATTTGCTGGCCGGGCAGATGCCCAGATCAAGCTGCGGGGGCTCCGCATAGAGCCGGGAGAGGTTGAGACCGCGATCTTGCGTCAAGGCAGTGTGCAGGCAGCGGCGGCGATCCTTCGCGAAGACGTGCCTGGTCTTCCGAGGCTGGTTGCTTACGTCGTGCCTTCGCGTGACACTGTCGATGTTGTCGCCTTGCGTGCTTTCGTCGGCTCCGTGCTGCCTGATTACATGGTGCCGTCCGCGATCGTGGTTCTGGACGCGCTTCCGCTGATGCCGAACGGCAAGCTCGACCGCCGAGCGCTTCCTGTTCCTGACGTTCTGCCGGTCAGCCGGCGCCGCACTCCGCGCACGCCGCAGGAGGAGATTCTTTGCGGGCTGTTTGCCGAAATCCTTGGTCTGGAGCGGGTCGGTATCGACGAGAACTTCTTCGAACTCGGCGGTCACTCGCTGCTGGCGATCAGACTGATAAGCAGGATCGGTTCCAGCCTGGACGTCGAAATCGGAATCCGCAGCCTGTTCGAGGCGCCAACGGTTGAGACCTTGGCGAAGCGGCTTGTTCCCGGCAAGCCCGCGCGTTCGGATTTCGAGGTCCTGCTGCCGATACGGCCGACGGGAAGACTGGCTCCGTTGTTCTGCATCCACGACGCAGGAGGCTTCAGTTGGCCATACTCGAAGCTGATCAAGCATGTTCCTGACCGTCCGATTTACGGACTTCAGGCCCGCAGTCTCTCCAACCGTCAGGCGCGGCCGTCGTCGATCGACGAGATGGCGACGGACTATCTGGATCTCATACGCAAGATCCAGCCGACAGGTCCGTATCATCTGCTTGGATGGTCTTTCGGCGGGCTTGTCGCCCATACGATCGCGACGAAACTGCAGCAGGCCGGACAAGAGATCGGACTCCTAGCCCTGCTGGACAGCTATCCGCTCCAGGGGACAGGGTCGAAGTCGTCGTTCGAGAACGAGGTCGATCAGTTCGCCACCCAGGTGGCCATCAACCCAATCAGGAATTTGCTGGACGTTTTGCGGCGCGAGGGTCTGTCGACGCTGAACGAGCAGCACTACGAAGCGATTATGGAGACTTTCAAGAACAACATGCGCCTTGCCAGAACCTTTGCACCCCAGCAATTCAAGGGCGACATGATGCTGTTCACGGCGACCGAAAGCGAAGCCGTGCTGCCTGTGGATTCGTGGCGGCCGCTAGTGTCGCGCGAGATCAGGGTTCTTCCGGTCGATTGTGCCCATGAGAATATGCTGGACCCGGTTCCGGCCGAGAGGATCGGGGAGACGCTTGCCGAAGCTCTGGCAGGCTCCAAATTCAATCCGGGCGTCCAAGACAACAGGAGAGCGTAGTGACAAATCCGTTCGAAGACGAAAACGGCACGTACCATGTGCTCATCAACGACGAGGGTCAGCACTCCCTCTGGCCGGGCTTTCTGCCCGTCCCGCAGGGGTGGAAGATCGTCCTGGAAGGAGCCGACCGGGCAGCCTGTCTCGACTACGTCAACAAGAGCTGGACCGACATGCGGCCCAACAGCCTGATTGAGCGGATGAAAAAGGCGCAGTGACGGATCAACTGCGCCGGCGTTCGACCACCGGGAAATTCATCAGTGTGGCGCCGGCCTCGAAGTGCTGCACGAACCTGTAACCCACGGTCCTCGTGCAAACGGACGCGGTGACCGAAGACACCGCAAGTCCAAGCAGGTTGGCGCCCGGGATCAAATAGACCAGCGTTGACGCCGTCACCGTCGAAGCTGTGCTCGGCAGTGCCCCTGCCGCAAGACTGACGGCAATGGCGCGCGCGCGTCCCTGGTCGTAGGGCACTCCGTAGAGGCCGCACAGCATTTTCACCATTCGGAGGATGATCGCTGCCACCCCTGCCACATTGATCAGCGGCAAGGGGATCAGGCCGCCGACCGAGGCGACATTGCCGTAACGCTCGACGATCGCGCGGGCTTCGGAAAGCCGCTGCACGTCGCCGGGGATTGCATCCGTTTGCGCACGCGGCGGAGCAATGGTGGCTGGCACTGCCGACACGATGGCAACGGGCGCTTCTGCCGCAGCCGAATCGGCAACCTCCATGTCTTTTGCCGTCTTCGTGAGCGCGCGGGGCAGTCGCTTCTTGCGGTTCATGCCACGGCCGCTGATGTCTGGGAACGCAGTATCGCGTCGACCTCCTTCGCGATTGACGCGATGTCGCGCGAGGCCGGACCATCCTTTTCGATCAAACCTGGTGTGGCGCCCCATAGAGCCGCTTCGGGATAAGCGACACGGTTGATCATCTCGTTCTTCAGCGCCGGAAATCCGGCCTCTGCAAGTTCGGAACGGATGTGCTTTGCAATGACCGATTCGCGTGTGGTTTGTGTCAGCACGCATCTGAACACAGGTTGCTTGCCGCTGACGCCGTTGATCAGGACGTTGAGGGTATCCAGCATGCGGTCGGTATCGAGCGGCGAAGGCTTGACCGGAACCAGCACCAGGTCTGCGATACCGAGGCATCCAACGGTAAGATCCGAACGGAATCCGGGAGTGTCGATGATCGTCAACGAATGCTGCTGCAGGATCTGCTGCGCAGTTTGCGGGGCCTGATCGGTGGCGTCGGCAACGACGGTAACGCCGCCGAGCGCTCGCTCGCGGCTGGCGAGCCGGACGATCGATTGTTGCGGATCCGCGTCCACGATTGCCGCCCTGTGTCCCTGAAGTTGCCAGTGAACCGCCAGACAGCTTGCCAACGTGCTCTTGCCGCTGCCGCCCTTCATCGTTGCGACAGTGATAATGGCCTTGTTCATTCAGCCGCCTCCTGAAGCCCTGTACGCGGCGAATCAACAGAAATGACAACAAGCTGTTTAAAGGAGTCTTCGCACTCTGCAAGCCACAGCCGGATTCAGGGCGGGCAAGGCGCTGCCCGGGTCACGTCTGTGCAATGGCAGTCCGGGCGCTGGGCGGCTAACCGGAACGCTCGACTTTCGCCGCCTTGTCCTTGTCGTGCCACCAGTTTTCCGGGGCACCCCGCGCAAACCGGGGTTTTTCAGGAGGGCGGCCGAACACGTCCCAATAGGCGATCCAGTGCGAGGCCTTGTACCAATGCGGAATCCAGTAGCGGCCCGACCGAATGACTCGGTCAAGACAGCGCGCCGCGGTCACCAGCGCCGGGCGGCTGTCAGCCAACACCACCTTCTCCACCAGGGCATCGATGACGGGGTCTGCAATCCCTGCGGTGTTCTGGGAGCCTCTTAATTTCGCAGACTGGGACGAAAAATAGGAGCGCAGCAGAGCGCCGGGTACGGTGGAGAAACCGAAACGCTGCACGGTGATGTCGAAGTCGAATTCGTCGACCCGCGCCCGGAACTGCACCGGATCGACAACCCTGGCGGTGGCATCGATGCCGAGCGTTGCGAGGTTCTTGATATAGGGCATGTGGATCGGCTGGGCAGCCGGCTGATCGATCAGGAATTCGATTGTGACCGGCTCTCCATTCGGGCCAACTCTCTTGCCGTCCTTGATGGCGAACCCTGCTTCCCTCAGTATCTGCGATGCCTTCCGCAACATGCTGCGGTCGTTTCCAGATCCGTCGGAGACCGGCGGCACGAACGGCTCGCCGAAGGCCTCCGGGTGAAGCTGTCCGCGGAACGGCTCGAGCATGGCAAGCTCGTCCGGGCTCGGCTTCCCGGTCGCCATGAGATCGGAATTCTGGAACGTTGAATGAGTGCGGGTATACGCACCGTACATGATATTCTTGTTCGTCCACTCGAAGTCGAAGGCGTAAATCAATGCCTCGCGGAGTGCGCGATTCTTGAAAACACCTCTGCGTGTGTTGATGAACCAGCCCTGGGCCCCGGAGGGCGTGTCATCCGGGAGTTCTTCACGCCGGACACGGCCTTCCCGAATCGCCGGAAAATCGTATCGCGTTGCCCAGGTTCGAGAGGTGAACTCCTCGCGAAAAAGGTAATTTCTTGCCGTAAAGCCTTCGAACGAGATTTCGCGGTCCCGATAGTACTCGTAGCGGAGGGTATTGAAGTTGTGGCGTCCGCGGTTGATCGGAAGGTCGCTTCCCCACCAGTCGTTCACGCGGTCGTACTCGATGAAGCGGCCTGCCTCGAAGCGCCCGACCTTGTAGGCTCCCGAGCCGAGTGGCGCATCGAGCGTCGATTCTTCGAAGGGGCGGTTGCTGTAGTAGGTGCGAGAGAAAATCGGCAGGCCAGCAACAAGAAGCGGAATATCGCGGCCGCGGTTTTGCGTGAAGCGAACCAGGACATTGGCGTCGTCAATGGCCTTTGCGCTCTCGCAGTCACGCATGATCTGCGCGATGATCGGATGTCCTTTCTCTTTCAAGATATTCAACGAGAAGGCGACGTCATGCGCGGTCAACGCGCTTCCATCGTGGAATCGCGCCTCCGGGCGGATCGCGAACTGATAGCTGCGTCCGTTGTCCGAAATCCGGACAGATGACGCCGCCAAGCCGTACATCGCATCCGGCTCGTCCCAGGCGCGCTCCATCAGGGTCGCAAAGGTGCGCTCGATACCCTGCGCGCCTTCACCCTTCAGGATGAATCCGTTCAACGAATTGAAGGTCAGGAAGTTCTGGTTGAGCTGGCGGCTCGGCCCGATCTGCGAGAATGTTCCACCCTTCGGCGCTTTCGGATTCACGTAGTCGAAGTGTGGAAAGTTGGCCGGATATTTGAGGTCTCCGAATGCCGAAATTCCGTGGGATACTTTTCCTTCATTCGCCCTGCCGGGGGCTGCGACAAGGCCTGTCTGCAGTCCCGCAAAAGCGGCCGCGGACATTTTCAGTACCCGGCGTCGGCTGAGCTGAGACGTCGCCGAGGCGTCTGCTAAAGTATCAGAAGAAGGTGACTTTTCACGCTGCATGCAAGGCTCCGCCGGCAGGATTGTCCCGCAAATCAAATGTAGGCTGTCTCCGTGACACGGACAACACGGCATCCAGTACGGTCTGGCCGGCCTGTTTCCGCATCAACTTGCGAGCAAAGGAGAGGAAGGCATGTTCAACAAGAAGCCGGACGAAGCCCAGACCGCTCCCGGCACGGCCGCAAGCGATATAGCCGCGCCGAAGCCGGCGGAATTACCCAAGATTGATTTCCGTTACGTCGACCGGCCCGACTGTCTGGAGACCTATGCAGATACCTTGACCAGTCTTCTGTTTGACGGGCAGGCGCTCAGGCTCGAGTTCGGTGTCTCGCGACTGGACGAGCGAAAGCCCGACACTCCGTTAACCGGGAGACGTTATCCCGTTTGTCGCCTGGTGTTGCCGCCGGCCACGGCCACGGATCTCATCAACAAGCTGCAACAGATGGCCACCGCCCTGGCGCAATCCGGATTGCCCAAATCGCAAAACAATCCGATTCGCTGACTCGCGAAATGCGTGAGGCTCTTCGAGGCCGAATCAACATTATTCTTTGATTCGGTCTCGGCTGGCGCCTGCCTCTCGGTGATATGCACAAATCTGTGCAGAGCGGTCTGATGACGTTTGCGACTCAGGGCCGCCCACCTATTTTGCCGGAATTCCGATTGTTCGCGTGCAGTTTTGCGCCAGCGTCGGGGAGAGGTATGTCGCGAATGCGTTGTTCACGTTTGGTGACGGCGCTCGCGGCAAATGTTGTCGTGGGCTTCGCCCATCCTTGCGCGGTCTTGGCGGAGACGCTCGAGGCGGCGTTGGTGCTTGCTTATCGCAACAATCCGCAGATCAGCGCGCAACGGGCGCTTGTGAGGGCAACGGATGAAGGCGTGTCCAGCGCGCTGTCCGGCTATCGCCCTCGGGTTTCTGCCACTGCAAGCATAGCGGCGCAAACCAACCGGGTCGTTACCAGATCCGGACCCACCCTCCTGCCGATACCTGAACGGGACACGGTGCAAGGCGGTGGCACCACTCCGCGCGGGTTCGGCGCCACAATGACTCAAACCCTGTTCAACGGATTTCAGACCGCCAACCGCACCCGGCAGGCCGAAAGTCAGGTCATGGCGGCGCGTGAAACGCTTCGCGGCACCGAGCAGACGGTCCTGCTCTCCGCGGTCACCGCCTATATGAATCTCCTGCGCGATGCAGGGTTGCTCGAATTGCAGCGCACAATGTCGGCGTTCTTGAAGAACAATTGCGGCAAACCAGACAGCGGTTGGAAGCTGGCAATGTGACGGCGACGGATTTGCACCAAGCGGAGTCGCGTCTTGCCATTGGCAAGACTCAACTCCTGTCGGCGCAGGCTGCCTACAAGTCCTCGCGAGCGTTGTATCGGCAAGTGATGGGCATTGAAGCCGGTCAGTTACGCCCTGCCACTGCCGTGGACCGGCTTATTCCGAAGCCGCTTTCGGCAGCCGTTGTCTATGGCACATCGAACAGTCCGGCAGTGACTGCCGCCCAGTTCAACATCGACGTGGCGCTGCATCAGGTCAGGATTGCCGAAGGAGCGTTGTATCCGACGATTTCGATGCTCGGTTCGGTTCAGAGAAACTACGACCTATCGCTCACAAATCCGGACACGTTCACCGCCTCGATCGGGGGGCAACTATCGGTTCCCATCTATCAGGGGGGCGCGGAGTATTCCCAGATACGCCAGGCCAAGGAGACGCTTGGCCAGCGCCGGCATGACCTCGATGTCGCGCGGGATGAGGCAAGACTTGGCGTCGAACAGGCGTGGGCCCAACTGGACGCATCAAGGGGTGCGATCATTTCCACCCGGGCCCAGGTCACAGGTGCCGAGGCTGCCCTGAACGGCGTTCGGGAAGAAGCAAGGCTTGGACAACGGACAACGCTCGACGTGCTGAACGCACAGCAGGAACTCGTGAATGCGCGGGCTGCACTGGTGGGAGCGCAGCGGGACCGCGTGGTAAACTCCTATTCCCTGTTGGCGGCGGTTGGCCGGCTTTCCCCGGAAGTGCTCGGCCTGCGCGTTGCGGCTTATGATCCGCGAATTCACTACCTACAGGTTCGCGATGCCTGGGGTGGGACCCGGACCCCTGACGGCCGTTAGGGTAGGTTATTGATTTCTATCATATTTCCTCATCATGGTTAACCAAATCCTCGTTTGGTAAGCGCTCGGCCGCCGGTTCCTGATAGGGTGAGATACCGGGAAGTAACCACACGAACCCTACGTGCGCGATTCCGGCCTCCCCCGGAGGGTGGGACAAATGCGGCAGCCTGGCCCCCAGGCGGGAACAACGAGGCGCTCGGAACTCGCAGACGCGTTGAAATCGTGTCGCGGAGCTTTGGTGGCGACTGCGCTGATGAGCGGCATGAGCAACATTCTCATGCTCACGGGCGCGATCTTCATGCTGGAAATCTACGATCGTGTGCTCCCAAGCCGCAGTGTGCCGACCCTGGTGGCTTTGTTGATCCTTGCTTCCGGTCTGTTTCTGGCTCAAGCGCTTCTCGACATCATCCGCGGCCGGGTTCTCGTTCGGATCGGGGCGCGCCTCGATGAGCAGTTGAGCGACCGCGTCTACGCCGCGGTGATGTCCTTGCCGCTGCGGGTTGGCAATCGCTCCGATGGCCTCCAGCCGTTACGCGATCTCGACAGCGTGCGGAATTTTCTTTCCGGCATGGGGCCGGCGGCCCTGTTCGACCTGCCGTGGCTGCCGATCTACCTGGGCATCTGCTTCGCGTTCCATCCGTATATCGGACTGGCTGCACTTCTGGGTGCGATCGTGCTCGGGGTTTTGACCGCGCTGACCGAGGTGCTTACCCGCGAACCGACGCAGTCCGTCACTGCGCTCGCCTCCAGCAGGATGAGCCTTGCGGACAGCAGTCGGCGCAACGCGGAAGTGCTGCGTGCTATGGGCATGGGCGGCGCGATCTCCGCAATGTGGAACGACATCAACAGAAAGTTCCTCGCCGGGAATCGCCGTGTCAGCGACGTCGCCGGCGGCTTTGCATCCGTCTCAAGGGTGCTCCGGATGGTCCTGCAATCGGCAGTGCTTGCGGTCGGCGCATATCTTGTGATCAATCAACAGGCTACGGCGGGGATCATCATCGCAGGATCGATCCTCAGCGCGCGCGCCCTGGCTCCGGTCGATTTGGCTATCGGAAACTGGCGGGCTTTCGTGTCCGCCCGGCAAGGCTGGGCGCGCCTCAATCAACTGTTGATTGCCTTCCCGGCCCAACCGGATCCGATGCCGCTCCAGGCTCCGAATGCGAGCGTTGCGGTCGAATCGGTGACCGCGGTGCCGCCGGGCAGCGATCGGGCCGTTCTGGCGGAGGTCAGCTTCAACCTCCAGGCCGGAAACGGACTCGGGATCATCGGTCCCAGCGGTTCCGGAAAGTCATCCCTCGCACGGTTGCTGATCGGTGTCTGGCAGCCGGCGCGTGGACGCGTGCGTCTCGACGGCGCGTCTCTCGATCAGTGGGCTGTCGACAAGCTTGGCCGGCACATCGGGTACCTGCCCCAGGACGTCGAATTGTTCGCCGGTACGGTCGCTCAGAACATTGCCCGCTTTGCTGATCCTGCAGATGCTGATGCTGTTGTTGCTGCTGCTCAAGCTGCTGGTGTTCACGATCTCGTGGTAAAGCTTCCAAACGGGTACGAAACCCCGGTTGGGGAGAACGGGTCCGGTTTGTCTGCAGGACAAGCTCAACGGATAGCGCTGGCTCGGGCGCTGTATGGTGATCCATTCCTGGTCGTTCTCGATGAGCCGAACTCCAATCTTGACGCAGAGGGCGACGAAGCTCTTAGCCGTGCGATCATGAATGTGCGAAATCGTGGGGGCATTGTGGTCGTTGTTGCGCACCGGCCCAGCGCCATTGCCAGTGTGGATCAACTGCTGATGGTGAACCAGGGTCGGATGCGGGCATTCGGACCCAAGGATCAAGTGCTCGCTAAGGTCAGGCATCAGGGAAATGTCGCGCGGCCGCTCAAAGTCGTTCCTGATGCTGGTGGGATCAAGACATGACAGCGGAAGCCCAGGATACGCGTCGCTCGATACTGCGCCATTCGCTGGCGGGTCTGGTCATTGTCATCATTCTTGCCGGCGGCGTCGGCGGCTGGGCCGGAACGATGAAGCTGTCGGGGGCGCTGATTGCACCAGGCTCGTTTGTCGTCGACTCGAATGTGAAGAAGGTACAGCACCCGACCGGTGGCATTGTCGGGGAGTTCCGGGTTCGCGACGGGGATCAGGTCAAGGCCGGTCAGATCGTGGTTCGTCTGGACGACACGGTAACCCGCGCGAACCTGGCGATAGTGGTCAAAGGCATAAACGAACTCGTGGCTCGCAAGGCCAGACTCGAAAGTGAGCGGGACGGCGTAGAAGCAGTCCATTTTCCGCGTGAACTGCTCCGCCTGATCAGTGACCCCGATGTCGCTGCAGCGGTTTCAAACGAACGCAAGCTTTTCGAGCTACGGCAAAAAGCGCGCGTAGGACAGAAAGAGCAGCTACAACAGCGCATTGAGCAGCTGAAGGAGGAGGTGCGCGGATATCAGGCCCAGCAGAAGGCCAAGGTAAGGGAAATGGAGTTGATCGAGCGCGAGATGGTCGGCGTTCGGGATCTTTGGAAGCAAAAGCTCGTGCCGATCGCGCGATTGACCGAGTTGGAGCGTCAGGCGGCGCGACTGCACGGAGAGAGCGCCCAGCTGATTTCCCAGTCCGCTCAAGTGTCGGGCAAGATGTCCGAGATCGAACTGCAGATCATCCAGATCGACCGCGATCTGAGCAGCGAGGTCGCGCGCGAGATGCGTGAGATCGATGCCAAGCTCGGCGAGTTCGTCGAGCGGAAAATCACGGCAGAGGACCAACTGCAACGTATCGACATCAGGGCTCCGCAGGACGGTGTTGTTTTTCAGTCCACGGTTCACACTGTCGGCGGCGTTATCCCGGCCGGTGATCCGATCATGTTGATCGTGCCGGCCAAGGATGACCTCAGGGTGGAAGCCAGGGTGAATCCGCAGGACATCGATCAGGTCAGGCTCGGCCAGTCTGCCTTGCTGCGGCTGTCCGCGCTCAATCAGCAGTCAACGCCGGAGCTTTATGGAAGCGTGAGTCGCATTGCGGCTGATGCAACCACTGACCAGCGATCAGGTCAGACATATTATGTGATCCGGATTTCCATGAAGCCGGAGGAGATTGCCAAGGTCGGAAACGTCACTTTCGTGCCCGGAATGCCGGTCGAGGTTTTTGTTCAGACTGGCGAACGGACGATGCTTTCATATTTCGCGAAACCGTTCCGCGATCAAATGATGAGAGTGTTCAGGGAGCGGTAGCACGGCCGCGGTTAGCGGGGTGTTCTGTCGGCTTGCTGCGACAGTCTTTTGTTCTCTTCGATAATGGCTTCCAATCGTGTGATGTTCTGCATGAGCCGGTCACTGCTCAATCGCAGAAAGTAGTAACCGAATTCCGGATTCTGGAAGTAGATTTCCAGGAGCTTGTCGTAGGTGATTGTGAGGACGTTGCCGCCTTCCGTGCACTCGACTGTTTGTGTCCGGCGATTGTCTTTGGAAAGAAAGCCAAGCTCTCCCATAATCCGGCCGGGTGGAATCTCGATGTCTATTTCCTTGACCAGGTATGTGCCGGTAACGGTGTAGAACATCTCGTTTGCAGCATCTCCTTTTCGGAACAGCACGTCTCCCTTCTTGTATTTCCGTGTTGTCATGAACGGCTTCAGCCAGTCCATTGAAAGGTCGCCCTGCGCAGAAATGCGCGCCTTTTTCACGAGATTGAGCATCTGGTGAAGCCTGAGAACGTTGATCGGAAGCGAGAGCAGGTAGAGAAGGAAGGTGGCGACCGCACCTGCCAGCGCTCCATAGCCGATAAAGAACAGCATGGAGATGATTCCGATCACGCGAAGCGGAACGATGGTGCGAACCATCAAAGTCGCGACGTAGAGCAGCGCTCCAATGAGTGCGAGCGTGTTCGCGATATTGATGTTTGCAAGAGTGATATCGACCAGGCGGTCCCATAGGGCATCGAATGAAATGTTGTTGGGATCAAGTCCCAACTGAATGATGAGTTTTTCAACACGAAGGTTTTGCGCAGCGTATTCGATTGCGCGATCAAGTAATCCCGGCGGTTCGCGGCCCTGAGGATCCATGGCATCACCGGTCACGCTGGGCACGCGACAAGTGCCCTGGAAGGCGGCCTGCCGCGTGCAGCGTCGAACGCGCCATCGCAGTCAGGCGCCGTGCAATCACTCGGAAGGTACATTCGCTGTTCTGACTATGGTCGTTCACGAGCAAGATCTGGCGACCCCATGCCAATCGCGGGGCACATTAGTTCAGCGATACGCTCCCGACCATATTATGGGTGGTGCCGTTGGCGCGAATTTAATCTCACAAGTCACAGGCAACTTGCGCCATTTTTTGGCATAGGGCGCGCTCGCTTCAGGAACTGAGTCGATGCAGTCCAAAGGGCCTGCCGTTGGGTACTTTGACCGTCGTCAATTATTCGGGAGCGGGTTGCCGGAATGCCGGATTCGGCATATCTCAGCCTTGAACGAGTAGCTGCTTATTCTTGGCAGGTCGCCATGTCTGAAACGATTGCAGGTGGTCGTTATCCAGCGCTGATCGGCGCAGCGGTCGCGGCGTTGTTGGTAGCCGGCACGATGGGACTGTGGGCCTACTACGGCACGGCGGTGTTTTTTGAGGTCATTCGCGCCGGTTTTGTTGCGTGTTTCGGGTGAACCCGTCTTGCTCTCCGTTCGATCCGCACGCCTCCTGATCGTCCTTCTCGCGTTCCTCACGGGACTTCTGGTCTTTTCCACGATCATCTTCATCGTGACCGGACGATCTCCGGTCCCCGTCACGCTTCAATCTGCGGTCGGCGGACCTTTCACTCTGACTGACCACAACGGCCAGCCAATTTCGGATCGTGACCTGAAGGGACGGCCATTCCTGGTGTTCTTCGGTTTTACCCACTGTCCCGATGTCTGCCCAACCACGCTGTTCGAGGTTTCCGAGGTCATGCGCGCACTGGGCAGTGACGGAAAGGACATGCGCGCACTGTTCGTAACGGTTGATCCCGAGCGCGATACTCCTGCCAAGCTCAAGGATTACCTGTCGAGCTTTGATTCCCGTGTGATCGGAGTCACCGGTGATGAGGCCTCCATCAAGGCCATGGAAAAGGCGTATCGCGTCTACTCTAGGAAAGTGCCGCTCGAAGCTGGTGGCTACAACATGGATCATACGGCGATCGTCTATCTAATGGACAAGGATGGACGATTTGTCGCGCCGTTCAGTCTGAAGCGGCGGCCGGCCGAGGCTGCCGTGGAACTGCGAAGTTATCTGTAACTGCCGGCTCCCATTGCTGGGCCAGCCTGGAAGTACGCGCGAGACCGTGTTCGGTTTTCTCCCAGCGATAGGGATCCCGTACCAGTTGGAACAAGGCTCGCCACGCAGCCAGCGATAATAACATCCAATAGATCGGCAGCAGTATCAGGGCCCATGCGCATCGCAGAAGCTTGCGGCGGAACAGGCCGACCAAACAAACTCCGATAAAAGCTACGTAGCCGGCAGCAAGGAATATCGCATGAGATGTCATTGCCACCAGTGTGTCCGGATCGCTCCCGGCCAGCACCAGTTCGGTCAGCAGCTTGGCGACGAAGAGTGAATGCACCAGCGAAGCCATAACCGTGCCGCCGACCAGTAGCTGGAAGATGATGAACCCGAGTGTGCCAAGGTCCCGTCTTAGCTGGCGCGGCGACCGCATATGTACCAGCCACGTCTGCATCCATCCCTTGCACCATCGCGTGCGCTGCCTGAGCCAGGGTCTGAAGCGGGCGGGCGCTTCTTCGTAAGTGGTGGATTGTATGACGGTGCTGCGGTAACCGAGGCGAGCCAGGCGCATGCCGAGGTCAGCGTCTTCCGTTACGTTATAGGGGTCCCATCCGCCAACTTTCTGAAGGATTTCAGTGCGGAAGTGGTTCGAAGAGCCGCCAAGCGGTAGCGGCATGTGCCATTGCGCAAGTCCGGGCAAGAACACATCGAAGAGTCCTGCATATTCAGCGGTAAAAAGTCGTGTGAGCCAACTGTCCGACGTGTTGTCGATGGTCAGACGAGCCTGGACACACGCCAAGCTGTCGTCGCCTGCCGTGAAGGCTTCCAGCGCAAGGCGGAGCTGACCCGGTTCCGGCCGATCTTCGGCATCGTATATTGCAATGAATTTGCCGCGCGAGAACGGCAAGGCGGCATTCAAAGCCTTGGGCTTGGTGCGGGGCGCATTGTCCGGTGCAAAGATGGTCTCGAATGGCGGCAGCAGTCCCAGCCGTTCGATTGCGGCTCTCGTATCGTGATCATCGGGCTCAAGCACGATTTTGATATCAAGCCGTTCGAGCGGGTAATTTAATGTACGGATTGCTGCGATCAAACCATCAACTGCGGTTGCTTCGCGATACAGCGCAATGACCAGCGTATAGATCGGTAGGTCTCGGTCCAGACTCTCTGGTCGCGCCTGAGGTGCCGGATTTGGCGAGACGGTGCTGAGGAGCCGCAGCCCAGTCCAGGCCAGAAAAATCAAGCCAAGTACCAAGTCTATGCCCAAGGCGGCATCGGCTGGAGCGATCAGCGCCAACAACGCAATCACGGCCACAATGACTATGGTAACGATCGAGCGGCCGTGTTCGTTTCCTGCAGATAGTTCGGGCCTGTGCTCACGGAGCTGTTCGGCCGCTCGAAACCCGATCGTGTGTCGTGTCTGGTCTGCCACGAATCTGGACAAATACGCATTTCCGGTAAGTGCGATTCGAAATGGAAGGTCGGACCGTTCAGTGTGAAGCCTCATTAATGTCCTGGCAGTATTCTCACGGAGCGCGACCACGAGCTTGTCGCCATCTTGTGTGGTCAGGCGAAGCAGCCCTGTTCGCGCCGAGTCGATAATCTGGTCGTCTGAAAGCGGACAGGACGCGCGAGCCACTCTGTCCAGGGGTTCGAAGGCGCAGCCAAGATAATGCGCTAGCGCCGCCGCGTAAGTCGCTTCATCGATCAGGCCGTGAGTGACCAGCACACGGTCGGCGCCGACGTCGGCTTCGGCGGCACGGACTTCAGCAAATGCAGTCGCACCGGGAGAAAGAAGATGCCGAACGCAGTCGAGTTCCGGACACCGGGGGAGGGTGGGCAACCGCTTCGGCCTACTTCGGTTCGAAACTTGATCTGAACCGGAGTCCGAGGGAGGCACGATTGGCGGCGATTCGATCCACCGCTCGCGGTCGGACGCGATTGCGACCGTTTCGTTCGCTGTCCGATACGCCACCGCCGTCGCCCCACGACAACGAAATTCGTTTATAAGCGGCCAGATGGTCCGCCAACGCTCAATGCAACCCTTGATTGATATATATAAAACCAGAAGGCGATTGCAATTGCAATTGCTCGGTCTGATTGCTTTGGCGGTGGCTGCGATGATGCCCGAAGCATGGTCACAGCCCCAGAATACTGTTGCTGGGGCGGTCACGGTTCCCGGGTTCTGGGATCCTCGCCGACGCCCTGAGCGCCCGGACCTGTCCCGAATGACGTTGATCCGGTTCCTGACCGAGAACGATTATCCGCCGTTCAACCACGCCGGATCCGATGGAAACCCCGCGGGTTTCAACGTCGACCTGGCGCGCATGATCTGTGAAGAATTGAAAATCGCCTGCACGATCCAGATGCGCCGGTTCGACACACTCATCGACTCGCTTGTCGAGAACCGTGGGGACGCCGTCATCGCTTCTCTGAGCGTAACAGAGCATACCCGTGCACGTATCGATTTCAGCGATCCGTACTACCGCACTCCGGCACGCTTTGTGTCCAAGCGCGAGTTCGCCCTGGATCAGGTTCGACCGGAGTTGCTCGAGGGCCGCAAGATCGCGGTTGTGGCCGGTACGGCGCATGAAGCCTATCTGAAGAGCCAGTTCACTGAGGCCGACGTTCGTTCCTTTCCCGCCCCTCAAGCGGCACGCGAGGCGCTCCGGCGCGGTGAAGTGGAGTTGTTGTTCGGAGATGGGATCTCTCTCGCTTTTTGGTTGAACGGCACTGCTTCGGAAGGCTGCTGTGCGTTTCGAGGAGGCCCATTCAGCGACAACCGCTATTTTGGCGAAGGGGTGGGTATTGCCGTCCGAAAAGGCAATGATGCCTTGCGCCTGGGGTTCAACTGGGCGCTGTTTCGGCTTTGGGAGCGTGGCCGGTTCAGTGATCTATGGCTGCGATACTTTCCGATCAGTCCGTTCTAATTCCC
Organism: uncultured Rhodoplanes sp.; assembly: GCA_964528635.1. Lineage (GTDB taxonomy): Bacteria > Pseudomonadota > Alphaproteobacteria > Rhizobiales > Xanthobacteraceae > Z2-YC6860. The sequence continues at coordinate 7,653 of CAZGSW010000044.1, read as the reverse complement.
GCCCATCCGCCGCCTGATCAAAAATTTTTTCGATCCAGAAGACTTGCATGGTTCATGCAGCGTGGCACCATTGTCGAGGAGAGTCGCGACGATGGTCCGCGAGCCAAATCCAATCGACTTTTGGCGAGGGCTTGCCCTCGTCTTCATTTTCATAAACCACATACCAGGCAATTATTTCGCCAGATTTACCCACGCCAATTATTCGTGGTCGGACTCGGCGGATCTTTTCGTTTTTCTTGCCGGTTGGGGCATGCGCTTGATGGTAGGAACCAATGAGCGCAGACAATCGACCTGGTACCTGGTTCTTCGTCTTGGCGGACGGATCATCACACTTTATGCCGCGCAGATCATGATCACCATGATCGCGATCGCAATTCTGGCGGCCAGCGCAATTCTGCTCAAGAACCCGCTGCTTCTGGAATGGCACAACGCCGCGCCGGTTTTTCACGACCCGGTGTCGACCCATATCGGGCTTGCGCTGATCACGCATCATCTCGGTTATTTCGACATCTTGCCGCTCTATATAGCGCTGATGACGATGGCGCCTGCGATTGCGGTTACTGACCGGTACGCGCCGCAGGCAGTCCTGCCGGTTTCGCTTCTGGTTTATTGCGTGGTCTTGGGCTTTCAGATTTCCGTGCCCACGTGGCCGGTGGAAGGTCAGTGGTTTTTCAATCCTCTTGCCTGGCAGCTTACGTTCGTTCTGGGCTTCGTGCTGGGTCGGACGGACCGTGAGGGTGCATTCGTACGGCGGCATATCGTATCGATCCGGTGGATTGCATTGCCCATCGTGATCGCCGCTCTGCTGTGCGTCCTGCTCAACCTGTGGTGGGACCCGACCAGGGTCCCGCAGCCCCGTCTGTTCTTCCTGCTAGACAAGACGTTCAACACGCCGCCCCGTTTGATCCAGTTCCTGGCGCTGATCGCCCTTATGTCGGCCACCTATCCCTATCTTTTGCGGATTGTTCGTCCGATGGTCGGGTTTCTGTCGATGCTTGGCCGCAATTCGCTGTACGTGTTCTGCGTCGGATCGATCCTGAGCCTCATCGGTCAGATCGTTCGATACATCTATCAAGGCGATATATTCATCGATACCGCCGTGGTGGTTTGCGGTATCCTGATCATGGCCTTCACCGCATGGTTGCCGGAATGGCGAGAAAAGGTCAGAGGACGCATCCGCGCCGCGCGCCCATCCTAGGGGCAGTGCTGGCGCTTCTGACGCTGGGTGAAATCGGCTGGGCGCAGGATCGCGCTCCGCTTGCTCCACCCATGCCGGCGCCGTTTTCCCGTGATTGCCAGGCGTCGGATGCAGCCACGGCGAGCAACTCACCGCTGCCGAACGTCGCGGCTGCGCTGGCAAAACACAAACGGATCAAGATCCTCGCAATCGGCGCCTCGCCGTCGGCCGGCCGTGGCGTGTTGCACGGTGGATATACCGGCGAAGCGCGCAAGATTCTCGCGCAGGCCATCAAGGGACTCGATGTCGTCATGATCAATCGTGGCGTTTCCGGCGAACTCGCTTCGCAGGCCGCCGCGCGCATCAGGAACGAAGTGGCACTTCACGAACCGGACCTGGTGTTGTGGCAGGTCGGCACCAATGATGCCCTGGCATACGTGCCCATCGACGAGTTGGAAGAGACGGTAGTCGACACGCTGAGATGGCTGAAGGATCACAAGGTCGATACGGTGCTGGTGGGATTGCAGTATGTCGACCGGATGGAGCAGGACGAGAACTACCGAAAGGTCCGTGAGTTGCTGCGGCAGATCGCTGCCAGGGAAAATGTGCTGATTGTCCGTCGTTATGAAGCCCAGCGTCTGCTGGCCCAGGCGCAAGGCAGCGGTGGCGGCCTGCTCCCGGACGAATTCGCGCGAACGGAGGCGGGCTATACCTGCCTCGCACAATATATGGCGCGCGCCATTACGGTCGGAATCTTTGGCCCTGCCGGTCTCGGCCCGAGAAATGCGCCGCCGGCACGGGGTCAGCAGCCGGCCCGACCTTAGGCGCCGTCCTCAAGATATGGCGCTTCCGGCTTGAATCGCCCTTCTGTGCGGTACATAAGGCGCGTGGAGACCATGATGTCCGTCACCGAAGCCGCCGCATCGCTGCGCGAAGTCGCCGAAAAATCCAACGCCTGGCCGTTCGAGGAAGCCCGAAAGATTGTGGCTCGCCTGAAGCGCCAGCCCAAAGACGAAGTGATTTTCGAGACCGGGTACGGTCCATCCGGGCTGCCACACATCGGCACGTTCGGCGAGGTGGCGCGGACATCCATGGTCCGTCACGCTTTCCGTGTTCTGACCGATGACAAGATCAGGACGCGCTTGATCGCGTTTTCTGACGACATGGATGGACTGCGCAAGGTTCCGGATAATGTGCCGAACAAGGATTTGCTGGCGAAGCATCTCGGCAAACCGCTGACGAAGGTGCCGGATCCCTTCGGCACACACCCCAGTTTCGGAGAACATAATAACGCGCGGCTTCGAGCGTTTCTCGATACGTTCGGTTTCGAGTACGAATTCATGTCGTCGACGCAGTGCTATCGCTCCGGTCGCTTCGACAAGGCGCTGCTCAAGATGCTTGCGAATTTCGACAAGGTCATGAGCATCATGCTGCCCTCGCTTCGGGAAGAACGCGCGCAGACCTATTCGCCGTTTCTGCCGATAGACCCGCGCAGCGGGATCGTGCTGCAAGTGCCGGTCCTGTCACATGACGCCGAACGCGGCACCATTACGTATGAAGATCCTGAAACACAGGAGCGCTTTACGGTGCCGGTCACCGGCGGACGTTGCAAGCTGCAATGGAAGCCGGACTGGGCGATGCGCTGGATCGCGCTCGGCGTCGACTACGAAATGGCGGGTAAGGATCTCATCGACTCGGTGAAACTGTCCGGCGACATCTGCCGTGCGCTTGGCGGTACGCCGCCAGAGGGTTTCAACTACGAACTGTTCCTGGATGAGAAGGGACAGAAGATCTCCAAGTCGAAGGGAAACGGTTTGACCATCGACGAGTGGCTGCGTTATGCGAGTCCCGAAAGCCTGTCGCTGTTCATGTACCGCGAACCCAAAGCAGCCAAGAGGCTTTACTTCGACGTCATTCCTCGCAACGTCGACGACTATCAGCAATTCCTCGATGGTTATCACCGGCAAGCCGACCTAAGGCAGCGGCTGGGCAATCCGGTGTGGCACGTCCACGGCGGAAGTCCGCCCAAGCCCGAGATGCCGATCTCGTTCTCGATGTTGTTGACGCTGGTGTCGTCCTCAAATGCCGAGAATGCGGAGACGCTGTGGGGCTTTATCGGCCGTTATCGGCCGGGTGTAACGCCGCAGACCCACCCGAAGCTCAACGCGCTGGTCGAATACGCGGTGCACTACTTCCGGGATTTCGTGCTTCCGGCCAAGAAATTCCGAGAGCCGTCGCCGGACGAGAGAAAAGCCTTGATCGACTTGCGGGATGCGCTGTCGCAACTGGCGGCTGATGCCACTGCGGAGGACGTGCAGAACGTGGTTTATGAGATCGGCCGTCGCGAGCCGTTTTTGGATCATGCCAAAAAGGCGAAAGATGGCAGGCCCGGGGTGTCGCTTGACTGGTTCAACCTGCTCTACCAGGTGCTGCTCGGTCAGGAGAAGGGGCCCCGTTTCGGCTCATTCGTAGCGATCTACGGGATCGGCAACACGGTCGACATGATCGACGGCGCGTTGGCGCGGTCCGCCTAGGCAATCATTTCGAGTTCGCCCTGCAGCGAAATAATGCCGGTCTCGATCGAGAGTTTGGGCTGCCGTGTTGCACATTGTTTGCGAAACTCGGCAAACACCTTGCGATGCAGCGCCGTTTCGGCTTCGCGTGTCTTCAACGCATCCGTGCCGTAGGCGATCCTGGCAGCGCCACAGTCGCGGTGATTGATGACGATCATTTTGCCGATCGAATGGAGTTGCACCGATGCGGCAAGGTTGTCCCAAAACGTTTTGTGCCATTCCTTGAACGCGGGCGCGACCACCCCGATTGCTCCGCCGGCCAATATCACCTGACTGTATTTTCCGACCAGATCTCGTTTCACCATGTTTTGCCGCACGCCTTCCTGGGTGCGGGGATCGATGCACGACAAAGCCATGGCCTCGTATTTTCTTTCAGCGGCAAGCGCGGCAGCAGGTGCTATGGCGAGCGCTGTGGTGCTGGCGGCGACTCCTCGCAGAAATGTTCGGCGGCCGAATGATCCGCACGCCCAACCGGTGCAACATTCACAATTTGCGGGTTCAAGCGAGCGCGTCATGACAATCCCCAAGCCTAGTGGGTTTCGAAGTCAGGCAGCGTTTTCTAAACTAGCAGCCACCAGCGCATTGCACGATGCATTGAAACGCGAAAATACCAGAGTCAATTGTTTATGGCGGTCCATTGCTATTGGCTCGCCCAGACAATGCGGGCGATCCAGACCACCTCCTCCAGACCCAGGACCCGCTCCGGATGTTCGGCATTGAGCGACTTGAGCTCGACCGACTTGGCTGTCTGGCGCTTCAACTCCTTGACCATGACCTCGCCGGATTTGGTTTTCACCACGACGCGATCGCCACGCCGGACGGGGGCGCCCGGTGACACGATAATGACATCGCCGTCACGGTACGCCGGCACCATGGAGTCGCCGGAAATTTCCAGCGCGTAAGCGTGCTCGTCGGTGATGGCGGGGAATGCGATTTCATCCCATCCCTTGCCGACTGGAAAACCGCCATCGTCAAAGAATCCTCCGGCACCGGCTTCAGCAAATCCAATCAGCGGGACGGCCTGTGTCGTGCTGCTGTTGTCGCCGATCAGCGACACGAAGTCGTCGATGGTGACGCCAGTCGCGGCAAGTGACTTGGCGACCGATTCCGTGGATGGCCAACGCGCACGCCCATCCGGAGTGATCCGTTTGGACTTGTTGAAAGTGGTTGGGTCGAGTCCGGCACGTTTCGCCAGTCCCGACGGTGAGAGCTTGGCTCGTGCCGCCAAGCGATCGAGCGCGCCCCAGATCTGGGCGTGCGTCAACATCGTTTTCATCCCGGTCTTTGCCATCCGGGTCCACCTAAGATTATTATCAATAATGTAGGAATTATAGCCTTATTGCGCGTCTGTCCAGTCCTGTCCTGCCTTGAACAACGCAAATGTGGCCGATAGGGTCCACGCCGTAATCGGAGCCGCCCTTGTTAGGCCTGTTTGATCGTTTGGCCCGGCCAGCGCTCCGGGTGTTGGACCCGGAAACCGCCCATTCCCTTGTCGTTCAAGGCATGACGCTGATGCCGGTGCCCCGCGCACCAGTTGATGATTCGCGCCTGTTGGTCAGGGCTTTTGGTCTGTCTTTCCCGAATCCGGTGGGGATCGCGCCCGGGTTCGACAAGCATGCCGAGATTCCCGATGTGCTTCTCGGCCTTGGCTTCGGATTTGTGGAGGTCGGCACCATCACGCCGCTGCCGCAACCGGGCAATCCGCGACCCCGGATATTCCGGCTCGAGGCCGATCAGGCTGTGATCAACCGTCTCGGGTTCAACAGCCAGGGCGCTGAGGCTGCCGCGGCGCGGCTGAGGCGAAGGACAGGACGTCCCGGCATTGTCGGGATCAATGTGGGTGCAAACAAGGAATCGCCAGACCGCGCGGCCGATTACATCCGCATGATCGAGACGATGGCGCCGTTTGCCAGCTATATCACCGTCAATGTGTCTTCGCCCAACACGCCGGGTCTGCGCGATATGCAGCAGCGAGCCGTTCTTGATGATCTGCTCGCCCGGGTGATCGAGGTTCGCGATCGGTTGCTCGACCGATTTGGCGTTAAACCCATTGTGCTGAAGATCGCCCCGGATCTCGCATTGGCCGACCTTGACGACGTCGTGTCGGTCGCTCGCGCTCGCGGAGCGGACGGAATGATCGTCGGCAACACGACGATCCGCCGCAGCGAGTCGCTGCGCGATTCGGCTGCTCACCAGACAGGAGGTCTGTCGGGTCGTCCGCTGTTTGCATTGGCCACCCGCATGCTGGCGGAAACCTACATTCGTGTGGACGGAGCCTTTCCTCTCATCGGTGTGGGAGGGATCGACTCCGGTCAAGCCGCGGTCGCCAAGATCCGGGCGGGCGCGACGCTCCTGCAACTCTATTCCGCGCTGGTCTATCGCGGTCTGGCGCTGGTCTCGGATATCAAATCCGAACTGCTGACCGCACTTGATCGCAGCGGCAGTCCCGATCTTTCCGGGCTCGTCGGTACCGACGCCCGGAACATCGTCAGCGGTCCCTGGCCGGACTGACGCTCAGCGTCCCCGGGGTGCCCGGACCAGCCGCAGAACCAGCCATATCGGGATCACCAGCACGGCGCCGAGCAGGAAATACTGCCAAAGCCAGCGCACCGCATCGAAACCCATGTTCCAGATGCTGCGGATCAGGCGCTCGACGCTTTCCACGATGTTCCAGGGATCGAGGCCGAGCGCGGAAAGTACGACGCCGATAAGGACCGACAGCAGGACCAGCTTGAAGATCACCGCCAGCGGTGAGCCGCCGAAAAAACGCTCCAGGCCATTGCTCATAATGTTCTCCGAACAATCCAAGCGTAATATAGCATCTCAATCGTTGTTCGCGGCGAAAAGCGGAGCAACCGGCCGGACGTCGTCGGTCCGCTTCAGCATAAGCTGCAGGGTTTCCAGACGGTCTGCGTCTCGCGGTGGCTTGTCCCAACGCAACCTGTTGATACGCGGGAAACGCATTGCAATCCCGGACTTGTGGCGTGCCGAACGCTGCAGTCCCTCGAATGCCACCTCCAGCACAATGCCAACGTCCGGTTCGTGAGCCACCACCCGAACCGGGCCGAATCGGTCCCTTGTGTTGCGCCGGACGAACCGGTCGATCTTGAGAAGCTCTTCGTCGGTAAAGCCGAAATAGGCCTTGCCGACCGGGATCAGCTCGTCGGCTCCACCTTCTCCTTTCGTCCACACTCCGAATGTATAGTCGGAATAGAACGAGGATCGCTTGCCGTGACCGCGCTGCGCATACATCAGCACCGCGTCGACCGTCATGGGATCGCGCTTCCATTTCCACCACAGGCCTTTGGGCCGGCCTGGCAGGTATGGGCTGTCGCGGCGCTTCAGCATCACGCCCTCCACCGAACCGGCCTTGGTGCCGATCAAGGCGGGATTTGCGCGGACTTGCGCCAGAAAGTCCCAGGTGTCGAACGGAATCAACTGTGAAACGTCCACGCGAGGCTCACACAGCTTCGTCACAAAACGTTCCAGCCGTTGCCTTCGCTCGACAAAGGGCAATGCACGGAGATCTTCGGCTCCATCGACCAGCAGGTCGTAAGCACGCAGATGAGCCGGGAAATCTGCGAGCAAGGCAGACGTGACAGCTTTTCTGTTCAGACGCTGTTGCAGGACGTTGAACGACTGAACCGTTCCATCCCGCATAATCAGCAATTCCCCATCGATTGCTCCCGGCATACGCATGGCGGCGACAAGGTCCGGAAAGCTCCGGGAAATATCCTCCCCGGTGCGCGAGTAGAGCCGGGAAACGAATTTTCCGTCTGCTCCGATGCCGGCTACTGCCTGGACGCGAATGCCGTCCCATTTCCATTCGGCGACGTAGTCCGGCGTTGCCAGGCTGCCGAAGTTCGCCTCTTCGATCGCATGAGCCAGCATGGCGGGGTGAAA